>JBBRZG010000080.1:0-17521 GCA_038236905.1 Burkholderiales bacterium
GAAATGGTGATGCCTGGCGACAACGTCAAGATCGTGGTGCAACTGATTGCCCCGATTGCGATGGAGGATGGTCTGCGCTTCGCGATTCGCGAAGGCGGCCGTACCGTCGGTGCCGGTGTCGTGTCCAAGATTGTGAAGTAATAGGTTTGGTGTTTGATAAAAGCTTTTGTAGTTTGTAAAGAGTAGTAGAGGATTGGCTTAGCGCCGTAGCGAGCGTTTCGAGTTAGCAACGAGAAGCACAGCCGTATGGTTTATACGGCGAGCATCGCAGTTGCCAACTCGAAACGCGCAGTAGGCGAAAAGCCAATCCGAATAGGCCAGTAGCTCAATTGGCAGAGTAACGGTCTCCAAAACCGTAGGTTGGGGGTTCGAGGCCCTCCTGGCCTGCCAGATTTTGATATGCCCCATTAGTTTGATCATTGGGGATAGTAAGCGCTTATTTTGGCAACGTTGATCGACGTAGATAGGGTGTAAATGTCGAACCAGTTGCATCAATTTGTTTTGCCCCAAAGTGGATTCGGATGAAAGACAAAATACAGATGGTGGTAGCGGTGCTTATCCTCATCGGAGGGCTGGCCGCGTTCTATTTATTGGCAGACAAGCCGATGATTGCTCGCGTTGGCGCGATGCTTGGCCTGTTTGTAGTCGCGGGACTCGTAGGTTGGTTTAGTGCGCCGGGACGTGAATTCGCAACTTACGCGGGTGAATCGGTTGATGAGGCGAAAAAAGTCGTCTGGCCTTCGCGTAAAGAAACTCTGCAATCGACAGGCGTGATTTTTGTATTTGTGTTTGTGATGGCGATTTTTTTGTGGGCGGTAGACTGGAGCCTCACATTTGCGATTTCTAAATTTATTGGCACCGGTGGCTAAATGACGATGCGTTGGTACGTGGTTCACGCCTACTCTGGCCAAGAGAAAAGTATTCAAGCGGCGCTTATTGAGCGCATTCGCCGTTCCGGAATGCCGGAGAAATTTGGCGATGTGTTGGTGCCGACCGAAGAAGTTGTGGAAATGAAGAAGGGTGCCAAAGCGTTGTCAGAGCGCCGCTTCTTTCCAGGCTATATTTTGGTGCAAATGGAAATGACAGATGAGTCTTGGCATTTGGTGAAATCCACACCGAAAGTCACCGGATTTGTGGGTGGTGTCGGCAATAAGCCGACGCCTATTTCGCAAAAAGAAGTGGATGCCATTCTCAACCAAGTAAAAGAGGGTGTTGAGAAGCCGAAGCCGAAAATATTGTTTGAAATTGGTGAGAATGTCCGGGTCAAGGATGGTCCATTTACCGATTTCAACGGTGCAGTCGAGGATGTAAATTACGACAAGTCAAAAATCCGCGTGTCGGTGCTGATTTTCGGTCGTCCCACGCCAGTTGAACTGGATTTCGGACAGGTTGAAAAGCAGTAACTAGTTTTGTAGTTTTATGCACAAGCGTCCAGGCGCATCCTGGTTAATCAGTCGTTAATTTAGTCGGGGAGGCAGCGCTTAATTTTTAAGCCGCTGCCGCGAGTACCCAAGGAGAAAGTAAATGGCAAAGAAAGTCATCGGCTACATCAAGCTGCAAGTGCCGGCTGGAAAGGCGAATCCATCGCCGCCAATCGGTCCCGCACTAGGCCAGCGTGGTTTGAATATCATGGAATTCTGTAAAGCATTCAATGCGCAAACACAGAAGCTGGAGCCGGGTCTACCCATCCCCGTCGTGATTACCGCGTTTGCGGATAAATCATTCACCTTCATCATGAAGACGCCCCCTGCGTCGATTCTGATCAAGAAGGCGGCCAAAGTAGACAAGGGCAGCAAAACACCGCACACCGATAAGGTCGGCAAGTTAACGCGCGCGCAAGCGGAAGAAATCGCGAAAACAAAAATGCCTGATTTGACCGCGGCCGATATGGATGCCGCCGTTCGCACAATCGCTGGTAGCGCCCGCTCGATGGGTATTGATGTTGAAGGAGTTCGATAATGGCCAAGATTGCTAAACGCCTGCAAAAAATTGCAGGCCTGGTAGATGTAAATAAAGCCTATGCGGTCGCTGACGCACTGGAGCTCGTTAAGAAAACAGCCACCGCCAAGTTTGACGAATCTGTTGACGTTGCGATCAACTTGGGTATTGATGCCAAGAAATCTGACCAAGCGGTTCGTGGCTCGGTGGTGTTGCCGCGAGGAACCGGTAAAACGGTTCGCGTTGCGGTGTTTGCGCAGGGCGAAAACGCTAAAAAAGCGCTGGATGCCGGTGCCGATATTGTTGGGTTCGAAGACCTAGCAGAGCGCATCAAGGGCGGCTTCATGGATTTTGATATTGTCATCGCCACCCCGGACGCGATGCGCGTCGTGGGCGCACTGGGCCAAGTACTCGGCCCACGTGGTTTGATGCCCAATCCAAAAGTTGGCACAGTTACGCCGAACGTGGAACTGGCTGTGAAGAATGCACGTGCCGGTCAAGTTCAATATCGCGCTGACAAAGCCGGAATTGTGCAATGTACGATTGGTCGCGCTTCGTTCCCGATTGATGCGTTGACTGAGAATTTGAACAGCCTCGTGCAAGCAGTAAACAAAGCCAAGCCCGCCTCGTCCAAGGGTGTATATCTTCGCAAAGTTTCCTTGTCGAGCACGATGGGCGTAGGCGTGCGGGTAGATGCCGGTTCCTTCGCGGCACAGTCCACACAGCAACAGTAATTTGCAGAATCAAGCCCTTTGTCGATGTCGGCGAAGGCAGTTCTTTGGGCCCATGCGGGCTACGAATTGATCGCATGGGGTCGTCAAAGACCGTAGGTGTTGAAAAGCTTAATGAGAGCGGAAATCAAACAAAGTATCGTTTAAGTGCCGTTCAAACCTACGCAGATGGCGGTCCCCAGTCAAGATTTGGTTAGCTGCTCAGTAAATCGAGTGGTGGTTGAGTCTCCGTACAAAGGTCGCTGTGATTGTGAATCCATGAAGATGGAATTCATTCATCAACGTAAAGGAGATCAAACGTGAGTTTGAGTCTAGATGGTAAGAAGGAAGTCGTTGCGGAAGTCGCGGCCAAGGTCGCGAAAGCCCAAACGATGGTGCTTGCTGAATATCGCGGGACAACGGTAGCAAATTTGACCAAGCTGCGCACAGATGCGCGCGCTAAAGGCGTGTATCTGCGTGTGCTGAAGAATACTTTGGCGCAGCGTGCAGTAGCGGGGACAAGTTTTGAAGTTGCACAGTCGCATATGGTTGGTCCGTTGATTTATAGTTTTTCGGAAGACGCCGTGGCGGCCGCAAAAGTCGTCAATGACTTTGCGAAAGGCAATGAAAAATTTGTCATTACAGCAGGTGTTTACAACGGCAAAGTTTTGGATAAGGCAGCAGTTCAATCGCTCGCTAATATTCCAAGCAAAGAAGTGTTGTTGGCACAATTGCTGGGTCTCATGCAGTCGCCCATCTCAGGGTTTGCCCGCGTGTTGGCCGCTATTGCCGAAAAGAAAGCAGGCCCCGCTGTTGAGGCGCCTGTTGCTGAAGTGGCTGTTGAAGCTGCACCCGCAGCCTAAGATTTCTACCCAAATCTATCGCGATAATTTCATCACTCAATATTAATTAAGGAAATACATCATGGCATTTGATAAAGACGCATTTTTAGCCTCACTTGACACCATGTCGGTCATGGATCTTAACGACCTCGTCAAAGCAATTGAAGAGAAGTTTGGCGTATCGGCTGCAGCAATGTCGATGGCCGGCCCGGCTGGTGGTGCCGCTGCTGCCGTTGTTGAAGAGAAAACTGAATTCAACGTCATGCTGGTTGATTTCGGCGCAAACAAGATCAACGTGATTAAGGCTGTTCGCGAAATCACCGGTCTCGGTTTGGCTGAAGCCAAGGCATTGGTTGAGGGCGCACCAAAAGCAGTTAAAGAAGGTGCTAACAAAGCTGACGCAGACGCGATCCTCAAGAAGCTTACCGACGCCGGCGCTAAAGCTGAATTGAAGTAATTTTTTGTGGCAAATGAATTTTTGCCAACGAAAATAAAATAGCAAGATCGGCTCCCGCAGCGGATTTGTCCACTGCGGGAGCTCGTTTCAGTACCATCACTTGTGATAGTAGAAAATTTAAACCCTAGTATCAGCGAGCCATATCAGGCATAAATGCCCGAAACGCCGCACCAGTGCTTGGGTTTGTCAATGTATTTTTGAGCACAGTTTTGGTTTGTTAATCATCAATTGCGCTCAGAAGCCAAAGCAAAGCATCGATAGTGTTTGTTTTTCAATCACGATGTTTCGCTTTGTCTTCTGTACGACTGCAGAAGACGATTTGGTCGAGCAACCGCCCGGTTGCTGTCCGCCATAGAAGGGTAGCGGCCCTTCACCAAATTGACGCCATCAAACCACCGATGGCGCCAGTCGAAGAACATTGGCGCAGCCACAGATCACCATCTGCATGCTGCGAAATTGCGAATCGAAGTGAATTTCCCGACGAAAAAACCGCCGCGTAAGCCACCTAAATTCGTGCCATTCCACAACGTTCGGAGATCACGATGTCCCAGCCCACGTCTTACACCTTTACCGAGAAAAAACGCATTCGCAAAAGCTTCGCGAAACGCGCCAGCATGCTTGATGTGCCATTTTTGTTGGCCACCCAGCTCAACTCTTACGCTGAATTTTTGCAAGCTGAAATCGCCGGCACCAGCCGCGCAATGCAGGGCTTGCAATCCGCATTCAGCTCGGTATTTCCGATTGTCAGCCATAACCAATTCGCGCGTCTTGAGTACGTGAGCTACGCGCTCGGCCAGCCGCCGTTTGATGTGCTCGAATGCCAGCAGCGCGGCCTCACTTATGCTTCGCCATTGCGTGCCAAGGTGCGGTTGGTTATTATGGATCGCGAGGCCTCCAAGCCGACCGTAAAAGAATTAAAAGAACAAGAAGTGTATATGGGCGAAATTCCGCTCATGACCCAAAACGGCTCGTTTGTGATTAACGGCACCGAGCGTGTCATCGTCTCGCAATTGCATCGTTCGCCGGGCGTATTTTTTGAGCATGATCGCGGCAAGACCCACTCGTCCGGCAAGCTGTTGTTCTCCGCACGCGTGATTCCGTATCGTGGCTCTTGGCTCGACTTCGAATTTGACCCAAAAGACTATTTGTATTTCCGCGTGGATCGTCGCCGCAAATTGCCGGTCACGATTCTGCTCAAAGCGTTGGGCTATTCACCTGATCAAATCCTGCGCGAATTCTTTGCGTTCGATGAATTCCATATCACTAAAAAAGGTGAGATTGAATTAGAGCTGGTGCCAGAGCGCTTTAAAGGTGAAACCGCGCGGTTTGACATCGCTTCAAAAGACGGCAAAGTGATTGTCCAGAAAGACAAGCGTATTACAGCCAAGCATATTCGCGACATGGAAGCCGCGAAAATGAAACGTCTGACTGTTAACGACGACTACATGATTGGACGCGTATTGGCGACCAACATCGTAAACACCGAAACAGGTGAAATTGTCGCGAACGCAAACGAAGAATTGACTGAAGTGTCTTTGCGTAAACTGATTGATGCGGGCGTTGAAACGCTTTATACGATTTACACCAATGACCTCGATCAGGGCGCATACATTTCCTCGACCTTGCGCGTAGATGAAACCGTGGACGCCCTGAACGCGAAAGTCGCCATTTATCGCATGATGCGGCCGGGCGAGCCACCGACTGAAGACTCGGTGAATGCATTATTCCAAGGCTTGTTCTTCTCCGAAGACCGCTACGATTTATCGGATGTGGGTCGCATGAAGTTCAACCGCCGCATTGCCCGCGATGGCTTGACGGGCTCGATGACGCTATCGACCGAAGACATCGTGGCCGTGATCAAGATTTTGGTTGAGCTGCGCAATGGCCGCGGCGAGATTGACGACATTGACCATTTGGGAAATCGTCGTATCCGCTCTGTCGGCGAACTGGCTGAAAACCAATTCCGTTCAGGTCTCGTGCGTGTTGAGCGTGCGGTGCGTGAGCGTCTTTCGCAAGCAGAAAGCGAAAACTTGATGCCGCATGATTTGATTAATGCCAAGCCCGTATCGGCGGCGATCAAGGAGTTCTTCGGTTCCAGTCAGCTTTCGCAGTTCATGGATCAGACCAATCCGCTTTCTGAAATCACCCACAAGCGTCGCGTATCCGCGTTAGGCCCAGGTGGTTTGACGCGCGAACGTGCTGGCTTTGAAGTGCGTGACGTGCATCCAACTCACTATGGTCGCGTGTGTCCGATCGAAACGCCGGAAGGACCAAACATTGGTCTGATTAACTCGCTCGCATTGTATGCGCGTGTCAATGAATATGGCTTTATTGAAACGCCGTATCGTAAAGTTGAAAACGGCAAAATGGCGACGGCAATTGACTATTTGTCCGCGATTGAAGAGGGCAAATACGTGATCGCCCAAGCGAATGCGGAAATCGACAAGTCAGGTAAGTTCACGGATGAATTGGTGAGCTGCCGTCATCACAATGAATTCACTTTGGCCACGCCGGACAAGATTGAATACATTGACGTTGCACCTGCACAAATCGTCTCGGTTGCGGCTTCTCTGATTCCGTTCCTCGAACACGACGACGCGAACCGCGCTTTGATGGGCTCGAACATGCAGCGCCAGGCGGTGCCATGTCTGCGTGCCGAGAAATCATTAGTCGGAACCGGTATTGAGCGTACCGTGGCACTCGATTCGGGCACGGCCGTAATGGCGCGTCGCGGTGGTCGGGTTGATTTTGTCGATGCGGGCCGTGTTGTGGTGCGCGTCAACGACAACGAAACACAAGCTGGTGAAGCGGGTGTTGATATTTACAACCTCGTCAAATACGTGCGTTCGAATCAAAACACCAATATTAACCAGCGACCGTTGGTTCGCGTCGGTGACATCATCGCCAAGCGTGACGTGATTGCAGACGGTGCATCGACTGACATGGGTGAATTAGCCTTGGGGCAGAATTTGCTGGTCGCGTTCATGCCATGGAACGGCTACAACTTTGAAGATTCGATTTTGATTTCCGAGCGTATCGTGGCGGAAGATCGCTACACCTCAATCCATATTGAAGAGTTGTCGATCGTGGCGCGCGACACGAAATTGGGCCCGGAAGAGATCACCCGCGATATCTCAAACTTGTCCGAGCGCATGTTGGGTCGACTGGATGAGTCCGGCATTATCTACATCGGTGCCGAAGTTGAAGCCGGTGATGTGCTGGTTGGTAAAGTCACACCAAAAGGCGAAACGCAATTAACGCCGGAAGAAAAATTGCTGCGCGCAATTTTCGGTGAAAAGGCGTCAGACGTTAAAGACACATCGCTGCGGGTGCAGTCGGGCATTTCCGGCACCGTGATTGACGTGCAAGTGTTCACGCGCGAAGGTATCGTGCGCGACAAACGTGCGCAACAAATCATTGACGATCAACTGAAAGACTACAAGAAAGACTTGGCCGATCAGTTGAGAATTGTTGAGCAGGATTTGTTCCAGCGTATCGAGAAGACGCTCATTGGCAAAATCGCCAAAGGCGGGCCGAAGAAAATCGTAAAAGGCGCGAAGATTACCAAAGCTTATTTGGAAGATCTGCCGCACCACGACTGGTTTGATATTCGCCTGACTGAAGACGACGATGCGCGTGCGCTCGAATCGCAGAAGGAAGCGCTGGAATTGACTCGTAAAGAGTTCGATAAAGCGTTTGAAGAGAAGAAGCGCAAGCTGACGCAAGGTGACGAGCTGCCGCCGGGCGTGCAAAAAATGGTCAAGGTGTATGTGGCCGTCAAGCGTCGCCTGCAGCCTGGCGACAAGATGGCCGGACGCCACGGTAACAAGGGTGTGATCTCGAAAATCGTGCCTATAGAAGACATGCCATTCATGGCAGACGGCACCCAAATGGATATCGTGCTGAACCCGCTGGGCGTGCCATCACGCATGAACGTGGGACAGATTCTTGAGACCCATTTGGGCTGGGCGGCAAAAGGCCTGGGTCACAAAATTGGCGCGATGCTGAAAGCGCACGAAGGTGAGCAGAAGATTCGCAAGTTCCTCGACAAGGTTTACAACAACAGCGGCAAGAAAGAGGATTTGTCGCTGATGTCGGAAGTCGAAGTCATGGAAATGGCGCAGAACTTGACCAAAGGCGTGCCGTTCGCGACCCCCGTCTTTGACGGTGCGACCGAAGTTGAAATCCGCGCCATGCTCGACTTAGCCTACGACGATGAAACCACCAAGCGTCTGCAATTAACGCCGACCAAAACCCAGGCAGTATTGTTTGATGGCCGTACCGGTGAAGCGTTTGAGCGAAATGTGACAGTAGGCTATATGCACATCCTGAAACTGCACCATTTAGTCGATGACAAAATGCACGCCCGTTCGACTGGCCCGTACTCGCTGGTGACCCAGCAGCCATTGGGTGGTAAGGCGCAGTTCGGTGGCCAGCGCTTCGGTGAGATGGAAGTGTGGGCGCTGGAAGCTTATGGCGCGTCGTACACGCTGCAGGAAATGCTGACCGTGAAGTCCGACGATACGTTGGGCCGCACCAAAGTGTACGAAAACATTGTCAAGGGCGAGCACAAGATCGAAGCCGGTATGCCGGAATCTTTCAACGTGTTGGTCAAGGAAATCCGTTCGTTAGCGATTGATATTGATCTGGTAAGGAATTAAGTGGGTCGGCAAAAGTAAAAACCTACTTTTGCCGAGTTTAACTTCCAAAAAATCACTAGCAAAGCTAGATGTTTTTTTGGGGTAAAGACAACGAAATTGCTAATCAGACAACCATCTGGAGAAATCATGAAAGCGCTATTAGATCTATTCAAGCAAGTTACCGTAGAAGAAGAATTCGATGCGATCAAAATCGGGCTTGCTAGCCCGGAAAAGATTCGTTCGTGGTCTTACGGTGAAGTAAAAAAGCCGGAAACGATTAACTATCGTACGTTCAAGCCTGAACGCGATGGTTTGTTTTGCGCCAAAATTTTTGGCCCCATTAAAGATTACGAATGTTTGTGCGGCAAATATAAGCGCCTCAAGCATCGTGGTGTCATCTGCGAAAAGTGTGGCGTTGAAGTCACGTTATCGCGAGTGCGTCGCGAGCGCATGGGCCACATTGAATTGGCCTCACCTACGGCGCATATCTGGTTCCTGAAATCGCTGCCGTCACGCTTAGGCATGGTGCTCGATATGACCCTGCGCGATATCGAACGCGTTTTGTATTTTGAAGCGTTTGTGGTGACCGATGGTGGCATGACGCCACTCCAGCGCCGTCAGTTGTTGACGGAAGACGATTACCTCGCCAAAGTTGAGGAATACGGCGACGAATTCACTGCCTTGATGGGCGCCGAAGGTATTCGTGATCTGCTGCGCAAACTCGATTTGCCGCACGAGATGGAACAGTTGCACAAAGATTTGGGTAACACGGGATCTGAAGCCAAAATCAAGAAAATCGCCAAGCGTTTGAAAGTGCTTGAGGCGTTCTCCAAATCAGGTATCAAGCCTGACTGGATGGTGATGGAAGTGCTGCCAGTATTGCCTCCGGATTTGCGTCCGTTGGTGCCGCTGGATGGTGGCCGTTTTGCGACATCGGATTTGAATGATCTGTATCGCCGCGTGATTAACCGTAACAATCGCTTGAAGCGTTTGTTAGAGTTGAAGGCGCCGGAAATTATCGTTCGTAACGAAAAGCGCATGCTGCAAGAAGCGGTCGATTCGCTGCTCGATAACGGTCGTCGCGGTAAGGCCATGACGGGTGCTAACAAGCGCGCGTTGAAATCGCTTGCCGATATGATTAAGGGTAAGTCGGGCCGTTTCCGCCAGAATTTGCTCGGTAAACGCGTCGATTATTCCGGTCGTTCCGTAATCGTGGTCGGCCCCACACTGAAGCTGCATCAATGCGGTCTGCCAAAGAAAATGGCGCTGGAATTGTTCAAGCCGTTTGTATTCCACAAGCTTGAAGTATTGGGCATTGCGGGCACCATCAAGGCTGCCAAGCGCGAAGTCGAAAACGAAAATCCAGTCGTATGGGATATTTTGGAAGACGTGATTCGCGAGCATCCAGTGATGTTGAACCGCGCGCCAACGCTGCATCGCTTAGGAATTCAGGCGTTTGAGCCGGTGCTGATTGAAGGCAAGGCAATTCAATTGCATCCGCTAGTTTGTGCCGCGTTTAACGCCGACTTTGACGGTGACCAAATGGCGGTCCACGTTCCCATCTCGCTCGAAGCGCAGATGGAATGTCGCACCTTGATGTTGGCGTCGAACAATATTTTGTTCCCTGCTTCGGGTGAACCGTCAATTGTGCCGTCCCAAGATATCGTGCTGGGTTTGTACTACATGACCCGCGAGCGGGTGAACGCGATGGGCGAGGGCACGATGTTTATCAACGTGTCGGAAGCATTGCGCGCTTATCAGTCAGGAAACGTGGCCTTGAACGCGAAAGTAACGGTTCGCATTAAGGAAACAGACAAAGACGAGAAGGGCGAAATCATCTCGCGTGTAACGCGCTACGAGACCACGGTTGGCCGTGCTATTTTGTCGGAAATCTTGCCGCAAGGTCTGCCTTTTACTTACATCAACAAATCGCTGAAGAAAAAAGAAATCTCGAAAATCATCAACGCTGCGTTCCGTCGCTGCGGTATTCGCGAGACCGTCATTTTCACTGATCAATTGATGTACACCGGATTCACCTATGCAACTCGAGCCGGCCTGTCGATTTCGATTGACGACATGCTGATCCCACCGCAAAAGAAAGACATTATTGCGGCGTCAGAAAAAGAAGTTAAAGAGATTGAGGCTCAGTACACCTCGGGTCTGGTCACGCAAGGCGAGCGGTATAACAAGGTGGTCGATATTTGGGGTCGTGCTGGTGACCAAGTGGCCAAAGCCATGATGGATCAGCTGGGTAAAGAGCCTGTGACCACCCGTGATGGTGTTGAGACGACACAGGAATCGTTTAACGCGATCTATATGATGGCCGACTCCGGTGCGCGCGGATCGGTTGCACAAATCCGCCAATTGGCGGGTATGCGCGGTTTGATGGCGAAGCCGGATGGCTCAATCATCGAGACGCCGATCACGGCGAATTTCCGTGAAGGCCTGAATGTGTTGCAGTACTTCATCTCGACCCACGGTGCGCGTAAAGGTTTGGCCGATACGGCATTGAAGACAGCCAACTCGGGTTACCTGACACGTCGCTTGGTCGACGTCACGCAAGACTTGGTAGTGACGGAAGATGACTGCCACACCACCAACGGGCTTGTTGTTAAAGCGTTGGTTGAGGGTGGTGAGGTTGTAGAGGCCCTACGTGAACGTATTCTGGGCCGTATGACGTCGCTGGAAGTGGTCCACCCCGATACCGGGGCAGTTCTGCTCGGTGCGAATGAGATGATTGATGAAGACGTGATGGACATCATCGACGCGTCCGGCGTTGATGAAGTCAAAGTTCGTACGCCACTGACTTGCGACACGCGTTTTGGGTTGTGTGCCAAGTGTTATGGCCGTGATTTGGGTCGTGGTGCGTTGGTCAACGTGGGTGAGGCGGTGGGTGTGATTGCTGCACAGTCGATCGGTGAGCCGGGCACGCAGTTAACCATGCGTACTTTCCACATCGGCGGCGCGGCATCGCGTAATGCGGTGGCATCGAGTGTTGAAGCAAAATCCTCGGGCGTCATCCGTTTCTCACCGGGTATGCGTCATGTTGTCAATGCGCGCAACGAAGTGATTGTGATTGCGCGTAACGGCGAACTCATCATTACCGAAGAAAACGGTCGTGAGCGTGAGCGTCACAAAGTGCCGTATGGCGCGACGTTAATGGTAAAAGAAGGTGCGAAGATCAAGGCTGGTTTGACGCTAGCCGCTTGGGATCCACACACCCGTCCGATCATTACGGAATATGCAGGTGAAGTCCGTTTTGAAAACGTTGAAGAAGGCATCACTGTTGCGAAACAGATCGACGATACAACCGGTCTTTCGAGCCTAGTTGTAATTGACCCGAAACGTCGTGGTTCAGTTACCAGCAAAGGGTTGCGGCCTGCGGTGAAATTAATCGACGCTAATGGCAAGGATATCAAGCAGGCGAATTCTGATACGCCCGTGAATTACACCTTCCAGATCGGTTCGATTATTACGGTTAAAAATGGTCAGCAAGTCGGTGTTGGCGAAGTGATGGCGCGTATTCCGCAAGAGTCGTCGAAGACCCGTGACATTACCGGTGGTTTGCCGCGTGTGGCCGAGCTGTTCGAAGCCCGCTCGCCGAAAGATGCGGGCTTACTGGCTGAAGTAACTGGCACTGTTTCTTTCGGCAAAGATACCAAGGGCAAGCAGCGTCTGGTGATTACAGACTTTGATGGTATTGCCCACGAGTATTTGATTCCGAAAGATAAGCACGTGACGGCGCATGATGGCCAAGTGGTGAATAAAGGCGAATCAATTGTTGATGGCCCAGCTGACCCTCATGACATTCTGAAACTGCAGGGCGTAGAGGCGTTGGCACGGTACATTACCGACGAAGTGCAGGATGTGTATCGCTTGCAAGGTGTGAAGATTAACGACAAGCATATCGAGGTAATCGTGCGTCAGATGCTGCGCCGCGTGATTATTGTCGATAACGGTGATACCCGATTCATTTTGGGCGAGCAGCTCGAGCGCGCCGATGTGCTTCAGGAAAACGATCGGGTTGTTAAAGAGGGCAAGAAACCAGCCATGTATAACCACATGCTGCTGGGTATTACCAAAGCCAGTTTGTCGACCGATTCGTTCATTTCGGCAGCATCGTTCCAAGAAACCACACGGGTACTTACCGAAGCCGCAATCATGGGCAAACGCGACGAACTGCGTGGGTTAAAAGAGAACGTAATTGTGGGTCGCTTGATTCCAGCGGGTACGGGTCTGGCCTTCCATCGCGCGCGCCGCAAGATTGCTCGTATTCCAGCGGCATCCAGCGGCATCAGCTTTGGTTTCGACGATGCTTCAGAAGCCAAGGACGAGGTCGAGCAAGTAGCTTAGTGAGTACAGTTAGCATGCTTTGAAAAGCACGGATCGATAGTTTGGGTGAATGTCGATCCGTGCGTTGGCTGAAGTTTGTAATGAAGGGTCATCCTGCACTTGACGGCAGGCCGATTCAATTTGTATAATGTTGGGCTTTCCCGTATTTAGGATTCAATTCCGCGATATAGGACGTAAACCAAAGCCCTGTAAATGAACCTGAAGCCGTCTGCAAAGACGCGCCTTCAAGCAGGAAACAATTCAGTGAGCGGATTTAAAAATGCCAACCATTAATCAGTTGTTGCGTAAACCACGCGCAAAAATCAAGGTCAAGAGTAAAGTCCCGGCCATGCAAAACTGCCCGCAAAAGCGTGGCGTTTGCACCCGCGTGTACACCACGACCCCCAAGAAGCCAAACTCAGCGCTTCGTAAAGTTTGTAAAGTCCGTCTCACGAATGGCTTTGAAGTCATCTCCTACATCGGTGGTGAAGGTCACAATCTTCAAGAGCACTCGGTAGTCCTCATTCGTGGCGGTCGCGTTAAAGATTTGCCAGGCGTACGCTATCACACTGTTCGTGGCTCGCTCGACACGGCTGGCGTAAAAGACCGCAAGCAGTCACGTTCCAAGTACGGTACCAAAAAGCCCAAGGCTGGCGGCGCGAAGTAATTTCGCCTTGCGTTCAGTCTTCACCTATTTTTAGAAGTTTTAGAGGAAACAATCATGCCTCGTCGTCGCGAAGTCCCCAAACGCGAGATCCTGCCGGATCCGAAGTTTAAAAGCACCGAAATCTCCAAGTTTGTAAACGTTTTGATGACGGCCGGCAAAAAAGCCGTTGCAGAGCGCATCATTTATGGTGCCTTGGAGCAAATCCAGAAGAAATCTGGAAAAGACCCCGTTGAAGTTTTCAATGCTGCGATCAATTCAGTAAAGCCGATGGTTGAAGTCAAGTCGCGCCGCGTCGGTGGCGCAAATTACCAAGTGCCGGTTGAAGTGCGCCCTGTTCGTCGTACTGCACTCTCAATGCGCTGGTTGAAGGAAGCCGCACGCAAGCGTGGCGAAAAGTCAATGGGCGCGCGCCTAGCGGGTGAATTGCTTGACGCTTCAGAAGGTCGTGGCTCTGCAATAAAGAAGCGTGAAGAGGTACACCGTATGGCTGAAGCGAACAAAGCGTTCGCTCACTATCGCTTCTAAGCAGCAAAAGTTGTCCCGCAGGCCCATGAGGTATGCGGGTCTGTAGGGCAAACCCAGAAAGGCTACCACCGTGGCACGCAAGACTCCCATTGAACGCTACCGCAATATCGGTATTTCGGCGCATATTGATGCAGGCAAAACTACGACCACCGAGCGTGTGCTTTTTTACACTGGTGTGAATCATAAAATCGGTGAAGTTCATGATGGCGCAGCCACGATGGACTGGATGGAGCAGGAGCAAGAACGCGGCATTACGATTACTTCTGCAGCGACGACCTGTTTCTGGAAAGGCATGGCGGGCAACCATCAAGAGCACCGCATCAATATTATTGATACCCCGGGTCACGTAGACTTTACCATTGAAGTTGAGCGCTCGATGCGCGTGCTTGACGGTGCTTGTATGGTTTATTGCGCTGTTGGCGGTGTGCAGCCGCAATCTGAGACTGTATGGCGTCAGGCTAATAAATACAAAGTGCCACGTTTGGCTTTTGTGAACAAAATGGACCGTACCGGCGCCAATTTTTTTAAAGTCTACGAGCAGATGCGTGCGCGTTTAAAGGCTAACCCTATTCCTTTGCAGGTGCCTATCGGCGCTGAAGAAAATTTTAAAGGGTTGGTTGACCTGGTCAAAATGAAAGCTATTATCTGGAACGAAGAAGATAAGGGCGTGACCTTCACCTACGGCGAAATTCCAGCTGAGCTTAAAGACGAGTGCGACGAGTGGCATAACAAAATGGTGGAAACAGCTGCCGAAGCCAACGAGGATTTGATGAACAAGTACCTTGAGGGCGGCATTTTGACTGAGGCCGAAATCAAGCTCGGTTTGCGCGAGCGCACCATCAAGGGTGAAATTGTGCCGATGCTATGTGGTTCCGCATTTAAGAATAAGGGCGTACAAGCGATGCTTGACGCCGTAATCGATTACATGCCTGCGCCTACCGACATCCCGCCAGTTAAAGGTATGGATGAGTCGGAGCAGCCCGTTACCCGCAAAGCGGATGATAGCGAAAAGTTTTCTGCGCTGGCATTTAAGTTGATGACAGATCCGTTTGTCGGCCAGCTGACTTTCGTGCGCGTATATTCGGGCGTGCTTGCAAAGGGCGATTCTGTGTACAACCCGGTGCGCGGTAAAAAAGAGCGTATTGGCCGGATTGTGCAAATGCATGCCAACAACCGCGTTGAGATTGACGAAATCCGTGCCGGCGATATTGCTGCTTGTATCGGTATGAAAGACGTCACGACAGGGGAGACTCTGTGTGATCCAGATGCGATCCTGACGCTTGAGCGTATGGTGTTTCCAGAGCCGGTGATTTCACAAGCGGTTGAGCCAAAGACTAAAGTTGACCAGGAAAAAATGGGTATTGCCTTGGGCCGTTTGGCGCAAGAAGATCCGTCTTTCCGTGTTCGTTCGGATGAAGAGTCCGGCCAGACCATCATTTCTGGTATGGGCGAGTTGCATCTGGAAATTATTGTCGACCGCATGAAGCGTGAATTTGGTGTCGAAGCTACCGTTGGTAAGCCGCAAGTTGCGTATCGCGAAACGATTCGTGGCACTGTGGAAAATGCTGAGGGTAAGTTCGTCAAGCAGTCGGGTGGTCGTGGTCAGTATGGTCACGTCGTATTGAAAGTTGAGCCATCCGAAACCGGCAAAGGCTTTGAGTTTGTCGACGCCATTAAAGGCGGTACGGTTCCACGCGAATACATCCCCGCTGTTGAAAAGGGGCTCCGCGAAACGTTGCCTAGCGGCGTGTTGGCTGGTTACCCCGTGGTCGACGTGAAAGTTACGCTTCATTTTGGGTCGTATCACGATGTTGACTCAAATGAAAACGCATTTAAGATGGCGGCCTCTATGGGTTTCAAAGACGGCATGCGCAAAGCGCAGCCGGTTTTGCTTGAGCCCATGATGGCAGTCGAAGTTGAAACGCCTGAAGATTATGCTGGTACCGTGATGGGCGATTTGTCATCGCGTCGCGGCATGGTTCAAGGTATGGACGACATCTCGGGCGGTGGCGGCAAAATCATCAAGGCAGAAGTCCCTTTGTCAGAAATGTTTGGCTATTCGACTTCGCTGCGTTCAGCCACGCAAGGTCGCGCGACTTACACAATGGAATTTAAGCATTACTCTGAAGCGCCTAAAAATGTGGCTGAAGCTATCATTAACGCTAAGAAATAGTTAATTATCAAGTAAACAATTTAATCGTATTTGAAGAGGTTATAAAATGGCAAAAGGCAAATTTGAGCGCACCAAGCCGCACGTGAACGTCGGCACGATTGGTCACGTTGATCACGGCAAGACCACGCTGACGGCAGCGATCACCACCGTACTGGCCAAGAAATTTGGCGGCGAAGCCAAGGCCTACGACCAGATTGACGCGGCGCCGGAGGAAAAAGCACGTGGTATTACCATCAACACCGCCCACGTCGAATACGAAACCGCCAACCGCCACTACGCCCACGTTGACTGTCCCGGCCACGCTGACTATGTCAAAAACATGATCACCGGTGCCGCCCAGATGGACGGCGCTATCTTGGTTTGTTCAGCCGCTGACGGCCCGATGCCCCAGACCCGCGAACACATCCTGCTTGCCCGTCAGGTCGGCGTACCCTACATCGTCGTATTCCTAAACAAATGCGACATGGTCGACGACGCCGAACTGCTTGAACTCGTCGAAATGGAAGTTCGCGAACTACTCAGCAAATACGACTTCCCCGGTGACGACATCCCAATCATCAAAGGAAGCGCCCTCAAAGCCATGCAAGGCGACACCGGTGATTTGGGCGAAGGCGCCATCATGAAACTCGCCGACGCCCTCGACAACTACATCCCTGAGCCAAAGCGTGCCCTCGACGGTGCCTTCCTCATGCCCGTAGAAGACGTCTTCTCCATCTCCGGTCGCGGCACGGTCGTTACCGGTCGTATCGAGCGCGGCATCGTCAAGGTTGGCGAAGAGATCGAAATCATCGGCCTCAAAGTCACCCAAAAGACCATCTGTACGGGTGTGGAAATGTTTAGAAAGCTGCTCGACCAAGGTCAAGCCGGCGACAACGTTGGTATCCTCTTGCGCGGCACCAAACGAGAAGACGTCGAGCGCGGCCAAGTGCTGGCCAAACCCGGCTCCATCACCCCGCACACCGACTTCGAAGCTGAGATTTACGTCTTGAGCAAAGACGAAGGTGGACGTCACACCCCATTCTTTAACGGCTACCGTCCCCAGTTCTACTTCCGCACCACCGACGTAACAGGTGCATTGCAGCTGCCAGCGGGCACTGAAATGGTGATGCCTGGCGACAACGTCAAGATCGTGGTGCAACTGATTGCCCCGATTGCGATGGAGGATGGTCTGCGCTTCGCGATTCGCGAAGGCGGCCGTACCGTCGGTGCCGGTGTCGTGTCCAAGATTGTGAAGTAA
>JBBRZG010000081.1:0-17194 GCA_038236905.1 Burkholderiales bacterium
ACCCTCGTAGCTGGCAGAATACAACGGTTGAGCAATTCATCCAGATCGTTGATACCTATATCCACTGGTATAACAAAAAGCGCATCAAGATATCCCTTGGCTCACTCAGTCCACTCGAATACGGAAAGAGCCTCGGATTAACGACTTAAACCAGTCTAAGTTTTACGCCGCACCCTCTGAGCATAATTCACCCTAAAGGTTTACATAACTGTGCACCACCAACTACGGCTCCAGCTGTGGAAGTAACACAAACGAAATAAATTATTACGATCATGGAATCACTGTCGATGCCAGAGCGGCCACTGTAGTCGTCGTGCACGCCTCACCCACAATAACGCAAACTCCAACCCCGAGAGCAGCGAGTGCTGCACGACATAATGAACCTTGTAAGCACGGCTTTGTAATTCCGGCGCTAGTGCCGCCAGTACAGCCGCAGGCTGTTGCTAAGCCCCCGCCAAAGACAATGCTCCCTCTAGCGGAAGGACAGCGGTCATGTCTCGAACTACGTTAAATGGCTCATTGGCATTCCCGCTCCGCTCACGCTTTGGTTCGGGCCTGAATGGCTTGGAGGAAAACTTTTTGAACTCTCTTTTTGGCAAAAGCTATCAAGCTGGATGCGAGTTGTAATGCCGGTTCTTTTAATTGCGGTCATTTCCATTACATGTCTATTTTTCAAGAGTTGTGAAGATTGATTAATCTAAATCGCAAAAACTGAATTCCTCACCATGCCCGTTTTCTTAATATCCTGGATGCGTTTCATCTCAACATAGCAAAGCCATTGCAAATGCGTCGTAGTATTGACCTTCAATGAGAGAGGAGTTGCGCTGCAAACCCTCGACGACAAAACCAAATTTTTCGTATAAGACTTTGGCATTGAGGTTGTCACAGCGCACGATTAGTTCAACACGGGTCATGCCCTTCGTTTGAGCTTTGGCTAATGCTGCGTCGATTAACCGAGCGCCGAGTCCCTTATGGCGCGCCGTTAAAATCAAGCCTATGCCGAGACGACCCACATGCGCCCGTGACTCACCATGAGTCGGCAGGATATCGCACCAGCCAACAACCTCCTTGCCTTCAAGAGCGACGAACTGACACAGGTCCTGGTCAACGATGCGGCGGTAGAACGCGAGCGACTCTTCATATGCGGGAGCTTGCAAAAAAGCCAGAAATTGCTTCTCCCGGGCCACGGCATCAATAGCGCTAAAGAGCCCGCTGAAGTGTTCTTCGGCAGTAGGGGAAACGGTGTACGTCATTAGGCCTCACGCTAAGGTAACAAGACCGCTGCAATGATATTAACTAGAGTTAAAATTATCACATACGATACCGACTCGATCACCATAAAATGAACCGATCTGGCGCGAAAATCAACAGCCTAGTCGGCAGTCTCGCGAGGAAATTTCGCTCGAATTGGAATACCTGCGCGAACGGCTGCTGTGGGGAAACCTCCACGACATTAATCGCCTTTCCACGACTAGCCTTAGAATTGACAGTCATAGCACCGAGTGCTACTATATCCCATGTCAAAAGCTGATCAAACAACGGCGCGCGTTTTTAAGACGGCCGGATTTAGCAAGGCGGCGAAGAAAGCGCTTATCGCAGACGATGACTTGTGCCAAGCGATCCGCCAAGTCATGAAAGGCCAGGCAGACGATCTAGGCGGGGGTGTATTCAAGAAACGGTTGAAAGACAATATGCATCGGTCGATCATCCTTGCCAAAGCTGAAAATAACTGGATTTATGAGTATCTGTTTGCGAAAAAAGGATCGTGAAAATATCGATCCTGCCGAGTTGGTGAGCTTTCGTAAGTTGGCAAAAAGTTATGCTGGGCTAACTGAAAAACAGCTTGCCCTACTATTAAATGACAAAGACCTAATAGAGATATGCGATGACGACAAAACGTAAATTTAAAAGCACTGCGTTCGAGGCCATTCATACCTCAGCGCGTGCCCTTCACAAGGTCGGGGCGATTAGCAAAGTGACTCTTCGCGAATTCGATGAATCCTGCCTAGTCATACCAATACACATCGAGCCGAAGCAGATTAAGACGATTCGCGAGAATAACCAAGTAAGTCAGCCGATTTTTGCTCGCTACCTCAACACGAGCGAATCAACCATTCAGAAGTGGGAATCCGGTGCAAAGCGCCCGAGCGGCATGGCGCTAAAACTCCTGAATGTCGTACAAAAGCACGGATTAAAGGTTTTGGCCTGAAAAATCTGTGCGCTTTGTACCGAACTGGAATAACGCCTCAAACATCGGCTTTGAGGCGGACAAAGATAATCGCTCCAAGTTATCAAAAGCAAAAGTAGCGAGGTTTGTCATCAATGATCAATAGCCGCCGTACGACTTCAACAGGCGTGTCCAATTTGGGGCCATTAAATTGGCCACAAGGCAACTTATTGAGTTTCAAGCAGTTTTCCAATATGCTCGGTAACTATTGGAATAATAAAGAGATTTTTCGATAACTATTGGAATAATAAATATAGTTTTGCCCTCGTTTACCGCCTTGTAAGCGGTAGGTCGTCAGTTCGAATCCGACTGTGGGCACCATCTAAATGATCGTTTAATTCAGGTTTCCAGACTTTCTTGGGTCTTGAAATGAGGTTCTTCGCGGCCCGGAAACACCATGGTAGCTGACTGCCACAGAAACCCTAAGCGCTAGTTTCCCCAGTAACTCCCCTCGATTTGGTGAACGCATTTCAACGGCGGGCGTCATAATACGCATTGTTTGTTTTCACTGCCGCTACCCACGAGCCCTTCATGCCATTCGCATTTCAAACCCTTGTAATTAGTGTTTTGTCGCGTTTTTTATCCCGCGTGCTGCCCATTTTCATCTGGGCGACATTTGCTGCTGTTTCCACGGCATCAATCAATTTCGCGCACGCGGCCACGGTTAAAACGCCGCACGTCGAAGCCGCGCTTATCGCGCGCCACACGGCGATTGTTCCAGGCCAGCCGATTGAAGCGGCGCTGCGCTTGAAAATCATTGACCACTGGCACACTTATTGGGTCAATCCGGGCGATTCAGGCCTGCCGACCAAGCTCACCTGGAGCCTACCGGCGGGCTTTACTGCAGCACCCATCGAATGGCCGCATCCTAAAAAATTGCCCCTCGGGCCGCTGACAAATTTTGGTTACGAGGGCGATGTTTTGCATATGGTCACCCTGCAAACACCCACCAATCTTACGGCGGGCGAAAACGTCACACTCAGCGCGAAAGCAGAGTGGCTGGTTTGCGCTGATGTTTGCATCCCGGAAGACGGGATGGTTTCGATCACGCTGCCGGTCTCGGCGGGTCCGCTTGCGTTGGACAGTAAAAACGCAACCGCATTTACGACTGCCCGCGCCGCGCTGCCGCAAACCGCTTCGGGCTGGAAAAGCAGCGCCACGATTGCCGGCACCACTCTGCAAATTTCGTTTTCACCACCAGCCGGCGAGACTATCGACGGAAATTTTGGCGGCAGAGAAGTTTCGTTCTATCCATTGCGCGATGATGTGATTGCCAACGCTGGAAAACAAGCGTTGTCGCGGCTTGGCGATGGTTTCATGTTGACGGTGCCGCTGGCAGATCCGGTTAATCGTGAATTAAAATCGTTGGATGGCGTACTGGTCACCGACACCGGTTGGGGCAAAACGGCACCCGGCAAAGCGATTGCCATCAGCGCCCCCGCGATGTATTCAACAACTGCAAACTCCAGCACTGGCGTGCCGTTACAAACAAAACTGTCTGCGGAGCCGCTCGCAGCAACGGGTTTAATATCAGCCATAGTCTTCGCGCTGTTGGGCGGTTTGGTGTTGAATTTGATGCCCTGCGTGTTTCCTGTGCTGGGCATCAAGGTCATGGGTTTTGTCGAAAACGCGCACGGCGAGCCCGCACTTTTGCGCAAACAAGGCATGGCGTTTTTTGTCGGCGTATTGCTATCGTTTATGGTGCTGGTCGGCATCATGTTGGGCTTACGTTCAGCAGGCGAATCTATTGGCTGGGGATTTCAATTGCAGGAGCCCCTTTTCGTGGCGGCTCTGGCAGTTTTGTTTTTTGTGATGGCGCTTAATTTATCCGGCGTATTTGAAGTCGGCACACGCCTGCAATCCGTCGCCGGTGATGCGGAATTGAATGCGCAGAAAAATCCCACCACCGGTGCGTTTGCATCCGGCGTGCTGGCCACGCTGGTGGCCACACCGTGCATGGCACCCGGCTTGGGCGCGTCGGTCGGCTTCACCTTGGGTCAAAGCGTGCCGGTTGCGCTGGCCGTATTTTTAGCGGTTGCGGTGGGGCTGGCGCTACCGGTGGTGCTGTTGTCATTTTTTCCGGCTCTGCTACGGTTATTGCCCAAACCCGGGGCATGGATGGAGACTTTCAAACAGTTCATGGCTTTTCCGCTCTATGTAACGGTGGTATGGCTGGCGTGGGTGCTGGGCGCACAAACGGGGAACGATGGCGTCGCCAAATTATTGGTGGGGCTCACGTTTGTCGCGATGGCAGCATGGGCATACGGACGCTGGCAATTTAAAAAGCCGTTTATGGCGGCTGCCGCGGCATCGATCATAGCTTTAGCCGGAGCCGGGATTGTATGGTCTGGTGCAGCCACACCTCTCACGGCAACAGCCAGCCCAGCTGATCCAGCGTGGGTCGCATTTTCACCGCAGAAAATAGGCGAGCTGCGCGCGGCGGGCAAAGGCGTGTTTGTCGATTTCACCGCCACGTGGTGCATCACCTGCCAGGTCAACAAACGCGTGGCATTGAATCAAGCCTCGGTGATCAAGCGTTTTGGCGAGCTGGATATTGTGAGAATGAAAGCGGATTGGACCTTGAAAGATCCGGTTATCACCGCCGCTCTGGCCGAGTTTGGCCGCAACGGCGTACCGCTGTATGTCTTTTATCCGAAGGCGGGAAATCCCGTGGTGCTGCCCGAAGTACTCACGCCGTCAGTATTAATTACGGCGGTCGAGGTCAGCGGCGGCGAGCAAACTGCCAGCCGATAAATCATCGTGCTTACGAAATAGTGCGGCCGGGTATGGTTTGAATGGCGGCTCGCTAGCCGGTATCATGGGTAATTAATAAATATTCTCAGCGACCCTTTGCCAGTAGCTTGGGGGCACTGCTACTCACTAAAATTCTAAAACTTTGATTCCGCGCTCACTTCCCTGGCTGCCCCTTTGTATTTTGGTTTTACTGGTGGCGCTTACGTTTTGGCTGTCTCGATTCGTGCAGCCATCTGACTCGAAAACGAGCGGGAAAAGCCAGCATCGTCCTGACCTTGTGGTTGAAAAATTTTCGGCGCAAAAGCTAAGCGAAAAAGGCGACGTACAATACACGGTGAACGCGGACAAAATGTCTCACTTTACCGACGACGATTCTTCGGCGCTCGAAAACGTGGTTTTTGTCGCGACCGAAGTAGGCCAGCCAAAATTGACCGCGCGCTCACCTCGGGGCCAACTGCTGAAAGGCGGTGATGAAGTACAAATGGACGGCGGCGTGGTGCTGGATGCCGAGCCGGGTGAAAAGACACCGCCGCTTAAACTAACCACACCGAAGCTGACTATTTTGCCAAAAGAAAACATCGCCAAATCGAGCGAAGGGGTGATGTTGGAATGGCCCGGTAGCAAAGTAAACGCCGCCAGCTTTGTCCTGAATACGGCGACGAAAATTGTGGAACTGGAACGGGTGCGTGCTACCTACCGCAGCCCGCGCTAGAATTTTTAATTTGACAGGCTACTTTATGCAAACGTCTACGCTCCCTATTCCTTTGATAGCATCGCTGACTTCGACGCTTTCCCGCCGGTCATTGGCGCTCCTGATTGCCATGGCGGCAATGATGCTGGCGAGTGCAAGCGCGCTTGCCGAAAAGGCAGATCGCACCAAACCTATTGAAATTGAAGGCAAGCGCGCCGAATTGGACGAGACCAAAAAAATCAGGACGATGGAAGGCAACGTCGTCTTGGAGCAAGGCACGATGCGGATTACCGCCGAACGGATGGTGACGAAAGAAGACGCCGCAGGCTACATCAGCGCGCAAGCCTTTGGACCTACATCCGGCCAAATTACGTTTAGACAAAAACGGGAAGGCTTTAACGACTTTATCGATGGCGTTGCGGACCGCGCAGAATTTGACGATAAAGCGAGCACACTAAAACTTTTCGGACGCGCGCGGCTGACCAGCGGGGGCGATGTCGCACAAGGCGAATATATTTATTTCAATACCGCAACCGAAGTCTATGCAATTCGCAATTCAGCCGCGGATGACAAACCCGGCACCATTCAAACCGATGCGTCAGGACGTGTAAAAATTACCATTCAACCGCGTGCTAAAGAATCAAAAGAATCAATCGACACTAAAGCGCCGCTAAAAGAGCTTGTAAAAGATAGTGCTGCGCCAAAATAAACTTTTCTAATGCCCATGATTTCGTGGCTGCGTCACTGATGAACTTATCAACCTGTTGCCCACTCCATTGATGAATCAACCCACCGAATTCTCTGCCGCCGCTGAAAACGTGCTGGACACGCGCAGCATTTTGCGGGCGGAAGGACTGCGCAAACAGTATAAAAAAAGGGTCGTGGTCAGCGACGTCTCGCTGCAAGTGGAGAGCGGTCAGGTGGTTGGATTACTCGGGCCCAACGGTGCAGGCAAAACCACCTGTTTCTATATGATTGTGGGCCTGGTGCCGGTGGACGGTGGTGCGATTTTTTTAGACGATACCGACCTGTCACGATTACCCATTTTTAGACGTTCGCGCTTGGGCGTGGCGTATCTGCCGCAAGAAGCCTCGATTTTTCGCAAGCTCACGGTGGCGCAAAATATTCAAGCGGTACTGGAGCTGCGCGACTTGTCGGACGAAGAAATTGAATCGCGTCGCGACGCGCTCATGGATGAATTGCACATAAGCCACTTGCGCGACAGTCCCGCAATCAGCTTATCCGGCGGTGAACGACGTAGAGTAGAAATAGCTAGGGCGCTGGCCGTTGATCCGCGCTTTATTTTGCTCGACGAACCCTTCGCGGGCGTCGATCCGATCGCTGTGATTGATATCCAAGAAATCATTAAATTCCTGAAAAGCCGTGGCATCGGCGTATTGATTACGGATCACAATGTTCGCGAAACACTGGGCATTTGCGATCATGCCTACATAATTAACGAAGGCACCGTTCTAGCGAGCGGAAAGCCGGAAGAAATTATCTATAATGAAACGGTTCGTAAGGTTTATTTAGGAGAAAACTTCCGGTTGTAATTTGGCACCATCCGCCATGGGAATTTGAATAATCCCAATATGGCGCACCGGGCGGAGCTGCATCGCTTGCAAATGAAAACATCTCTCCACCTAAAACTCTCACAGCACCTCACGCTGACGCCGCAATTGCAGCAGTCGATCAAGCTTTTACAGCTGTCGACGGTGGAATTGCACCAAGAGTTAGAGCGCTATCTGCTTGAAAATCCGTTGCTTGAACGCGTAGACTCGGCCGGCGAAACCGATGAGTCATCGGTGATGCCTTTCAACGGTCAGCTCAATGGCCAGACTGAGCTGGGCTCGACACCGTCATCACGCAATGAGAGCGAAGGCGCCGAAGGTGCGGAGCAGCGCAACGAGTCAGACAATGCCAACACCGATTTTAGTTTCGAAGATAGCGGAAGTTTCGGCAGCAGCTCAGATGGATCAACCGTTCGGCGCAACAATGAAGATTCGGAAGACGACAACGAATATTCACAAATACCGGCCGCTGAGCCGACGCTTCAGGAACATCTAATCACGCAGTTGTCGCTGATGTCACTGCCTGAACGCGATCGACGGCTGGCAACCTTGCTGATTGCGCACCTCGACGAGGATGGTTACTTATCTAACGATCTCGACGAGCTCACGGCCTCTATTGCCGAGCATATTGAAATTGAGCCCGACGAATTGTTGGTCGCGCTGAGACACGTGCAAAATCTTGACCCGACCGGGGTAGGCGCTCGCTCGCTAGGCGAATGCCTGTGTCTGCAGCTGAAGGTGCTGCCTGTCACTACGCCCAATCTCGCGCATGCCATTGCTCTTGCCAGCGAGCATTTGGATACCCTGGGCGCACGCGATTTTGTGAAACTCAAACGGGTGCTGCGCGTAAATGATGTCGAGCTGAAACAGATTCGCGAACTGATCGTGTCGCTCAATCCAAAACCCGGCCGCGAGTTTGGTGGGGGCGACACTCGTTATGTGGTGGCGGATGTGGTGGTGAAAAAAATGCAGGGGAAATGGCAGGCATTTCTGAATCGTGAAGCCATGCCCAAAATGCGGGTTAACAAGCTTTATGCCGATTTGTTGCATAAAAGCCGCGATGCGAACGGCAAAAATTTGGCCGGCCAATTGCAGGAAGCGCGTTGGCTAATCAAAAATATTCAGCAGCGATTCGATACTATTTTGCGCGTGACTCAAGCCATCGTTGAGCGCCAAAAACACTTCTTTGAACACGGTGAAGTGGCCATGCGACCCCTCGTGCTGCGCGAGATCGCAGATCAGGTGGGCTTGCACGAATCCACGATTTCACGGGTCACAACACAGAAGTATATGCTTACACCACGGGGCCTATTCGAGTTGAAATATTTTTTCGGCTCCAGCGTTTCAACAGATACCGGCGGAGCCTGTTCAGCCACCGCGATTCGTGCACTAATCAAGCAATTAGTGCAGGCGGAGGATCAAAAGAAACCACTGTCAGACAACAGCATTTCCGATATTCTGGCTCAGCAGGGAATTATTGTGGCGCGCCGAACGGTCGCCAAATATCGTGAAGGCATGCATATTCAACCGGCGAACTTAAGGCGTTCGATGTGAGTCGTAGCAATAGGTCTGATTAGTACGTGTTGCTTGAAAATAGAAATGATGGGTGAGATTAAAAGTAGTACAAAAAAGTCGCCAAGAAGAAAGTTGTAGACCTCAAGACTTTGTTAAATGTGCGTTGTTGCATAGTTGGAAGCAGTCGCTGTTGTTATTGTGAATAGTCGAATTTTTGAACGGAACAAACGGAATAGCAAAATGATGTAGCTTTTTAAACCTGAACGGAGTCGGCAAATGAACTTACACATGACTGGCCATCACCTCGAAATCACCCCATCCATTCGTGATTACGTGAACACTAAGATGATTCGAATTAAACGTCATTTCGATCACGTGATCGATGTGAACATGATTCTCAGTGTAGAGAAGCTACGACAGAAGATCGAAGCCAACGTCCACCTTTCAGGTAAAGATATTTTTGCAGAATCCGAAAACGATGACATGTATGCCGCCATCGATTTGTTGGTCGATAAGTTAGACCGACAAATCGTTAAACACAAAGAAAAGATCAAGAATAAACACCCCGGCGAACCGCTTAAGCGCGTCGCCGCTGCGTTGGAAGTCGCTGACGAGTAAAATCTCTCACTTAATGTGAATGACGCCGGAACTCTGCTTATTCTGGTCGTCATTCATCTGACCGGCCCTACCCAAGCTCGTAAAAACCACAGAAAATTCTTTTAGTTAAAGTATTAAAAAACTCAATGCAGTTAAAAAATAGCTTTACAAAATCTTTCAATCCGCAACATCTTTTATGACTCAACTATCCAAGCATCTTACCTTGTCACATGTGGTGCTCGACCTCGACGTCACCAGCAAAAAACGGCTGTTTGAACAAGTGGGACTATTGTTTGAAAACGAAAGTAGGATTGCCCGCGTCACCGTATTTGATGCTCTGTTTGCCCGCGAAAAATTAGGCTCAACCGGGCTCGGTTTTGGTGTCGCCATCCCGCATGGACGCATCAAGGGTCTGCGCGACATGGTCGCCACTTTTATGCGTACCAAGGAAGGCGTGCCGTTTGAAGCGCCGGACGGTGAACCCGTGCGGCTGGTATTTGCCATGCTGGTGCCTGAGCATGCGAATGAGCAACATCTCAACATGCTCTCAGAGCTGGCACAAATGTTCAGCGATCCTGACCTGCGCGAAATGTTGTTGACTGAATCGGATGCAACGCGTGTTCATACCCTGTTGACAGAGTGGACACCTTATACAAATTACGCCAACCATGCCCCAGTTAAACGTTCAGCAGCTCTTTGAAGAGCGGCGCGACAAGCTTCAGCTGACGTGGATTGGCGGGCACAATGGTGCCTCGCGCGTCCTCGCCAACGACGCGCTGGATCGACCCGGAGTAGGCTTGGTAGGGCACATGAATTTGGTGCACCCGATGTTGATTCAGGCCATCAGTGAAAGTGACCTGGCTTACCTCAGCAATCTGTCCGCAGACGCGCGCATCGAATCGCTAAAGCGCCTATGCACCGGCGAAACAGTGTCGATCTTTGTCTGCGACGGTATGGATGCACCCGGCTATTTGCTGAAGGCCTGTGATGAATTCAGTACACCGTTATTTTTATCGCAGAAAAAAGGCCGGGTATTCGTTAATTTATTGCGGCCCTATTTGCAACGCGAACTATCCGAAGTCACCACCAAGCACGGCGTTTTTTTAGACGTACTCGGCTTCGGCATTATGATTACCGGCAACTCGCAAATCGGCAAGAGCGAATTAGCGCTTGAACTAATCTCGCGCGGCGCGGGTTTGGTAGCCGACGATGCGGTCGAACTATTTCAGATCGGTCCGGAAACGATTCAAGGGCGCTGCCCGACCATCCTGCGCGATTTTCTCGAAGTGCGCGGTATCGGGGTTTTAAATATCAGGGCAATTTTTGGTGAAACAGCGGTGCGTCCGCGAAAAACCTTGCGGCTGATTGTTCATCTCGAGCGCCCGACCGAAGACTATTTCCGCGGCCTAGATCGGCTGCAAACCAAATCCAGCACCACGACGATTCTCGGTGTCGAAATTCCGACCGTCACGCTGGCGGTGGTGGCGGGACGCAACCTGGCGGTGCTGGTCGAAGCGGCGGTGCGACATTATATTTTGCAAACCCGCGGCTACGATTCCACCAAAGATTTCCTGGACCGGCATGAAGCCGCCATGCGTGTACAAATTGACGCAAACGCCCCCAGCGTTTCCAATATCAAAGCGCCAAGGGGTTCGCCAACCCTGACCGAATCTGCCAACGTGCCTCCGGTATTTGATGAGAGCGGCATTTTTCGTGCTTATGAATCGGAGAGCTGATCCTCAGATACCTGCCGCGACGCTGCCTACGATTTTTTGCTACCTACCCTGTGGAGCACCATGCAACTTATTTTATTAAGCGGGCTTTCTGGTTCGGGCAAAAGTGTGGCGTTAAACGCGCTTGAAGATGCTGGCTATTTTGCGGTTGATAATTTACCCGCCACATTAATTTCTGCATTGGTTGAATCGGTTCAGGGCAGCAGTGAAAAAGTCGCGATTTCCATTGATGCCCGTACCGGTGAAACCATTTCAGCATTGGCCGCGATTGTGGATGAGATGAAAGCCAAAGGCGTCACCTCGCATGTTATTTTTTTAGAAGCCAACGACGAAGCGCTCGCGAGGCGGTTTGCCGAAACACGTCGCCCGCACCCGCTCGCGGAGCGCATCACCACCGGCGTAGCGGATTGCATTGCGGAAGAGCGGCGCTTATTGGCCGACGTCGCAGAATTGGGGCACCGCATGGATACCTCTGGCGTGAGTCCAAATACGTTGCGCGGCTGGATAAAGGACTGGTTGCACATCGACCGCACCCGACTCACGCTGGCATTCCAGTCATTCGGATTCAAGCACCGCACGCCGATGGATGCTGATTTCGTATTCGACGCGCGGTTTTTGCCCAACCCGTTTTATGACCCAAAATTACGCCCGCTCAGCGGCAAAGACGAGCCCGTTAAAAAATTCATGGAAGATAACTTGAACGTTGCACACTTCATCGACGATATCGCGTCTTTTATTTTGCGCTGGCTGCCTTCTTTCGCAGGCGACAATCGTGCGGCACTCACCATCGGGATCGGCTGCACCGGCGGGCAACATCGTTCTGTTTACATCGCCGAAGAGTTAGCGCTACGATTTGGCAGCAGCCAGCAAGTGCTGGTCCGCCACCGCGATTTTGCCGAGCGCGTCGTTGTGCCGTAAATGCGTTGAGCTCAAGGCGCATCGATACCACCCGAACCATCAAAGGAATGATCAAGATTGATTAAGACCATTATCGAAACCGTTACCGAAACTATTCGAAACAAAGTTGAGCCAGAAACGTTCGAGCTACCGATTTTTCCACTCGGCTCGGTGTTATTTCCCGGCGGCACACTCGCGCTTAAAATTTTTGAACAGCGCTATATGGACATGGCAAAAAACTGTTTGAAACACGCCAAGCCATTCGGTATTGCGCTGATCCGCGAAGGTCAGGAGGTCGGTTCACCCGCCGCACCGCATCCGGTTGGCACGCTCGCACGCATTGACGATTGGGAAATGCCTAATCTGGGCGTGCTACAGGTCAAGGTCATCGGCGGCACGAGATTTCGCATCATCTCCAGCAGGGTAGCCCCCTCGGGCTTGATCATCGGCACAGTGCTCGCAATCGATGCCGATTTACCCGGCAGTTTGCCCGCCGCCAGCCCAGAGCTCAGCGATTGCGGCCAATTCCTGAAAAAAATTCTTGCGCAAATCGACATGATGTCTGGTGTGGCCGAATCGCAGCTCAGCGATGCGAGTTGGGTCGGCTTTAGGATCACCGAACTCCTCCCTTTCGGCAGCGCTGTCAAACAAAAAATGCTCGAGCTCACCGACGGCGAAATGCGGCTTGAAATTTTGCACCGTTTTTTGACCGAGCAGCAATTGATTGGTGCGGTTGCGAAGGGGTAAGCTCAAATCGGGGAATAGCACTTCCCGCGCGTGTCTTCTAGCAAAGCATGACGTTATTGAGCAAGTTGATACGCTGGGCAACCGCTAGGCAACATATAACCGCCTCGAACCACCCCCCGTCACTCTTCCCAATCGAATCGCCAAATTGCGATCATTGCAAACACCGCACTGAAGGCCATCAGCACACCAATGGGCGCCAACGCGGCTTCTAACCCCAACCCACGCCAAGTCATCGCCGACAGGCCGTCAATTGCCCATCGGGTGGGCACGCCCAGTGACACGGTTTGCAGCCATTCCGGGAATACGAAACTGGGCACCCAGGCGCCGCCCAGCATCACCATCAGCAACGTCGCGAAGATCGCCAAGCCCCGCGTCGCTTCAGGCGTTTTACCAATGGCGGCAATCAGCAAGCCAAAAGTCGCGGTCAAAAATCCGAATGCCCACATCACACCGATGAAACCGACGATGCTGCCTTCGATACGCACTTTAAAAAATGCCAGAGCAGCCGCATAAATAATCGACATCACAATCGCCGCAATGAGCGTGCAACTTGCAATGCTGCTCGCGAGTAACAGGCGCGTCGAAATGGGTGCTGCCCGCAAGCGCTTCCATAGACCCATGCGCCGGGCGAGCAGCAGGCCGACACCAAAATCGACACCCATGAATAAAATAAACTGCACACTCATACCGGCGAACGATTGCGCGTAACTGTTATATTTTTTATCGACGCCCGAGGTCACTGCGGTGGCATTAGTAGTGAATGGCATGCTGAAACCAGGGGTCGCGGCGCTATCACCTTTATCCGCTGAACTCGTCTGTCTCGCTTGAACCTTGGCGATGCTATCAAACATAGTGCTCAGGTCGCGTTTCAAATCAGGCGAGATAATATTTGCGCCACCTTCACTGGGGCGCTCGATAGCTTCACGAAAGCGTGCCACGGCAGGATTATTCGGGCTAAATGCGGACTGCGAAACGGCCTGCATCACGTGCTGCGCTAGGATGCCGCGAACCAATCCCAACACCATACTTTGCGATGGGTCGAAATCAATATCGACCTGTGGTTTTTTTTGACCATCGATGCCGCCAAAAAGCGCCTCCGCCGCATGCGCCCCAAATTCAGCGGGCAACACAATGGCGGCGCGCAGCTTGCCGTTTTGTACCAGCGCGATTGCCTGCGCCATCGTCTGCACTTGACTCTGCTCCACTATTCCCGCGTCAGCTTTCGCGGCCGTTTCGGCTAGAGGGGTGACCGACAACGCGGCATCAGCGGACAATGCCGCAACAATTTTCTGTGAGAGCGCGCTGCGATCAAGATCGATGACGGCAATCGGTACTTTGGATAATTTGTCTGATCCCGGCGCGAACAAGGTGCCGAAAAACGCGGCGACCGCAATCGGCGCAGCCAGCGTAATTAACAGCGAGCGTTTATTTGAAAAAAATAAAACAATGTCCTTGCGAACCAGTGCGACCAGCGCAGTTAATTTAGCGTTCATATTTTTTCCTTGATGTCATTCAATATTCGATGGATGGCGCGCGGCGGTGCACCGGGACTCTCAGAGGCACTCAATCGCGCAACTGACGGCCCGTGAGTGTCAAAAATAGAGTTTCCAGATTGGCGCGCCCCGATGAGACGTGATTGACCTTCAGCCCGTGCGCGCCCAGCCACACCAGCACCGTTGCCGCATCGTTTGAGAGATCGTTTAACGCAATGTTTAACTGGTTATTTTTAACGCTTGCTTCACTCACGCCATCAACTTGCTTGAGCGCTGGCAGATCAAGATCGCCTTCAAAATCAACCGTCAATGTTTGCGACGCCGGCAAGCGTGTGTACAAACCCGCCAGAGTGTCACTGGCAATCACCTTGCCGTGATCCATGATGATAATGCGGTCGCACAGGCGCTCGGCCTCTTCCATGTAATGGGTGGTGTATATGATTGCTTTCCCGCGCGCTTTGAGCGCTTCCAGATTGTCGAAAATTGCGTTGCGGCTTTGCGGGTCAATCCCGACCGTTGGCTCATCCAGAATAAGCACGTCCGGATCGTGAACAAGCGCCGCCGCGATATTCAACCTGCGCTTCATCCCGCCTGAGAAGGTGGCGGGTTTATCGTTGGCGCGGTCTGCCAGCCCAACTAGTTCAAGCGCGGTCTGAGCCCGCGTTCTGAGTTCAGCGCCCGCCAAGCCATACAGCGCGCCAAACAATTCGAGGTTATGCAACGCGGTCAGCGTTTCATAAAGCGCGATATCCTGCGGCACCAGACCAATGCACCGTTTGGTGAAATCACTATTTTTTGCGGCATCCACGCCTGAAATAGTGATGCTGCCGTGATCCGGCTTGACCAGCCCGCAAATCATCGACACGGTCGTGGTTTTGCCCGCCCCGTTGGGGCCAAGCAGGCCGACAATTTCACCCGGCTGAACCGCGAGGGAGACGTCGTTCACCACGCTTCGGTCGCCGTAACGCTTGCTCAAATTCGCGGCAGTCAATCCAACGCCGATTGTGCCCGACATGCGTGCGGCACCGTTGTTGAATGGCGATTCCATCTTCGTCAGCAATACCATCTTGCACTCCTGCAATTAAGATCGCTTAACTTTATGGCCAACGCACCTTCGATAGGCTGGCGGTAAGATGAACCGCCTGTTTTCAATGACGAGTGGCGTTGGGCAGTCGCGAACGGAATGAACGAGGAGAGCCGCAGGTTCGATAGCGCGAGACGCTTAAAGTCCGGAGAGGAACGCCGTGTAGCGCGTACATTTACCCGAGTGATTATTAGCAGCCTCGCCTTCAACCGCGATAAAACATGCTGATATTCCCAAACCAGACCGCTTATTGGACGCTCGCGCCGTGTTTTTCGCATTTCGTCGCAAGCCGATTGAGGGTGTTGTAACGCACCGATAAAGTCACTCCATCGAAACAAAACAACCCAACACTTCTGGAGATAATCATGAAAACAGTGAACACAGCAAATGCCACAAACCATAAAGACACCATCGGTGCCATGGCCATCATCGGCTGCATCCTTGCTACCGCCATCGCCTCGATCGCGAGTAGCCAGCACACAGCTGAACTAAAACCCCTGCCCGTTTACAAAATGGATGTGATTGACGTGACGGCACCACGTATCCACGTACAGAAAATGCCAACCATCTTAGTAACCGCTTCGCGTATTAATTCAACGATCGTGGCTGCGGCAGGTCCGGTGAATGCGGCATTCTGATGAATTTGCAATCCAGAATTCGATTTAGCAAGGCCCGCATCCAGATTGCCGTTTTAAGCAAGAATGTTCCAAGACGCGCGCAGATCCTAGGGTTTTCGCTACAACTCAATTCAGCCTGATACCAGTAAATCCAGCGCACTGCCCGGAACAGGGCAAAAATCATCGGCCGCAGATTGCGCGATTTGATTCGGATTGATAACGACTAAATCGTTATCCTTGGCGAAATCCAATAAAAACCGATACGCGCGTGGCTCAATGGTGATCAGTGAAGGCTCGACCACCACGCAGCGTACGCCGTCCAGCATCACCGGCCGCACATAGCGCGAGTAACGCATCTGACCGTCGCCACCAAATGTCGACATTACCCCGCACAAACGTTCCGCCCAATCACTCGGGCGAAAGGCTTTACCCGCCAAGGTAACGCCCTCAATCACGATCCGAGCCGGGCCCGCACTTTCGGCGAACTTGCCTTCTGCACCGCCACTTTTCACAACATCAATCTTATCTGCCCCAACCGGCTCGATGGCGTTCATATGCAGCGCTTGTTATGGAATTGACGTGACCGAACGAGAAATGGCGGAAGATGATATTGGAAAGCGGAGGCTGACAAGGTTTGCGGCTGGATGGCGAACATCGACATAGAAGAAGCCAAATTATAGCGGCTAAGAATTTTTCGCCCCAGCGCATTTTGCGCGTTTGGATCAACACGCTTCAATTCATTTCAATCTGGTTGCGCAAAGTCAGCCAGCGACGACATTTTTCCGTATTTTTTTCCACAGAATCATCACGCGCGTTGTTTGTTGCGCCACACCATCGTTTGCCCTAGTATTTGCGTTTCCGTCTGCGTGTCGAATTCAGTTTCCGTTTGCCGTTACTTTACGAAATTATTTTTGCGTAGGAGTGCCCATGTTATCGGTCCACCAAATGAATACGTTTAGCCCGCAGGACATCGCGTTCACACACGGACAGGGCGCGTGGCTTTTCACCACCGATGGGCGAAAAATTCTTGACGGGCTAGCCGGGATCGCGGTCAATGGTGTCGGCCATGCGCACCCCAGACTGGTGAAAGCGATTGCGGATCAAGCCGGCAAAATTATTCACTCATCAAATCTTGTCAATATTCCCGAGCAGGCCGCACTCGCTGACAAAATTTGTGCGTTGTCGAATATGGACAACGTGTTTTTCGGCAATTCAGGTGCGGAAGCCAATGAATGCGCAATCAAGATCGCGCGGCTCTACGGGCATCA
>JBBRZG010000082.1:0-16970 GCA_038236905.1 Burkholderiales bacterium
ACCACCGCCAAATCGTATTGCGGCGCGCGACCCACCACCCATGCGGCAATCGGCTCCTTGCCTGAATCAAGCTGCACCAGCACTTTTTGCGCATTGGCGACCACATGATAATTTGTCACCACGTGGCCTTTGGCGTCCCACACAAAGCCGGAGCCTGCGCCCTGCGAGACGCCGACATCCTCCCCAAAAAATCCCTGCCTCACCAAGCTTTCGGTGGTGATGTAAGCCACGGACGGCGCGGTTTGGTCGAACAGGCTGACCATGGCTCGTTCAGGCTCCAGGAGCGCACCGCGCGGCGTGATCTGGCGCGGCTCAATGGGTTTTTCTGATTGGGTCTCAGCGCTCCGCTGCGACCACAGCGTACCCGCCACAGTGGTCAGGAATAAGGCTAAAAAGAGTTTGCTGATTTTTTTCATGATGGCGGCACAGTTTGTTGATGGCGAAACACGTTTGGTGTTGATTCAAAAATTCAAGTCATCGGATAGACCCAAAAATACCGAAAAGATTCGCGACGCGTAAACATCTACTATCTACTCAAATTCAGATTGAAACGCATCCAGCCGTGACCGCGCCTTCAGCAACTGGCATCACGTTGCGCTCAATGCCATGACCAGCACCAGCATTGTGGCATTCGCACCGCCCGGCACTACTTCAACTTCTCTCGCGATCTCGCGCCAACCTTCGCGAGTGTAAAACTGCCGCGCCGCTTTATTGTCCTCATAGACCCGTAAATACAGCTGATGCTCGCCATGCTTTACGGCCCAAGCACCGGCCGCCGCCACCAGCAATTTGCCGACGCCGTAACCGCGCAAATGCGGCAGCATGTGCAGATTGTCGACATACGCCCCCCGTTCGTGCTGCGGGCCGATTTCTATGCACAGAAATCCGGCGGGAACACCCGCGATCGTGGCTAAAAATATTTCGCCAACGCCATCAACGAGCTCAGGCACTCGCGCCTGCCAGTGTCGCAAACGGTCAGATTCCACCTCATGATCCAGATACGCATCGCCGAAAATGCCGCGATAAACCACCCGCCAACTGGCCGAGTGCAGCGGCGCGATCAGCGCTGGAATCTGCTCGATTTTCAGCTTCGTAAAATCCACTTTTTTAGGCTTGGCGCGCGCCATTTTTGGCTTCCTTAAATTTTAGAACCGATGCGGGCTAGTGCCGTCATTTCTCAATTGCCGATTGCGTTTCATTTCCCCGCTATTATGCAAACTCTCGACAATCGGCAAAACAGCGGAGAAGATCTATGCGCGTGCAGGACTGTAACTGGATGATGATTGAAGAATATCTGAAGACTGATGATCGCGCGGTGGTGCCGATCGGCTGCACCGAGCAGCATGCGTATTTGAGTCTGAGCGTCGACTCCATTGCCGCCGAAAATGTCGCGATTGATGCTGCCGCCCCGTTGGGCGTGCCGGTGTTTCCGGTGATCCCGTTTGGCCATACGCCGACCTTCATGGCTTATCCCGGCACGGTCAGTTTGCGGCTCGAGACGCTGATTGCGGTGGCGCGCGATACGCTCGATAGCTTGGCGACGCACGGCTTTAAGCGAATTCTGATCGTCAACGGTCACGGCGGCAATTCGCCGATCGCCAATTTCCTCGGCGAATGGATGGCTGATAACCCTAACGTTAAAGTCAAATTTCACAACTGGTGGAATTCGCCCAAAACCTGGGCGAAAGTGATGGCGATTGATCCGATTGCCTCGCACGCGTCGTGGATGGAAAATTTCCCCATCACCCGCATCGCGGGAGTCACGCAGCCGACCCATCAACGCGAAACCGTGGATTACACAAAATTAAAACTACTCAATCCAAAACAGACGCGAGAGTATTTAGGCGATGGGAATTTCGCAGGCGTGTATGAGAAACCAGATGCGGTGATGGCGGAGCTGTGGCAAGTCGCGGTGGAAGAAACGCGAGGGTTAATTGAGGGACCGTGGGCTTGAAATAAATAGTCTGAACAAGACTAAACACTAGCATAGCAGCGGTGTTCGAGCATTTTTTGCCCCAAGAACACCGCCAGTGAATCAGTTTTCATTTGGCATATTGATATCCGCGACGAACATACCATACCCGTCATCGCACCCCCGCCAACACCATCGCGACCGCTGCGGTCAGCTTCTTCGCGTAGCCGATATGCAGAAACTCATTCGGCCCGTGGGCGTTTGATTTGGGGCCGAGTACGCCGGTGACGAGCATTTGCGCGTTGGGAAACTTCACGCCCAACATCCCCATGAACGGAATCGTGCCGCCTTCGCCCAAATAGGCGGCAGGTTGACCGTAATAGGTCTCAGAGGCCGCATCGAGAAGCGAGGTTAGCCATGGCACCGAGGCAGGCGCATTCCAGCCGGTGGCAGCAGCTTCGTATTCATATTTCACGTTTGCGGAGTACGGTGGGTCGTTTTCTAGGATTGCTTGCAGCTCCTTCGCGGCGATCTCTGCATCTGCCAGCGGCGACAAGCGAAGCGACAATTTCAACGCGGTGCGCGGTCGCTGCACATTACCGGCTGATTCAATCGAAGGCAGACCATCGGCACCGGTCACGGCCAGCGCGGCGCGCCAGGTGCGATTCAGAATTAACTCTACCGGGTCTTTGGTCACGGGCTGCACAAACACAAACTTGCCGCCATCATCGCAACAGCTATCCCACGGAAACCGCTTCCACATCGACTCGCCCAAAATATCGGCCGCCTGTTTTGCCTGTACGACGCGTTCAGCGGGGATCGCTGAATTGAACGCGCTCGGTTTGACCACGCCGGTACGCGAATCATCGATCCGATCTAACAATTGTCGCGCGACGCGGAATGACGATGGCACCACGCCGCCCGCATCGCCGGAATGCACGCCCTCGGTCAACACATCGACCGTAAGCGTGCCGTTCACCAGCCCACGAAGGGAAGTCGTTACCCACATCTGATCGTAGTTGCCCGCACCTGAATCCAGCGCAATCACCAGCTGTACATCGCCCATTCGGGATGCCAAGGCTTCGAGGTAAAACGGCAAATCGTAGCTCCCGCTTTCTTCGCAGGTTTCGATCAGGCCAACGCAATGCGGACGCGCCACGCCTTGCTTATCCAGCGCCATGATTGCGGCCAGTGCCGCAAACACCGCATAGCCATCATCCGCGCTGCCACGACCATATAATTTTTGCTCGTCGCCCTCACCTTCCAGCACCGGAATCCACGGCCCTAAACCCGCGCGCCAGCCGGTCATCTCGGGCTGTTTATCGAGGTGGCCATACAACAAAACCGTTCGATTGGAATCAATGTTTTGGCCAATCCCGCCGACCGCTGGAATATCAAAAAACAGCACTGGCGTACGATCCTTTTCGCGAATCACCTCAACCGTAATCCCGGCCACGCCCTGAGCCACGATCCACGCGCGGGCCTGCTCGATGGCCTGATCGAGATAACCGTGCGCCGCCCAATCGCGATCAAAGCCCGGCGACTTCGCCGGAATCTTCACGTACTCGACTAATTGCTGCGTGATGTCGGCATCCCATTGGTGCGAAACATCGTGCAAAAGTTGATCGGTGTTCAAGGCTGTAAGTTCGGGGATAGCATCGCGAGCGGTCATGGTGTTGTCCTTTGAGTTGATGCTTGAATTGTAGCCTTCTCGCGTTTGATCTGCACTGGAGGGGCAAGATATTTTATAAATGGAACGCTAATAGCAGCGCGCTGTTTCGCGCATAAATGCTTTGAAATGTGCGCGGATGTTGGTGTTTGGTATTTCGTCTTGGCCTGGACCATGAATTTTGATACGCTACTACTAGAGCCTTCGAAAATTTCGCTGGTTTATCCTCATGAACGAAAACCGATATTTTCAACAAGTACACATTGTTCTCTTGGTGATCGTCCTCCTTGGATTTGCGCGATCTTTTTACTTGCGCGAATGGTTTCTCAGTCGACCGTTAGACCCTGCGCTCAGGATTCACGGGACCTTTCTTACGTCATGGTTTGCGTTGACTGTCGTACAGTCGTCTCTAATTTCGTCAGGTAGTCGCGACTGGCACCGCCGAGTTGCTTGGATAGCGGGCCTAGTTGCGATTGGTGTTGTATTGTTGGCTTTGTGGATCAACACACGTCTTGCAACGACCCTACATTCCGCAGCCGAGCCTGAGGACATATTCGTATGGGGAAACTACCTGACACTGGTCGCCTTCACCGCCTTGCTTGTGCCTGGGATCCGCAGTCGGCGTTATCCTCAAAAGAACCGTCGGCTCATTATGCTCGCGTCAATTGCATTCGCCGGCCCTGCATTCGCACGGTTCGCATTTTGGCCGGTACTAGGCTATGGCATCAGCGTGGCGCCAATATTTTCAATAATAGGACTGATTGCGTTCCTTGCACTCGTCGCTGGATTCGACCGCCTGACCCTGCGGAAATTACACGCAGCAACCGTGAAAGGAGTAGCTGCCATCGTCATATGCATTCTGCTTGGCGCAGGGATCGGCGTGTCTGGTCCGGGTTTCAAAGTATTAAGTTGGATAGGCGCAACGGCACTTCCAAACGCGCAATAGCCATTCTTTTAATGGCTGAGGTCTATGACTCCGACAGCCCGCCTAGACTTGGCATACGCCTGATAACATACGTCCCATCGCAATTTGGTCATGGGGTGCTATGTCGTATTTTCAAGCAATCGTCGTTGCATTCGTTGTTGCATTCGTTGTTGCGTTTTCACTACCATCTGACGCGGCTCAATCAAATCTAAAAAATGATGTCCGATACCGCCTTTTTTTTCCAGCTATTCCACTCGCCAAAGATGCAGGTGAGAGAATTAGCGCTGTAAAAGTCATCGTACATTGCGGTCGGTTTAGAGGCGTGTCCTCTATCCCAAACGATTGGTCGGTTCATGTCGTAAGCCCAAGCTCAGAAGAAACGACTTTGCGCGCTTCTGCCGGTCATGGTTCCGCTGAGGTTTGGAATATAAACGACTGGAATGGCGTGATAGCCATCACGGCAAATCCCGCGTGCTTTGCTATTTCTGCACAAGTAACTTCAGAAATGTCGGGCAAAGTTGAGACGCATTCCTTTGCTGGTGAGCAGCTTCGCGTACGTCCATGATGCGGAACGTCTTGAGCAAGCTAGCGTAATTTCTAATTCAGCCATCGCAACAGCACGGCGCTCTTTACAAAAAAACCTTAGGTTGATCGCACCCATATGACATCCGCCACCATAAAACTCTTCCTCCCGCACGGCGATGCGAAGAGCCTACGCACGGCAGAAATATCGAACTGGACCGGCAAGGCTATCGCCGCGCCGCGCACAGAATTAGATCGTCTGCTTGAACGCGAAGAGCTTGAAAAAGCCGGCGTCTACATCCTCATCGGCAGCGATCCGGTCACCAACGCCGCTCGCGCATACATCGGCGAGGCTGAGGTTATTCGCGAGCGGCTGAAGCAACACAAGAGCAAAGAGTTTTGGGTCTCAGCGATCGTTTTCGTGAGCAAGGACGAGAATTTGACCAAGGCACATGTCAGATTTCTCGAAAGCAGACTGCTGGCCGAAGCCGAGCAGGTAGGACGATTCAAGCTCGAACAAAATCAGGCCGGTGGCTCACGACTCCCAGAATCTGACCGTGAGGACATGGAAGTATTTCTGGCTCGCATTCGACAACTCTTGCCCGTATTGGGCTCGGACATCTTGGCGCCGATTGCGCAACCAGCCGAAAGCGCTCAACCTGGCGGCATGCTTTACTGCCGCATCAAAGACGCGGAAGCGCGCGGCCAGCGGACTGTTAACGGCTTCGTCGTATTGGGCGGCTCGACTGCCGTGTTTGAAGCGCGCCCATCCGCGGAAAGTTATCCCTACGTTGTCGCGCAGCGCAAACAACTCATCGCTGACGGGACACTCGTTGAGAAAGACGGATTGTTAATTTTTACGAGGGACGCTGAGTTCTCAAGTCCATCGGCAGCGGCAGCCGTCATTCATGGCGGCAGCGCAAACGGCCTCATTGCGTGGAAATCCAAAGATGGAAAATCGCTCAAACAACTTGATGAACAAGCTTAAGCTGGCGATCAGGAAGAGAAACATGGCGGCAAGCGAACTGGCGTTTGCGAGTCATTCAACTCATTATTGGCAATGCGTTTTTACGCGACTTTTATATTGCTTCGTTCGACATTATGATTGATCGTCCTGCGCTCAACGACCAAGAAGCGGAAGCTATGGACGCGCTCGTTACGCTGGCAGCAGCAATGCTCGCCGGTCACATCTCATATTTCGAAGGTGCCGTACAGGTTCTTCGATTGAAACCTGCAGTTGGCGGCGTTGCGAACCGTGACGTCGACTTCGACGCATTCGTCGTAATAGAGTCTGAATCGGATCACCTGCCGCTGAAGGCGCAGCAACACCTCTGGAACCCAGAAGTTCTTGCCAAGCTCAGGCCTGAGCTTGAAACAACAGAGGAGTGGGCTGGTAGTTTTGCGCCAGCAGCCCTCATTAGCCTCATCAAGAGGTTCGGCGATAAAACCGGATGAAGTAGCGCCCTGACCTAGAGCAAACGCCCTCCGACCCCGACATAACTTCCGCATTAGGCTCTAGATAAATGCCTCCCCACATTTTCAACTTTGAGCTTCAACCCCTCGCCGAAATACAAGCATGGGGAGAACCGCATGACCCTAGCCTAAGTTGGTTTGGTCTTACCCTCAATGCGTACTGGATTCAGGTGGGCAGTGAACGACTATTTGGGTACAGCGCTTCCGCCCAAGCAGAACTTGGCGCAACGCGCTTCTGCAATTATCAGGTGGCGCGCATCTACGAAGACCTGCTTCAACTCAAGCCGCACGCGCTTGAACCCGTTCCGACAGAGTTACAGCAATACATTTCCGTTGCCGAGTCACGACCGTGGAATTTGAATTGGGAGCAGTGGTGTGCCGCTGGCGATACGCAAATTGGCGCTGTGCAAGTCAACGACCTCCTCGATATTGCCGGCCCGTGGATGGGTCGCCGACCACTTCATTCCTTGTACCTGAAGCCGTCTACAAATATTGCGTTCTGGTCGGATGCCGAGTTAGTTCATATTGAATGGGACATTCGCGAGAAGCTCGTGAAAGACGAGCCTGCGTGGTCGGCTCCTTTCGGACGGTGGGCGTTGCCGCATATGGAATTCATAAGCGAAGTCCGCAGCTTTCACGAACGATTGATGGCGGAAATGGCTACGCGTATTTCACAGATAGCGGGTGGCTGCCTATCCTCAAGAATTCGTGTTGACCTAGATGCTTTTCACCACGACCAAAACGTTCGAACTTGGCCGATCGAGCCATACCTTGGTCCCATTGAGCCACCGACTAATTGGTCTGCGGTCATAGACGCCATTCTCATGCTGGAGGCGTACCGTAATTCCTAAACCTGTGCTCAACCAGACCGCCAACGGTATCGAGCCCAAATGCTAAAACTCGTCTTGCTTCCCGGCATGGACGGCACGGGAGCCTTGTTCCAACCGTTCGTGGACGCTCTCGCTGAAGAATTCGAAATCCAGATCGTTCGCTATCCAACGCATGAGGCGCTTGGGTACGAGGAACTCGAAGCGCTTGTGCGGGCCGCGTTGCCAACTGATGGGCCGTTCATTCTCTTGGGCGAATCGTTCTCCGGCCCGATCGCCGTATCAATCGCCGCGTCTAAGCCGGTCGGTTTGGTCGGCCTCGTCTTGTGCTGCACTTTTGTCCGCAATCCGCGCCCTGCAACCTTACTCTTTCGCTCGCTGGTGAGCTTCTTGCCGATTACGCTCGCACCAGTTCCCATGCTCGCTCACTTTCTGCTCGGTCGGCATTCGACTGTTGAACTCAAAGCCGCCCTCGCCCAGTCACTTGTACAAGTGTCAGCGCCCACGTTACGCGCACGCATGAGGGCCGTGCTCTTGGTCGATGTCACGGTAAAACTACAATCAATCCATGTTCCATCGCTCTATCTGCGTGCGACCGAAGATCAGGTCGTTCCTGCTTCAGTAAGCAGGTCTATTTTCAGGAACTTGCCAAGCCTCAAGGTTGTATCCATCGAAGCGCCTCATTTCCTAATGCAGACTGCGCCCGAGCAAGTGGCAATCGCGATCAAGGCATTCGCAAGCGTGCTACCAAGCGCCCCCTAACGCCTCCCACGCGAGGAAACGTAAAGCGCCAACGTTTTACAGAAATCTTTCACTAGATCGGCAACGAGGTCGCCGTCCATATTCGTTGGCGCAATCGCTCTCAGCACGCGACCCTCAATCGCAATCAGCGCCTCACGATTCCACCAAAATCTGCCACCCGCTAATCTGCGTAACGCATAACGCAGGGACAAACAACGTTGCGCTTGGCCCTTGCGCCAACTTTTAGCAGCACATGCCCACACCTTGCCGCCACAAAGTAATTGCACGATAAATTTCTGGCATGTCGGGTCTGCTCTTGCAATCTCGTTTTATTGATTAAGAGCAACTTTTTTCGAAAAGCCGCTCTTGCATCTATGTCGAATTGTGCTTCGCGGCGCCTGTGCGCACGCGGCGAGGTGCTTGCGAAATGTTTGTACAAATTTACACGCGGAAGTGGCTGACGTCCCGTCTGGCAAAACATATCGCAATGCCAGGCAATTGCGCTTTTCAACATCTTTCAAAGGGGATAAAAATGAATTTGATAACGATAAAAATCCATACCGCTATCGCTGCCGCCAAGCTTGGTGCGGGGCTGGCGATGACGATGTGTGTGCTGTCATTCGCAACGGCAGCAGACTTTCACGGTCTGCAAACAGTGCCGCATTGGAATGAGCGCGGTGAGCTTGCGATTGAGGTTACGAATTGGTCAAAGCTGCCGCTGTCGGTCGAAAAGTTGACGGCCTCGGTTCCGGGTGCCAATGGCCAAAGCTGTGAGCTGGTGACTGACCGGCGCATTGAGGTTGGACCGACACGAAGCACCACCGTGGTGATGGCGAACCCGAACCGCGCGCTGGAGTGCGTGCAAAAACCCGCTCATCTGGCGGGAAATGACTTGCGCACATTGCGCTTTAAGCCGATGCATTTGAATGGCGCAGCAAATGCCGTCACCAACGCAGCAGCAATCGCAACCTCGCCGCTGATCGCGCATTCCGCTACTGCCGCCATCAATATCAAAGCGGAGGTGCGACACCGCGATCAGCTTTATGAAGCCGCTTCGCAATGGTCGCTCGCGACCGCACCGCAATAGGAGATGATGATGAAAGCCAGAAAATCCCACCTCCTCGCATATCTTGCGCTCAGCCTCGCGCTGAGCATGATCCTGAGCCTGTTGCCGTCGCTTGCGTTTTCAGCGCCTGCTTCTCGACTGGCCTACGCGCAGCAATGCGCCGCCGAAATGGGCGCGCTGCCCACGATTCATTGCATGGATGGCAAGGTGATTCCGATTACGAAAAATGGCCAGCCGTTAAGCCAGGCATCGCAGGGCGAGGATTGTGATAATCCCGTACAGCTTGGATTGGGCGGCGGGCGTCAATGTGTGCCGCATTCACGATTTCTGCGGGTAAGCACCGGCAATCCCGATGTTGAAACCGCCGTGATCTGTCGAAAATACATTGATGATGACAACGGCCCCAACGACACTAAATTCAGTGATATCGCCGTGGTCCAACACAACAAGGCGACCGGCAATACCTGCTTTTTTCAGAGCCATCTTGAGCAGCATCTGGACGGCACCAATGTACCGAGCCCCCAAGAAAACTCGGCTAACGCTAGCAAATATTGGCTGGAGCCCAAAGCTGGCGGCCCCGACGGGATAACCTGCACGGGTTGCCATGACGCGGATCCGTTTATCTGGTCGAAATATATTGTTCAAGTCGCCGATATTTCAAAATGGGATCCATTTGGAAAATGGAATTCAAACTATCAAAATGCGTTCGGACATTCCGTCAAATCGTTTCAGCCGGACAACAATAAGTGCGTGGCCTGCCATCGCATTGGCGATCAAAACTGCAAGCGCAGCGACACCGGAGGCGGCCACGTATCGGTGAAGGAAGTGGAAAATAAACTGTGGATGCCACCTGGTTTTTCCGGCACCGCCGCCGCGTGGCATAGCACTTATGGCGCATCGGTCGAACAGCTTTATAGCTGCTGCGACAATCCGGACCAAGCGATGTGCAAGACGGTGGACCACAAAGGTGGGCCAGTGCCGCCTGAGCGTTTTGCTGCGATCTGGACCAAAGTCGGCAGCGCCGCACAGGTCGCGCGCCACGGCATGACGGCCGCGGAATACCAAACTGAATTCACCAAATATGCAAACCAAGGCATGCGCCTCAAGATGATTGATGGGTATGATTCTGGTGGTCAGGCGCGGTTCGCCGCGATTTGGGAAAAGGTACCCTCACCCGCATGGGTCGCACGGCACGGCATGACTGCGGCTGAATATCAGACTGAATTCAATAAAAACGGTGGCCTAGGTTTTCGGCTGGTGTGGGTGAATGGCTATAACGTCGGCGGCAATATCTTCTACGCCGCGATTTGGGACAAGAGTGCAGGCGGCGCGGGCATCGCACGGCATGGCATGACGTCAGCCGAATATCAAACCGCATTTACTAAAAACGCGGCGCAGGGATTTCGACTAAAACTCATCAGCGGCTACGCGTCCGGCAACGAGGCGCGCTATGCCGCGATCTGGGAGAAAACCGCTGGCCCGGCGTGGGTTGCGCGACACGGCCTGAGCAGCGCCGACTATCAGGCTGAATTCAACAAGAACGCAGGGCTGGGTTTCAGCCTCGTCCACGTCAGCGGCTATCGGGTGGGAAACAACACCTCGTACGCCGCGATTTGGGAAAAGAGCAACGTCGCCTTGGTCGCGCGCCATGGCATGACCGCCGAGGAATATCAAGCCGAATTCAATCTCCACGGGCAGGATGGATTCCGATTGCAGGAGGTGAGCGGGTATTGATTTTTCAATGCGCTGATTTATAAATGCTAATATTAGCGGGCGTTTACAAGCATAAATGCTTGCAAACGCCCGCTGATGCTAGTGTCTCTAACCCAGCGCCTCGACCGCTTCGCGACATTTTGCCGTGGCCGCACCTGACTCCAGAATCGTCACGTTCAAGTCGCGCAGCAACCCATCCTTTAGCCCGTAAACCCAGCCATGCACGGCCAAATCCTGGCCGCGTTCCCATGCGTCGCGGACGATGGTGGTTTGGCAGACGTGGGCAACTTGCTCGATCACGTTTAGCTCGCACAGCCGATCCACACGCGCGTTCGAGAGGCCAATCGCGGCCAGCGCGTCGGCATGTTTGGTGCTGACGTCGTTGACATGGTGCAGCCAGTTATCGACCAGACCGAGACGGTCGCCAAACAGCGCGGCGTGGACGCCTCCGCAGCCGTAGTGGCCAACCACCATGATGTGCTCGACTTTCAGCACATCGACGGCAAACTGGATCACCGACAAACAATTGAGATCAGAGTGCACGACCACGTTGGCGATGTTCCGATGCACGAACACTTCGCCCGGCATTAAGCCGACAATTTCGTTCGCGGGCACACGGCTGTCCGAGCAGCCAATCCACAGATATTTTGGATTCTGCTGTTTGGCGAGTTGCTCAAAAAAATCCGGCTGCGCGGCCAGAATACGCTCAGCCCAATTGCGATTACTTTTGAACAACGAATCGAGATCTTTATCGCGAAGGGTCATGGGGCTCTTAGTTAGGCTTGCGTGGCTTGCCGAGGTGTCCTTTTAGTATTTTGCGTTACCCGGCGTGCGCGGAAACGGAATCACATCGCGCACATTGCCCAAGCCAGTCACATACGAAATCGTGCGCTCAAAACCTAACCCAAATCCCGCATGCGGCACGCTGCCGTAGCGACGAAGGTCGCGATACCAGCCGTAATGCGCGGGATCGAGGCCGGATTCGATCATGCGCGCATCGAGTACCTCCAGGCGCTCTTCGCGCTGCGATCCGCCGATGATTTCGCCAATGCCGGGCGCTAATACATCCATCGCGGCCACCGTTTTGTTGTCGTCGTTCAGGCGCATGTAAAACGCTTTAATTTCTTTCGGATAATTCATCAAAATGACCGGCTTGCCGACGTGCTTCTCGGCCAAATACCGCTCGTGTTCCGACTGCAAATCGATGCCCCATTTAACGGGATATTCAAATTTTTCTTTGGTGGTTTCGAGAATTTTGATGGCTTCGGTGTAATCCATGCGCACAAATTCGGTATTAACCATGCTTTCCAGTTTCGCGATCAAACCCTTCTCGATGCGCTCTTCAAAAAACGCCATGTCATCCGGCCGCTCGGTCAACACCGCGTTGAAAATATATTTGAGCATTGCCTCGGCCAGCGAAGCATCGTCGGCCAAATCGGCGAACGCGATCTCCGGCTCGATCATCCAAAATTCGGCGAGATGGCGGGAGGTGTTTGAATTCTCCGCGCGAAATGTGGGGCCGAACGTGTAGACCTTTGACAGCGCCATGCAATAGGTTTCAACGTTCAATTGGCCTGAAACGGTGAGGAATGCTTCGCGACCAAAAAAATCTTTTGAGAAATCAATCTTGCCATCTGCTGTCTTCGGTGGATTCAGCGCATCGAGGGTTGAAACCCGAAACAATTCGCCCGCACCCTCGGCATCGCTCGCGGTGATGATCGGCGTATTCACCCACAAGAATCCGAGCTCGTCCATGAACCGGTGAATTGCCTGCGCGACCGTGTGGCGCACGCGTGTCGCGGCACCAATCACGTTGGTGCGCGGGCGCAAGTGTGCGACCTCGCGCAAAAATTCCATCGTATGAACTTTGGGCGTAATCGGGTAGGTGTCCGGATCATCGACCCAGCCGATTACTTTCAGTGAAATGGCCTGCATCTCGAACGGTTGGCCTTTGGCCGGTGACGGCACAATTGTTCCGGTCACTTCCACCGCGCAACCGGCCGTGAGGCGGATCACTTCATCGTTGTAATTTAGGAGCGTATTCGGCACCACCGCCTGCACCGGCTGAAAACATGAGCCATCGGACACGGCCACGAATGAGATACCGGCCTTGGAATCGCGGCGGGTTTTGACCCAGCCTTTGAGGGTGATGTTGGCGTCAGCTAATGCTTTGCCGCCGAGAATTTCGGCGCAAGAGAGTGTGGACATGGGGCATGCGATCTGAGTTGAGAATCCGCGATTTTACCCGTTATGCACCTCCAAAAGTGCACCGGCTCAAACGGCAAGCGGGGCGCGCTTCGCCAAGTACACTGCCCCAAACACCGCGCCAGTGCTGGGGTTCGGGGCATGCCTTTTGGAAATAATCAAGCGCCGAACCAACCCTTTCCACGCGCATCTTCAAGCCGAATCTCCAGATAATCCCAGAGCGCAGGACAACCGGCCTGAATCGGATCCTTCAGCCGCTTCACCACGCGCTGATGGCTGATTCCGTTCTCGACCCAGCTCTGGCCGTTATTGGCGAGGTTTAAGAGCACCGGCATCGCGCGATCGGCCGCATGGGCGAAACGCGCGTCGTCGGTTTCGCCGTCCTCGAATTCTTGCCACAGCGATAGATATTCCGCGTATTGGCTTTCATGCAGCATGCCAAAGATGCGCTTGACCGCGACAAACTCAGCCGCCTTGCGCTCGGCTGCGCCCTCTTCCGCGTAGACAATGGTGTCACCGGTATCGATCTCGCCAATGTCGTGTACCAGGAGCATGCCAATAACGCGATTGATATCGACGGGCGCGTCGGCGTATGGCGCCAGCGAGAACGCCAACATCGCAATCTGCCAGCTATGCTCTGCGGAATTTTCATAGCGATCAAGCCCCAATGGTCGGGTTTTGCGGGTCACGCCTTTGAGCTTGTCGAGTTCGAGAATGAAGTCGACGATTTGCGGGATGCTGCTCATTTTAATGGCGGATACCTTGAGATGGGGTTTCGTAATTGCAAAATTTGTCCTCTGTTTGTCGAATCTAGATTATCGGCTATTCGGTTATGTTTATTAACTTCAATAACCCGTACCGTCCAAGCCACGATAATGAAATATTTATTCACGTCTAGGTTCGTATCTGAGCTCGCATGGTCGTTCGCTCCCAAGTTCGCACCTGAGCTTTTCTGCGCTTCGAGCCGCAACGAAAAATCAAAAGTAGGCAAGCCCGGCAGCCAATCAGGACGGGCATCTTGGGACACTCCGCCTCAAACGCCGCTCCAGTGCTTGGGTTTGGGATGCCGCACTGTCCCAAGTACAATGCCGTATGAATTCCACCACGCCCTATGATGGCTTGACACCAGACCTGATGCTCGATGCAGTTGAAAGCATCGGCTATCTTTGCGATGGGCGCTTGCTGGCACTGAACAGCTATGAGAATCGTGTCTACCAAGTCGGCATCGAGGAGGCGCCGACGCTGGTCGCAAAATTTTATCGGCCGCATCGTTGGACGAATGCGCAGATTTTGGAAGAACATGAATTTGTGTTGGATCTGGAGTCGCGCGAAATTCCGGTGGTCGCGCCGATTGCGATTAACGGTCAGAGCTTGCATGAATTCAACGGCTTTCGCTTCTCGGTTTTTCCCAAGCGCGGCGGTCGCGCGCCCGAGTTGGATCGACCAGAAGTGTTGGAATGGATGGGTCGATTTTTAGGGCGTATTCATGCGGTCGGTGCGATTAAAAATTATGTGTATCGACCAACCCATGATCTGACCACCTTCGGCACCGAGCCGCGCGATTGGTTGCTGGCCCATGATTTCATTCCGGTGGATTTGCGCGAAGCTTGGGCGAGTGTGGCGGCGTTGGCACTCGAGGGTGTTGCGTCTTGTTATGCGCGCGCTGGTGACGTGACGCGCATTCGCCTGCATGGTGATTGCCACGGTGGCAATGTGCTCTATACCGACAGCGGCCCGCATTTTGTCGATTTTGACGATAGCCGCATGGGCCCTGCCGTACAGGATTTGTGGATGCTGCTGTCGGGCACGCGCGAGGAAATGGCGAATCAAATGCGCGAAGTGGTCGAGGCGTATGAAGAGTTTTGTGATTTCAATCGACGCGAGTTACATTTGGTCGAGGCGCTGCGCACCCTCAGGCTCATCCACTACTCGTCTTGGCTCGCACAGCGCTGGGATGATCCCGCGTTTCCACATGCGTTCCCGTTTTTCAATACGCAACGTTATTGGCAGGATCGAATTCTAGAATTGCGCGAGCAGATAGCGGCGATGGATGAAGGGCCGCTGTCACTTATGTTGTAAATTTAGGTAGAAGCGCTAAATTCAGGCAGTAAGCTCAATGATGAGAATTGATGACATGAAGGAATGTTATGAAACCCAAGTTTTTGATCGCTTTTATCATCGTGGCCGGTATTGCATTTTTTGTTCAGCACCAACGAAGTGAAACGCAATCCTCTGCTACGAGCATAACAAGCGCGGCAACGTCGGCAGGTGGCGCCGCAAAACTCGGCGCATCATCGGTCCTTAATATTGATCCGAAAATATCTTCCGCGCCGCGTATGCCGTTGATTGCGCCGAAAACCACGCTGTCTACCGAGATGCAATTGCTTCGTGATAAAAAAGATTGGCCGCTTGTTTATCAACGCGCAAAAAACGGTCCTCAAACCGGCGAAGCACTTTATCTACAAGCGGAGTTATTGGAGAAGTGCGCAAAACGCCCGCCTGATGATCCCAAAAAAGTTGAAGACACGCGTGAGATCAAACGAGAGAAATTTATTCAGACCTTGAGCGGTAGGGAAGATCAAAAATCCGCGCGTATCGCCGCCTATGACGCGCTGAATGTCGATGCCTGTGGCGAGCTAAAGTCCATTGAATATTCAAAAGATGAAGTGACGCGCCTCAGCAAAGCCGCCGCAGAGGCAGGTGATCCACGCGCACAAGCATGGCGTCTACAGGTCGATATTGCCAAAGCGAGCGCGGACGATTACAACGCGCGCAACAACATCAAACCGGATGCGGGCGACAAAGCACAATACAGAATGGACGGTTATTCAATTTCTGATCAACAGTGGGCCGCCGCCCGTGAATTGCTGGCGAAAGGCGATCCTGCTGTGCTTGCTGATTTGCAAAGTCTGCTGTCGAGCACTCTTTCAGATGCGAGCATTCGTGTCGGTCCCGATAACGAGCCGATTGAAAATCGTGCGTTTTATTCCGCATGGGCACTCGTGGGGTGCGATATGGGCAATAATTGCGGAACATCCAATACGCAATTGCTTGCGGATTGCGCGTATCGTAATCGCTGCGGGTCGACCAGCCTGCAGGACCAAACCTATTTCTTTGACACCTCGCCGCACGAAGCGCAGTTGGTCGAGCGCTACCGCCGAACGATTCTGGACGCGATTCGAACCGGCGACTTTACGAATCTGAATCTGGTTCGCGGCCCACAAACGCGCGGCAATACGTTCATATTCGGCAATCGCCGACAATAATTTTTCAGCAGCACCAACAACCCAAGGACTATCAACATGAGCATGAAAAAAACCGACCTCGAAAAAAATAAAATGCTGAAAGCCGCCAACCTGATGAAAGCGTCCGGCATTTCAGACCGCTTCGGCAAAGGCAACGTCGTCACCGACCGCAAAGAGCAACGCAAGCTCGACTCCGCCGCAGGGCTGGTGCCATTCGCATGCAAATTGCCCGGTGATCTGGTCGCGAAGCTGCAAGCGCACGCGGAGAAAAAAGACATCGCGATGAATGACTTGGTGAAGGATTTGTTGGAGGGTGGGTTGAAAGGTTGAAAAGATTAAGAGCCGCTAAATGGGTGTGCATATAACAGAACAGGTCTCTTTCGCGATTCGGGAAAGTCCCATTACTGCTCCCTATCAATAGCTTCGCGTGGCTCTGTGGCTCTGCGCTACAGATCATGAGACAGCACGCTGATGACTACCGACGACTTCATTCACCGCTCAAATCTTACTTGCGGGACAACTCGACGGAACGGACTCAGATGTTTACGGCGGCGGATGACTCTAGAAGACCCTGGAGATGTTGATGCTGCGCGATCATAGGTTCAACCGTTTCGGAAGAGCAATCAGGCGCGGGAAAGTGAAATGTCTTGTCGAAGGCGTTCCTCAACTCGA
>JBBRZG010000083.1:0-16881 GCA_038236905.1 Burkholderiales bacterium
CGCGTCCGGCGTGCGATGTGCGGACACGACTTTGTGCTCAAAGCTGACGCCAAAATCTTTGAGCACTTTTGCCGTGTGTTGCATAACATCCCAATCAGAATTGGAACCCATCACGACGCCGACCAAAAGCGCTTCCACTTAGTTCACCAACTGTTTCGCATCTTCTAGCTCGATGCGGTAATGATCAAAAATGCCTTTAAGCGCATCGGCCATGTTGACCTCTGGCTTCCAGTTCAGATCCTTCATCGTGTTGTCGATTTTTGGCACGCGGTTTTGCACATCTTGATATCCGCTGCCGTAGTACTCGCCGGAAGTCGTTTCAACCAACTTCACTTTCGCCGCCGTGTCTTTGTACTCGGGATAACTCTTCGCCAGTTCCAGCATCATCGTTGCCAGTTCGCGCACCGAGAAATTATTTTTCGGGTTGCCGATGTTATAAATTTGTCCCGACGCGACGTTATTTTCATTTGCGATAATCTTGGTCAGCGCAGAAATACCGTCCGTGACGTAGGTGAAGGCACGTTTTTGCCCGCCACCATCGACGAGCTTGATCGGCTCGCCGCGCACAATATGACCAAAGAATTGCGTAATGACGCGGGAAGATCCCTCCTTCGGCGTGTGAATAGAATCAAGGCCCGCGCCGATCCAGTTGAAAGGTCGAAACAGCGTGAAATCCAACTCGCCCCGTGAACCATACGCGTAAATGACGCGATCCATCAATTGCTTTGAACACGAGTAAATCCAGCGTTGTTTCTCAATTGGGCCCAGCACCAGATTGGACGAGTGCGGATCGAATGCCTCGTCACTGCACATGCCGTAAACCTCGGACGTGGACGGAAAAATTACCCGCTTTTTGTATTTCACACAAGATCGGATAAACGGCAAATTGGCTTCAAAATCGAGTTCAAATACGCGTAGCGGATCCGAGACATAAGTGGAAGGGGTGGCAATCGCCACCAGCGGAAGCACGACGTCACATTTTCGAATGTGATACTCAATCCATTCTTTGTTAATCATGATGTCGCCTTCAAAAAACTTGAAGCGCGGGTTATCCATGAATTGGGTCACGCGATCACTGTTCATGTCCATGCCGAAGACTTGCCAGTCGGTGGTGTCGAGAATATGTTTGGAAAGGTGATGGCCGATGAAACCGTTTACACCGAGTATGAGAATTTTTTTCATGCGATTAAATCTTCCTGAGTTGTTACTGAATAGACGCAGCTGGCGCAGATGGCACTGATAATTTTGCGAGTTCGCGTGCTTCTCGGCGTCGGCTGATGGGAGAAAGTATCGCCATTAACGCAAATACGATATTGCCGGTGGCGGGCACAAAGTAGCCGAGGACGATCGATAGCAGTGCTAAAAACACCAGCCCAAAATTGCGAAAGCGTGCGCCGTGATACACGGCGGCAGGCATGCCGGGCGTGCCGCCAACGGCCGCGTGTTTGAACACGTAGCGGCTTTGCAAAATGGCGAGTAAGGCAATCGCCGCAAGGTTGATTGCGTAGAAAATCTGTGAGAAAAATATGATCTGGTATTCGCCCACCAGCGCAGACGAAAATGGCATCAGACTCACCAGCCCCAAATACGCAAGCGAATAGAACGAAAACTTTCCGTCAACATGCTTTACAAAATAAAACAGCCGGTGATTGCCGTACCAAAACTGCGCAAGCACAAAAAAACTAATAATCCACGCGACTATTTTCGGTCCCAAATGACCAATCGCCGCAATGAGCTCGGCTTGTGAGGTGATGTGTGCCGTCTCGGGTATTTTCAGCTCAATTACCAATAACGTCATCGCGACAGCAAAAATAGCATCGGTCAATCCTTCGAGACGATGTTTGCTGAATGTGAACTGATGGGATGGTGGTGAGTGATTCATAGTTTGCGTAGCCAATTTAGGCGGAAAGTGCATGGACACCGATGCCGATAAAACCGGGGAGGCTTGCTTCGTTCAATACTTTTCCATCGATGATCGCTTCTAAAATTCTGAGCATTCGACCGTCTCCGCAGAGCGCAATACACCGTTCGCTGCTGACGTTCATAAAGCCGGGATTGCTGTGGGTAAAACGTGCCGGTGCCAATAAACTTTTGGTGATGATAACCACCTTACCCGCGATGCATGCACTGGCGCCGGGGTAGGGTGGGGCGACGGCTCGGATTAGATTATGAATGTTTTGTGCGCTGTCGTGCCAGTCAATTACGCCATCGGCAGCTTTGCGTCCGCCAAAATAGCTGCCCGCCGACAAATCCTGCGCGCGCATGTTGACGGTGCCGTTGATTAATTTTGGGAGCGCCCGATCCATCGTCAACTCTGCCGCCATCGTTACTTTCTGGAAGACTTGAAGCGCGTTGTCGTTTGGCAGAATCAGCACGGCAGTCTGATCAACAATACGCCCCGCGTCGGGTTTTTCGACCATTTCATGCAGCGTGGCACCGGTTTTCGTTTCGCCTTTTATGATCGCCCAATTCACCGGTACGCGGCCTCGATATTTGGGCAACAGTGAACCGTGCATATTAAACGCGCCGCGTGCGGCCGTGGCCAGCAGCGCAGGCTTCATCATCATGCGGTAGTAAAACGAAAACAGGAAATCGGCTTTGAGTGCAGCGATTTCGGCAATGAATTCAGGTGTATTCGGGTCATCGGGCGTCACCACGGGGATGCGATGTAGGTCCGCTAATTCCCGAACGCTTTCAAACCAGATATTTTCAGTCGGATTGTCGTTATGCGTGACAACCATCACAATTTCGACACCCTGCGCCAGCAACACCTGCAGGCAGCGAACACCGACATTGTGGTACGCGAAAACGACGGCGCGCGCGCTTACGGTCGAGCCCGCATCGGTATCGTTCACTGGCTTTCATCCTGCTTTTCCAGCACAGCATCAATCATGTAGCGTGGTCGCAAGCGCACTTGTTCATAGATTCGGCCCACGTATTCGCCAAGCAAGCCGATCCCAAACAATGTAATGCCGATCAGGAAAAATGCGATGCCAAACAGCGTGAATAGTCCTTCCGCCTCGGGCCCTACGATCAAACGTCGAATAGCAAGAATCACCACAAAACCAATTGACAAGAATGAAATGGCAATACCGATAAAGGAAAAAATCTGTAGCGGCTTAGTGGAAAAACCCGTCATCAAATCAAAATTAAGCTGGATCAGCGCGTAGAGCGAGTACTTGGACTCTCCCGCGAAGCGCTCTTCGTGAGTGACTTCAATTTCCACCGGGCGGTGCGCGAAAGAATAGGCCAGCGCCGGGATGTAGGTGGAGATGTCGCGGGTTTGATTTATCGCCTGCACAATTGCGCGGCTGTAGGCGCGCAACATGCAGCCTTGATCGGTCATTTTAATGTGGGTGATGCGTTCCCGCATCCGATTCATCGCCCGTGATGCCACTCGCCGCCAGAGTGAATCTTGGCGCAGCTTGCGGATGGTGCCTACATAGTCTGCACCCTGATCCATTGCGATCAATAAGTTGCCTATCTCTTCCGGCGGATTCTGCAAATCCGCGTCCAGCGTGACAATCCTCTCGCCACGGCAATGCTCAAAGCCCGCCATGATCGCCATATGCTGGCCGTAATTACCTTTGAATAACACCACGCGAGTGACGTCTGGACGGACCTGAAATTGCTCGCGCAACAACGCAGCGGACCGATCCGCAGAGCCATCATTGATAAAAATAATTTCGTAGGAAATATTTAATTTATCGAGCGCCGGATAAAGACGCGAAAACAACTGCACCAAGCCGAGTTCCTCGTTATAAACCGGTATAACGACGGAAAGGCTGAGTGACGATGCCACCGCGTTCATTTACCACTTTCGCTTGAGAGCCGTACGGTTCGGACAAGTACCTCACAGACGCGCTCAACATCGGCGAGCTTCATACCTGCGTGGAGTGGCAATGTAGCGGTCTCACGCGAAATACGCTCAGCGTTCGGAAATTCGCCTTCGTGATGGCCTTTGTTGCGGAACAGGGTGGTCAAATGCATGGCCTCATACGATATGCCAATGCCAACATTTTCTGTATGCATGGCGTCGATAAATTGTTTGCGGGTAAGTCCCATTTTAGCGAGCGGTAGCAGCACGCAAAACATGTTCCAGCTATGACCGCTCTCTTCACCCGGATGCGCCTTCGCCGGCAGGTCCAGGCCGAGCGACTCTGCAACAGGCTCTAGTAGCGCGAAATAGTGTGCCGCGAGTGTTTGGCGATGCGAACACCAAGCATCAAGCTGCGCCAGTTGATCAATTCCCAGCCGCGCGGAGACATCGCTCATGTTAAATTTCCCGCCAGCAACCGTAATATCGCGGGTTCCATCTGCCAGACGCGAAATACCATGAAAACGATGTACTTCTGCACGCTTGGCCTCGGTCTCGTCGGCAAACACAGCGGCACCGCCTTCAATAGTGGTCATATTTTTATTGGGGTGAAAGCTGAAGGTGGCAATATCGCCGAAAGCGCCTATTGACGCGCCTTTCCAGGTAGACCCTACCGCGAGTGCCGCGTCTTCGATGATCCGCAATTTGTGTGTTTTAGCTATCGCAAGCAAACCATCCATATCGCAGGACAAGCCCGAAAAATGCGTCGGGACAATCGCTTTGGTTTTAGGCGTGATAGCGGCTTCGACTTGATCCAAATTGATATTGCGCGTTTTCAAATCACAATCCACAAAAACTGTTTTAGCGCCGACTTTCTCAATCATATTGCCGACTGAAAAAAACGTCATCGCGGAGGTGATTACTTCATCGCCTGCGCCGATTCCGCACACTTCGAAGGCTACTTCCATCGCAGCGGTGGCGGACGTAAAAACCCGGGTCGGGCGCCCACCATGATATTTTGACAACGCAGCTTCAAACTCTGCGACCCGTGGCCCGCTGGTGAGCCAGCCCGATAACAACGTTTGTTTGACAGCCTCGGCCATCGCATCATCAATAATCGGCCCTGCAAATTTGATGTAGTTCATTTTTTGTGATTCATTTCGACATAGTGCAAATCAGGTTGCTGAACGTGCGACCAAGTAAACGCCGATGACAATCACGCCGATGCCGATCAGTTTTTGTGCATTCAGTGATTCGCCAAATAGCCAATAGGCGGCGAACGCGTTGACGATATAGCCAATCGACAACATCGGATAGGCCACGCTCACCGGTACCCGCGACAGCGCCATGATCCACACCACTACGCTGATGCCATAGCAGGCGAGGCCGCCGATAATCGGCAATTGCGTGGCCAGCTTTATGCCAATCGGCAAGGCGTTATCCAGCGAAAATTGAAATTCGCCGACCCGCGTGACGCCTGCTTTCAGAAGGAGCTGCGCCGCGGCATTTAGCAGGACGCCGGTCAGAATGAGTGTAAAACTGGTCAGATTCAAGGTGATTTATTTCGGCTCGGTTTTTCTTATCGCAATGCGGCGTGCGTCTTGGTAAATGATTTCAAAATTGATGCCCATCGCATTCAGCTCGTTGGTGGCGTCAGGCTGGATTATAGCGATTGCCGGGCCTGGCATGCTCCACGCCGCAGGCAAATCTTTAAGGGCTGCAATATGTTTGGCTGGCTCCGCTTTTTGACCCATCTCGAATTCATCAACATAGTCCACCAATGTCATTGTGCGGTTTAAATAAAACGGCAGCGATTGGTCGTAAATCTTGATCGCATAAAGACGTGTTTCCGGCGTGAGATGTTGTTTGATCGCTTCTGCTACTGCATAAGTTATTTTTTTCGGCGCCATCTGGTCGAATCCGCGTGCCGCAAGTCCCGCCAAGAGGCAGGTCGCGATCGACATCGTGAGTACGCCCAGCCATCGTTTGTGTTGTCGAAGCATCCAGAACGCAATTACTACCGCCAGTCCCCAAATCAGTAGCCCGGCGATGATCAAGCCAGCCATCGCGGCGTAAGTTTTCCATGCGGCAAACACGCCGCCAACTGCCAACGCCAGGGTCGGTAATGACAGCCAGCCCAGTAATTTGGTGTCCGCGTCTTTTAGATAAGCGCCGATGACGAGGGCTAATACCGGGAAAATCGGCAGGATGTAGCCTGGGAGCTTTGAGCTGGATATTGAAAAGAAAAAAAGTACAAACGCACCAAATATCAGTACAAACCGGAGCGGCAGGAAGGTCGAACCATCGGGCTTGCCGATGCGCAGCGCTGGATTGCGCCAGCCGCTAACAATCGCTGGAAAGATCGCCAGTCCCCACGGCATAAAGCCCAGGACCGTGATGGCAGTAAACGTCCACCATGGGCCCTCGCGTCGATGGGTGTTGCTGAGGAATCGCTCAACGTGTTCGTGGATGAAAAAGAAACGGGGGAATTCCGGATTTTGCAGCGATACCATCGTGAACCACGGCACCGTAAGGACGAAAAAAAGCAGCAATCCGTAGAACCATTCAAGCTTCGCCAGCAAACGCCAATCACGCTGGATGACCCAGTAAAAAAATATCGCGGCAGACGGAAAAACGATGCCAATCAAGCCTTTCGACAGCACCGCAAACGCCATGCCCGCCCATGCCAATAACATCCAGCGGCGCCGGGAGGAGGCGTTGTCAGCAGATTGCGCCACCAGGAATCCGCATACGCCCACCGTCATCCAGAGCGTGAGGCCCATATCGAGCGTGATCACCTGCGCGAACGCCGTGAAATACCACGACCCCACCAGTGCGAGCATCGAATAGATGCCTACGTCTGCACCGTAAAGCCGGGAACCGGTGTACCCAATCAGAAAAATGCAGCCCAGCGCACACAGAAACGTATATAGCCGCGCACTGAATTCGCTCTCGCCCAGCACCTTGAATGCGATCGCCGTTGCCCAGTATTGCAGCGGCGGTTTTTCAAAATATTTGAGGCCGTTTAAACGTGGCGTAACGAAATCATTCGACTGCGCCATTTCGCGCGATATTTCCGAATAGCGGCCCTCGTCGGGATCGGCCAGACGGCGAGTGCCGAGCTCGATCAACGCCAATATTGTGAGGACGACGGCAAGTACGAGTAAAAAAGGGCGCGGAATGGAAGTCATAGGATGTGAAAAGTGCCACGTTGGGTCGCGTGTAACGGCGAATGCTGGAAATTGCAGGCACACGCCGGGGCTGGATGAGAATGGCCGGTAAGTTTACCGGCAAATAGTGGCAACAATCTTGGTGAAATTTGCTGTCCTAAAGCTTGCCGTGACGCGCATACCCTAGCTCGCCTTCAACAAAACCAGTACCGCGCCTGCACCGCCATCGCCTGGCCCCGCATCGCAAAACGCGAGTACCTCATCGCGCTGCGACAACGACAGGCGCACCTTGTTGCGAATAAGCGGCACGCCGCCGGGCGAACGGGTGCCGCGCCCGTGAATAATGCGCACACAGCGCAGGCCGCTATGCCGTGCATACGCCAAAAATTTCGCCAGTTCTTCGCGTGCCATCGTGCTCGTATGGCCGTGCAAATCCAGCTCCGATTGAATCGCCCAATGCCCGCGTTTTAATTTTTTCAGCACGTCGCGGCCCAAACCATTGCGTAGAAACGTGATGTTGTCGCCCGTATCTACGTCGCCATCCCAGCCCGACGTATCTTTGAGCAACTCAGAAGGCACCGCCGCCTCGTCCGCCATGCGCTGCGCTGCGATTGGCTTGGGACGCGGCTTCTGCAGCTCCGCGCGCGCTTCGAGCTTGATCGGCACCACGCCATCGGCCGCCATCTCGGCGCGGAACACGTCGTCTTCGGCCTGGGTATTGGGATGAACTTTGGGTTTTTCGTTGACCGGAAGCTTGGGCATTTTTGCTATTCGTGCAATTGTGGCGATTGGTGCAAATGCGAAATACGAACCCTAGGCGGGCCGGGTATCTTGAAGCTATTTTGCCTCAAACGCCGCGCCTGTATTGGGTTCTTATCAGGCTGCACTTAAATATATTTAGATTGCTAGATGGTAACAGCGGTTCAGTCCATTCAAATTTTTATCAAAGAAATCGTTGCTGAGAATTCGGTCTATGCCTCGTCCGTAAGACTGGCGTGCACAATTCGCAATGCGCGGAACTGGCGTAATGCGTCATTTCGTGTGGGGCTTATTCCGGACCCTGCGCGATTGTGCGTTGCTAGACGTAATTTCATCGAGGAGATGGGAGCTCACAGAGACTTCCGCGAGTCGAGGGTCGGGACAATGGATAGTCCGTATTTGAGGAGGCGTCAATCAACTCAGCATCGCCCTCATCCCGAACATGTGTGTCGCAGGATAGGGTCGTAGGAGATGATGAGATGGGTAAGGGCGCATCAGATCGCCCCGGCCCCGTTGCCGGTGGCAGGAGCGTCTTGGGTCAATTTTGCTTTTCACGCGCCTCAAGCTAAAACGCAGTCGCCGCGCGAAAAACTGTCCGGGTCCCGCGCAGCTTTAAATCTCCCGCAGCTTACTTGGCAGAGCACCCGCAGGCTTTTTCAGAAACCTTGCTGGCTGTTTTGCAACAGGACATGGCGCTCTTTGAGCTCGCCTTCGCTTCATCGACTTTGTTGCCGTCGTGTGATGCAGCAGCCTTGTTGTGATGATCGGCACATGCCTGATGCTCGCTTGCTGCTTGCTTGTGTGCGGCGCTGGCGGTGGCATTAGTATTGAGCATGATGTATTCCTTATTTAAAGTTGGGGAAGTCTTTCTCGTCGATGGTCGCGCGAGCAAAGATTTCTCGCGCGGATACTGCAATTGAAGTTTGCGACGAATGAATAATTGTCTCTGTGCGCTGGCGCACATGCGCAGCCAAATCGTTTCCTGGTACGCACCAGGGGCAGGCTTCGCTAAATCGGCGGTGGCCCGCTGCACAGACACCGAGCACAGACGCCGCCGATAACTGGCCTTTACTGCTGGTAGTGCCTAGCGTTCACAGCGTCTTTTCAGCATCTTCTATGGGAAGGTGACCTGTTTTGACGTAGATGGTGCATCCTTCTTTGCTAAAGGGGCGATGTGAGCTCAAGTGCGGGCTGCGCATCCATGTGCCGGCAGGGTACCGTCCAAACTCGTCTTCAAACACGCCGTCGATAACGTAAATTTCCTCGCCGCCGTAGTGCCGATGGGGATTGAATTGGGTTCCCGGTGCCCAGCGCACCAATGCGGTGTGCTGCGTACCGAATTCCGAAAGTGGCATCACTGACAGACCCGGCACCAGGCCAGGAAACCATGTCGTCGAATGCGTATCGACGACGGTTCGTTGTTTATCCGCAGGGTCGAGATGCCTTAATTTCACCAACAGAGTGCAACCGGTTTGGGAGTGCGGAGCATGTGAAGATCCGGGCGGATTCTTGATGAAGGTTCCGGGCCCAAAATTTCCAGTCTCGTCGCTCAGTACCCCATCAAGCACAAAGATTTCTTCGCCCAGATCGTGAGTGTGGCTCGTAAATTGGCTACCCGCGGCATAGCGTACGACTGAAGTGGCCCGTGCTATTTCGGTGCCGTCACGCTCGAGCAGTTTCCGTTGAATACCTTGGGCTGGCGAATCAATCCACGCCATCGAAGTTGAATCGACGACGACACGTTCGTTCAAGTTTGAGTTGAGTTGCATAACTTGTCTCCGTTACCTACCGATTAGTAGGTTGGTATTGAGCTTGCGCAAATTGCACCGGTCAAGCGCTAGTTGCGTGCGTCATTAATATATTGGCAGCTGGCGAGCTGGCTGGCTTATCTCAATGATTCCAAATATCTGTCCGCATCCAGCGCTGCCATACAACCGGTTCCTGCACTGGTGACCGCCTGACGGTAGACGTGGTCTTGCACGTCGCCTGCCGCGAAAACGCCGGGCACCGACGTTGCCGTGGCATCTCCGGACAGCCCGCCTTTGGTGATGATGTAGCCGCCTTTCATTTCCAGCTGGCCTTCAAAAATATCGGTATTGGGTTTGTGGCCGATGGCGATGAAGCAGCCTTTGAGTGCCAAGTCCGTGGTGGTGTCAGTCGCGGTCGATTTGACTCGCACACCAGTGACACCGGTTTTGTCGCCGAGCACTTCATCAAGCGTGTGATTCCACATGATCGTGACTTTGCCTTCTTTTTCCTTCGCAAATAATCGATCAGCAAGAATTTTTTCCGAGCGGAATTTGTCACGGCGATGAATTACCGTGACATGCCTCGCGATGTTAGATAAATACAGCGCTTCTTCGACCGCGGTATTGCCGCCGCCCACCACGCAAACATCCTGATTCTTATAGAAAAATCCGTCGCACGTCGCACAGCCGGAGACGCCTTTGCCCATGAAATCTTCTTCTGACTTGAGGCCGAGATATTGCGCCGATGCGCCGGTGGCAATGATGAGTGCGTCGCAGGTGTAAGTCGCTGAATCGCCGATCATCGAGAACGGTTTATTTTTGAAATCCACGGTATGAATCTGGTCAAAAATGACTTTGGTATCAAACCGTTCCGCATGCTTCAAAAAGCGTTCCATCAGGTCGGGACCTTGCACCCCGTCAGCGTCGGCGGGCCAGTTTTCTACATCCGTGGTCGTCATCAATTGACCGCCCTGCGCCATGCCGGTAATCAGTACCGGCTTTAAATTAGCGCGTGCGGCATAGACAGCAGCAGTATAGCCAGCGGGGCCCGAGCCCAAAATGATGAGCGGATGGTGTTGGGTGGACATATTCAACTTTCGTGATGTTAGATGGGTATTAACCGTAGCGTTCAGCAAACAAAACGCATTTTAGCAAAGGTGGTTGTGGTCACTGATTGAAAATTTATATGGGGACGATTGAGCGCGCCGCAAATTTAGCCATTTTTTCAGCCCGCGTTGTTCAATGCTCGTGCATGATTGCGAAGCGCCAGGCGCGATTCCGCGTGATCCGCTTGATTTAGGATGCGCCAGCAGTTATGCGACAATTAACACCGTTGGATAAGAAAGTACTACCCGCGCCGTTAAGAGCCAATGAGCAGCGGCAGCCAATATGCAAAAAAGCAGCCACAGGAGTGTTCATGCTACGTTCCATCCCGCTTTTTAAAGATTTGACCGATGAAGACTTGCTGGTGATCAATGATCACACGGTCGAAAAATCAGTCCCAAAAAATACGGTGGTTTTAACCGAAGGTACGGTCGGCGATTCTCTTTACGCGATAATCACCGGCCGCGTGAAGGTGTTCATTGGCGACGAGGATGGTCGCGAAATTATCCTGAAGTTTTTGGGCCCTGGTGATTTTTTTGGCGAAATGTCGATGATCGATAGCCAGCCTCGCTCTGCCTCCGTGTCTGCAGTGGAGCCCTGTGTGTTTCGGGTGCTCTCTCAAAACGGTTTTCAGGAATGTCTTGCTCGTTCGCCACGTATTTCATCACAGGTCATGCAGGCATTGGCGCGCCGGTTGCGCGAGGCAGATCGCAAAATTTCGACGCTCGCTTTGATGGATGTATACGGCCGCGTGGCCAATACCCTGCTCGAATTGGCGATTAATCATGAAGGTAAATTGGTTGTCGGCGAAAAATTGTCGCAGCAGGATATTGCCAACATGGTGGGCGCTTCGCGAGAGATGGTAAACCGAATTTTGAAAGATTTATCCGAGCGCGGCTACATTACGATCGAATCAAAAACCATCACGATCCATGACGAGAAATTGCCGCCCTCGTTTTAGCTATTTCTGACGCGCTGACAATCGGGGATGGCTGTCTTCCCGACGTTATAATTGTGGGCATGAGCGCTAATTCCCGACACCCCACCAGCGACGCTGCGTTCGCTGACGATCTTCCTGATGATGACCGGCCCGCCGCATTGCGGGTCCGCGCGGGTGAGCGCAGTAGCGCGCGGACCGGCGCCCGTGCAGGATCCTCTTCAGCCGAAACCCCAGCAGCCGCGCGGCTTTCGAGGCTTTTACGGGAAGCGGGCTGGATTGTGTTTCTGGCATTGGGCATTTATTTCGCGCTTATTTTCATTACCCACGTTGGCACCGATGCGGGCTATTTTTATAGCGGTAAAGGCAGCGTCAGCGCGTCCGCAGAGCCGGTCATCAACAAGGGCGGCGTGACCGGCGCATGGCTATCGGATTTTCTGTTGGGGCTTTTTGGGCTGTCGGCATGGTGGTTTGTTGCGCTGATGGGCTTCGCGGTGGTGCGTTTGTTTCGTCGCGTGGAATCGTGGAGCATGTTCCATCGCCAAAACACCGCGATTGCGCTAGTCGGCTTTGTCGTGCTGTTGGTGTCGTCGAGCGCACTTGAAGCGCTCAGGTTATACAGCCTGAAAGCGGCGTTACCAAACGGAGCGGGCGGCTGGATTGGCTCTGGCATTGCCGGTGGTATTGAAACAGGGCTGGGCTTTGTCGGTGGTACCGTTTTGCTGTTGGCGCTGTGCGCGGGCGCGTTCAGCGTTTTTACCGGATTGTCGTGGATTCGATTGTCTGAAAAAATCGGTACTGGTGTTGAAAAAGTTTACAACCTGATCCGTGGCAAGATTGAGGCCAAACGTGATCGTGAAGTCGGCGAACAAGCTGTCGCCGAACGCGAAGTCAAGGTCGAAGAATTCAAGCGAATTATCGAAGATCATCCGCCGATTCGGATTGAAGCGACCGTGCTGGAGGTGCCGCAATCGGATCGCGTGGTGCGCGAAAAGCAGCAAACTTTATTTGCCGACCTGCCTGATTCGCCCTTGCCGCCGCTGGCGCTGCTTGATCCGCCGGACAAAGTCGTCGAGCGCCCGTCGCCTGAAACGCTTGAATTTACCTCGCGTTTGATCGAGCGCAAATTGATGGATTTCAATGTTGCGGTAAAAGTCGTGGCCGCGAATCCGGGCCCCGTGATTACCCGTTATGAAATTGAACCGGCAGTCGGCGTCAAGGGCTCGACGGTGGTGAATTTGGCGCGGGACTTGGCGCGTGCGCTGTCGGTTACGAGCATTCGAATCGTAGAGACGATTCCAGGTACTTCGCATATGGGCTTGGAGTTGCCCAATCCAAAACGCGAGATTGTGCGGCTGTCCGAAATTTTGGGATCGACTGTCTATGGCGATATGAACTCGCGCCTCGCCAGCGCGATGGGTAAAGATATTGCCGGTCGCCCGGTGGTGGCTGATTTGGCACGGATGCCGCATGTTTTGGTCGCGGGTACCACGGGCTCAGGCAAATCGGTCGGCATTAACGCGCTGATTTTGTCGCTAGTTTATAAAGCGACCGCGAACGAAGTGCGTCTGGTCTTGATCGACCCAAAAATGCTGGAGCTATCTGTTTACGAAGGTATTCCGCATTTGTTGGCACCGGTCGTGACCGATATGAAAAATGCCAGTTACGCCTTGAGCTGGTGCGTGGCAGAAATGGACCGACGCTACAAATTGATGTCGGCTGTCGGCGTGCGAAACCTTGCGGGCTACAACACCAAAGTTCGCGAAGCAAAAGAAAAAGGCGTGCCATTGACCCACCCATACTCACTGACGCCCGATGCACCGGAGCCGCTTGAGCCATATCCGCTAATTGTGGTGGTGATTGATGAATTGGCCGATATGATGATGGTGGTCGGTAAAAAAGTCGAAGAGCTGATTGCCCGTCTTGCGCAGAAAGCGCGTGCCTCAGGTATTCATCTGGTGCTGGCAACCCAGCGCCCGAGTGTAGACGTGATTACCGGGCTGATTAAAGCGAATATTCCGACCCGCGTGGCGTTTCAGGTATCGAGCAAAATCGACTCTCGTACTATTCTTGACCAGCAAGGCGCTGAGGCCTTACTGGGGCAAGGCGACATGTTATATCTACCGCCGGGCTCGGGCATGCCGACACGCGTGCATGGCGCGTTTGTCAGCGATGCGGAAGTACACCGCGTCGTTGAATTCCTCAAGCGCCAAGGTGAGCCGCAATATATCGAAGGTATTTTTGATCCGCCGGAAGAGGCCATGCTTGACGGCGGCGGCGCGGGGAACGGCGGTGGCGCCGGTGGCGAGAGCGATCCGCTTTATGATCAAGCGGTCACTATTGTGCTGCAAAACAAAAAAGCGTCGATTTCACTGGTTCAGCGCCACCTTCGCATCGGCTACAATCGTGCCGCGCGGCTGCTCGAAGACATGGAAAAATCGGGGCTGGTGACGTCGATGCAGTCGAATGGAAATCGCGAAATTATTGTGCCTAATCGGGAGCATTAGCGCCCCAGCAGCGGCCCCCCATTTTTATTTCTTTTCAAAGCAAAACTCCCCATGAAACCTATCTTCAAGATCGCTGCGCGCTTATGCTTTATCCTGGTGGTTGCGATAAGCCCCGCTATTACAAGTCTGGCGTACGCCAATGCGATGGAGGATTTTCGCGGCTTCATGACCGGCGCACAATCTGCGCGTGCTGAATTTTCGCAAACCGCATTCGATGCCAAAGGTAAGGCCACACAGCAAACCAAAGGCACGTTGGCATTTTCTCGCCCCGGCAAATTCCACTTCCAATACGAAAAACCCGCGCAAACCATCGTCAGCGACGGCAGCAAAGTATGGTTTTTTGATCAGGATTTGAATCAAGTTACGATCCGAAAAGTGGAGAAAGCATTTGCGTCGACCCCTGCAGCTCTGTTAGCGGGAAGGGCCGAAGTTGAAGCCGCGTTCACACTGGTGGCGGGCGGGGAATCTGAAAATATGGATTGGGTTATTGCCGAGCCAAAATCCAAGGACGCCGGGATCGAGAAAGTGCGGCTCGGATTTGTTAAAAATCAACTTGGCGCGATGGAATTATTTGATGCATTCGGTAATCGTACGCGCCTCACATTCACCAAGCTTGAGCGCAATGCCAAGATTGATGCAAAAGAGTTTACGTTCGCTCCGCCGAAGGGCGCCGATGTGGTGTCGGAATAGATTGGGTAGCACAATTAAGCCCCAGCACTATCGAGGCATAGCAGGCAGTTTTGTTCGCACCGGTTCGGGTATCTCCATCGAAAACAGCAAGCTGCCTATGGCCAAGCAGAACTAGAGTTTTATGGTTCCTCCACGACTGCTTTTGCTGGACGCTGCAGTGATCCATCCAGACCGATCAAGCGCTCGATTCTGGCATACACCTCGGCGCGGGAGAAGGGCTTTTTCATGAAGTCATCGGCACCAATCCGCTGCACGTAAAACTCCTCAATTGCGGCTTCGTTGCCACTCATAACGATGATCGGAATTTCACGGGTGATTTCGTTTTGGCGTAGCTTGCGTAGCGCCGTAAATCCACTCATACCCGGCAATATGAGGTCAAGAAAAATGAGATCGGGCATATCGTTGATCGCCATCTCAATGCCGGTTTCTGCTTCCAGCGCTTCAAGAACAATATGCTTGCTTTGCCGCGTCAACATGTTGCGCAGCGCGGCGATAATGGTGGGCGAATCGTCGATCACTAAAATACGCGTTCCCAGATGCGGGTCCTTGCGCGGTTTGGTGCGGCGTTCGAGTTGATTGTCGTCAGCGCGGTTGGGTGCGGTGGGCGGACGTTTGAAAAAACTAAAAAATCCCATCTGTTCTATCCCTTTATTTTTATTAATTTACGGTTCAGCCAATATGGCCAAAGGGAATTAAAAGTATTCGCGCCCAATTGTTTCTTTATACACCTGAGTGCAGTGTGAATGAACGGCGAACAATTTTCAAATACGTGGTGTTTTTATTTAGATAAACAAAGTGCAATCTGGGCAGGCTATTCAAGGCAAAATGGGCTGAGAAGCCGCGCCGGTGTTTGGGTTTGGTTTTTATTTACAGATTCTAAATAGCGCAAAAAATCTCTCGCGTCAGAGTGATCATTTTCAAAATTCGTGCATCGCCGATTGCGTAGTACATCTTAGTGCCGTCACGGCGACTATTGATTATTCCGCAGGCTTTAAGAATCCCAAGGTGCTGCGAAATGTTGCTTTGGGTGGTGCCGACGGCATCGACGATCTCTTGCACAATCAGCTCGCCGGATGACAGCAGACAGAGAATTTTTATCCGCATCGGATGGGACATGGCCTGCATGGCCACGGCAGCTTGTTCAATATTCTCTGATTTACCGATCAGCGCAAAAATATCCATCGGCACATCGTCGACCGGCAGGCTTCGTTTCAGCGCGCTTTTTGTAGTCGGCTTGATTGCTCGGTCTTTTTCTGTAGCGCGTTTTTTGGTTGCGACGTCTGCCATGAATTTGGGGGTAAGAAAGATTAGGTAGTTAGGTTACTTGACATAGTCACCCATTGTCTATTAGCCTGCGCTTATATTACCAGTCGCTAATATATAAACATAAAATAAACTCGGTCGAGGCGTACAAATTACGCGTCAATACGAATTCGCTGCAACAGAATCATATGACCGCCTGGAGGAGAATTCAGTGGCAGAAGAATTGCGAACGCGCGATGGTTCAGAAAACGCATCGAGTTGCGCTTCCACTAGTGCCTCCTTCGCGCACTATGGGCCGGCAGAACGCGCAACGCCGGGCCGTCTTGTACGCGCCCCGGAAGGCTTTCTGAGCGCTCTGCAGATCGCCGATGTTGCGGCCGGCCGTCGCGATTTTCTTAGAAATGCTTTTATCTCCGCGACCGGCGCTGCCGCGGTTCTTACGAGCATTCCAGCGCGGGCGACAAGCGCATCACTGGCCTTCACGGAATCAAACGCGCAAGCTGCCGGTGACCCGAATATCCTTGAACTACCCGAGCACTCCAAAGGCCTGGGCCAGGGCGTGGCAACACGAGGCTACGGCCTGCCCTCGCAGTGGGAGCGCAATCTACAACGGCGCGAAAGCCCCGGCTTGACGCGAGTGCCTGCGGCAGGGGTGTCGTTTACGCCGCTGCAAGGGCTGTTTGGCATCATCACACCGAGCGGGCTGCACTTCGAGCGCCATCATCAGGGCTGGTGGGATATCGATCCTGCAAAACATCGTTTTATGATCAACGGGCTGGTGCGGAACCCCAAGGTTTATACGATGGATGATCTGATGAGGTTGCCGTCAGTTTCCCGCATGCACTTTATTGAGTGTGGTGCGAATACCGGCATGGAATGGGGCAAC
>JBBRZG010000084.1:0-16819 GCA_038236905.1 Burkholderiales bacterium
GCCACCTTCCTCCGGTTTGTCACCGGCAGTCTCCCTAGAGTGCCCTTGCGTAGCAACTAGGGACAAGGGTTGCGCTCGTTGCGGGACTTAACCCAACATCTCACGACACGAGCTGACGACAGCCATGCAGCACCTGTGTTCTGATTCTCTTTCGAGCACAATCAAATCTCTTCGATCTTTCAGACATGTCAAGCGTAGGTAAGGTTTTTCGCGTTGCATCGAATTAATCCACATCATCCACCGCTTGTGCGGGCCCCCGTCAATTCCTTTGAGTTTTAATCTTGCGACCGTACTCCCCAGGCGGTCGACTTCACGCGTTAGCTTCGTTACTAAGAGAATAAATCTCCCAACAACCAGTCGACATCGTTTAGGGCGTGGACTACCAGGGTATCTAATCCTGTTTGCTCCCCACGCTTTCGTGCATGAGCGTCAGTATTAACCCAGAGACCTGCCTTCGCCATCGGTATTCCTCCTGATATCTACGCATTTCACTGCTACACCAGGAATTCTAGTCTCCTCTGCCATACTCTAGCTATGCAGTCCCAAATGCCATTCCCAGGTTGAGCCCGGGGATTTCACATCTGGCTTACATAACCGCCTGCGCACGCTTTACGCCCAGTAATTCCGATTAACGCTCGCACCCTACGTATTACCGCGGCTGCTGGCACGTAGTTAGCCGGTGCTTATTCTTCCGGTACCGTCAGTAGTCACGGATATTACCCGTAACCGTTTCGTCCCGAACAAAAGAGCTTTACAACCCGAAGGCCTTCTTCACTCACGCGGAATGGCTGGATCAGGGTTGCCCCCATTGTCCAAAATTCCCCACTGCTGCCTCCCGTAGGAGTCTGGACCGTGTCTCAGTTCCAGTGTGGCTGATCATCCTCTCAGACCAGCTATCGATCGTAGCCTTGGTGAGCCTTTACCTCACCAACTAGCTAATCGAATATCGGCCGCTCCTTCAGCGTGAGGCCTTGCGGTCCCCCACTTTCCTCTCTCGAGCGTATGCGGTATTAGCCTGTCTTTCGACGGGTTGTCCCCCACTCAAGGATACGTTCCGATATATTACTCACCCGTTCGCCGCTCGCCGCCAGGTTGCCCCGCGCTGCCGCTCGACTTGCATGTGTAAAGCATTCCGCCAGCGTTCAATCTGAGCCAGGATCAAACTCTTCAGTTTAAACCTGTTTGCAAGATTACCTTGGCGCTCAACCAACAGAACTCTTACATCCCGTCAGCGCTAAACCAAGAAATCTTCCTACTCTCAAAGTATCAACGAATAATAAATTACTCATTAATGTTTACTTCTTAAGCAGGTACTTCATTATTTCGAGTTCAATCCCTGTTTCCGCCAATGTGATCCCAGACCTCAGCTTGCGCCAAAACCTAAAACCACCGCTTCTTCAGGGCACCCTAGTAAACAGTACCCACCTTAATCGGTTGTCGAATTTTTAAAGAACGTTTCGAAAGTTGCTCACGTCGCGGTGTTGCTTGCTTTGTGTTTCGAAGGATTGCCATTATGCCGCGCGGCACAATCTTGGTCAACCCCTATCGACGAATTATTTCAAAATAACAGCAAAAATTTATTGGGTTACTTCAACGTGACCCGTGCAAACCGTCTTTTCCCAACTTGCGCGACCACCGTAAGGCCCTTCGAGAGCGCAAGCATTTTGTCATTCACCTTCTCACCATCGAGCTTCACGCCGCCCTGTTCAATCATGCGATTCGCTTCACCTGTACTCGGCACGAGGCCCGATTGTTTTAGCATTTGCGCAATCCCCAGAGTCGGCCCGTCAATGAGCAGCGTAACTTCCTCAACTTCATCCGGAATGCCGCCGCGGCTCCGCAGCTCAAAATCCTCCAACGCATGCCCGGCATCCGCCGCGGAATGAAAGCGGGTCACAATTTCTTGCGCGAATGCGACTTTTACTTCGCGCGGGTTTCGCCCGCCTTCGACTTCGCGCCTCCACTGTGCAACCGTTTCAGGTGCTTGGAACGACAGCAGCGGAATGTATTTCCACATGAGCTCATCCGATATCGACATCAATTTGCTAAACATATCGTTAGGCGCGTCGGTAATTCCAATGTAATTACCTTTGGATTTCGACATTTTTTCAACGCCATCCAATCCCTCCAGTAAAGGCATGGTCAAAATGCACTGCGGCTCTTGGCCGTATTGCTTCTGGAGTTCTCGGCCTACCAGCAAATTGAATTTTTGATCGGTGCCGCCCAGCTCGAGGTCCGACTTCAGCGCAACCGAGTCATAACCCTGCATCAGTGGATATAAAAATTCATGTACGGAAATCGGCACATTGGCTTGATAGCGTTTCGTGAAGTCGTCGCGCTCCAGCATCCGCGCCACGGTCCAGCGCGACGCCAGTTGAATCATGCCGCGCGCGCCTAGCGGATCGCACCATTCGGAGTTGTAGCGAATTTCAGTCTTATCGGCGTCCAAGACCAAACTGGCCTGAGCAAAGTAAGTCTTCGCGTTGACCTCAATTTGCTCTTTGGTGAGCGGCGGGCGAGTCGCATTGCGGCCGCTTGGGTCACCGATTGCGGATGTGAAATCACCAATCAGGAAAATAACCTGATGGCCCAAATCCTGCATTTGCCGCATCTTATTCAGTACTACGGTGTGCCCCAAATGCAAATCAGGTGCGGTGGGATCCAATCCCAATTTAATCCGCAGCTTCCGGCCGGTTTCCAGCTTTTTACGTAACTCGGCCTCAACAATCAGCTCATCCACGCCGCGCTTGATGATTTCTAGTGCCGCGTCTACATTAACTACTTGATTCATATTTAGATCCTGAAAAGCCTGATTTTCGAGATGACAGAAATGACATATGCGCCATATTTCTGTTATTGTTCAATGTCTTGGCGCACTCTTTGGTCAAAAAACTGACCAATCAAATTACTTCTTATGCGAATAACTGAATTCAAAATGGTAGCTGAAAAGCTGACCAAAAGCGCGTGGCAGTCAGCGCCCAAGCGGGCTTTGATAGCGGTTGGTGTGCTTTTCGCACTGCCCGTTTTTGGATTATTAACGGCGTTCGGTGTCTCGTCCGATACGCAGCTTGAAAATGTGCCGCGTGCCGAAGTCGTTCAGGCGCTAGCGATGCCCGCATTCGAAACAGATGAATCAAATGAAGAAGAATTCCGCGCCAGCGAGCGTATTTTACGCGGCGACACTGTCGCTACTCTGCTTCAGCGCTTGAATGTAAACGATCCGGCTGCTTTCAACTTTTTACGTACTGAACCTGCGGCTAAAAGCATTTTTCAGCTTCGTCCCGGCCGCAACCTGCAGGCCATCACCGATGCCGACGGCGAGCTGCAAAAATTACGTTACCTTTATAGCCCCGAAAAATTTCTTGAAATCAGTCGCCAAGAAAATGGATTTACCGCTAAAGAATTAATTCTAGAACCGGTTCGTCAAACCTCACAACGGTCTGGAGTCATCAAATCTTCCCTTTATGGCGCGACTGACGATGCCGGCATCCCGGACGCCATTGCCACACAAATCGCGCGAATTTTTTCTACCGATATCGACTTCCACGTTGATTTGCGTAAAGGCGACAGCTTTTCTGTCATCTATGAAATGCTCTATTTTGAGGGCGAATATCTTCGCCCAGGCCGGGTGCTCTCCGCCGAATTCATCAACAACGGTAAAAAATTCGAGGCCTTTTTATTCACTGATGCGAGCGGCAGCGAATCCTATTTCACCGCGACCGGCCTAAACCGCGCCAAGTCGTTCTTGCGCTCGCCGCTGGAGTTTTCGCGCGTATCGTCCGGCTTCGGTGGTCGCATGCACCCAATCATGAAAAACTGGCGTGCACATACTGGCGTCGACTTCGCCGCACCGCGCGGCACCCCCGTTTGGGCGACAGCGGACGGTACCGTCGAATTTGTCGGCGTCAAGGGCGGCTACGGTAATGTGGTCGAAGTCCGCCACAGCAACGGCGTTTCCACGCTGTATGCCCATTTGTCGGCGTTCGCGCAAGGCGTTCGCGCAGGCACCCGCGTGAGCCAAGGCCAAACATTAGCGTTCGTCGGAGCCACCGGCTGGGCGACCGGGCCACATCTACATTACGAATTCAAAATCGCCAATGTGCATCAAGACCCGATGAAAGTCGCACTGCCAAAAGCCGACCCGATTCTGCCGCAATACCGCGATGCCTTTTTGCAAAGCGCGCAAACCCAGCTTTCTCAGCTATCTTTGGTGCGCGGCGCAAATTTCGGTAGCTTTGAGTAAACGCGTCGACGCATTGGCAGCAACAAGCTCGCACAAAAGCGACCAGATAAAAGCTTTGACCTTACGAGTCATGACGAGGTGTTAGTGGGTAATCGCAAAGGCGAGCTCAATCTTGAACTCATCCGCGCCGAATTTCCGGCGCTAAACGACGACTGCGTTTACCTCGATAACGCCGGCGGCTCGCAAGTTTTAAAGCGGGTGGCGGATCGCATCAGCGACTATTTACTCACCTCCAGCGTACAGCTCGGCGCGAGCTATAAAAAATCCGAAGCCGCGTCAGAGAAAGTTTTATCTGCGCGCCGCGCCGTCGCCGAACTCATCAACGCATATCACGATGAAGAAGTAGTGATGGGCGGCTCTACCACCAACCTCATGTTTTTGCTCACGCAGGCAATTTTGCCGGGCATTCGCGAGGGCGATGAAATTATTGTTACCGACAGCGATCACGAAGCCAATATCGGCGGCTGGATGCGACTGAAAACTGCCGGCGCGGTGATCAAAATCTGGCGTGTGAATCACGCCTCCCTTTCACTCGACCTTGCCGACCTTGACGCACTGCTGACTCCTCGCACCAAATGGGTCGCGATGACGCACGCGTCCAATGTGCTGGGTACCGTAAACCCGATTACCGAGGTGGCCGCGCGCGTTCACACGGTCGGCGCCAAGCTTTGCGTGGATGCGGTCGCCTACGCGCCGCATCGACTCGTTGATGTGCAAGCCAGCCATGCCGATATTTACGTTTTCAGTTTTTACAAAGTATTCGGCCCGCATTACGCCGTGCTGTGGGGCAAGCGTGATTTTTTGCTGACGCTACCCACGCTCAACCATCATTTCATCGGCCCAGAAGTGTTGCCCTACAAACTGCAACCGGGCAATGTGAATTTTGAATTGTCATATGGCTGCGCGGGAATCGCCGACTATCTCGTTGAGGTTGGCACCCAACTCGGCAGCACGGGCAACAAGCGTCAACGCATGCAGTTGGCGTTCGATCATTTCGCACAACACGAAGACGCGCTTGCTAACAAACTGCTCGACTATCTGCGTGGCAAAACACGGGTTCGTGTCATCGGCCACGACCACGCCAGCGATGGCAACCGCATGCCGACCGTGAGCTTCGTCGTGGCGGGCGCGGCGTCCGAAACCATCGTCAGACATATGGATAAATTTAATATCGGTATTCGCTTTGGCGACTTTTACGCCAAGCGTTTAATCGAAACGCTTGGGCTGCAATCGCATGGCGGCGTAGTGCGAATATCCATCGCGCACTACAACACAGCCGCTGAAATTGATCGCTTGATTGAGCATTTGGATGAATTGCTTTCTGAAAATTAAACCCTAGCAATGGCGGGCGTTTCGAAGTATTATCTGCCCAAGATGCCCGCCAATGCTAGAGTTTAGCGCTCTAATTGCAGCTCAACGCCAAGCAACTGGTAGACACAGACACTCTGCGCTCACTTGGATTGGAGTTACCAAGCAGCCAAAATACCCAGCCAATTCAGGCTCACCCATCTCGGGCAGACGCCGCATTTGGTGAAAACGAATGCGCTTTTTCATCGAGTGGACATAAGTTTCTTCAGTCAATAATCTATGGCGGAGGTAATGAACTTGCTCGCTTAACTGGTCAACCATGGTGGTAGCCTGTATTGCAGGGGTAGCCGGTTTCATAATATTTTTGTGACTGTAAATATAGTATTTGATTGCCGTAGATCGAGCATTCAAGTCATTCGTGAGAGGTTTTTATGAAAGATGCATACCGCAGCGCATTCGGCATACTTTACGTTAGGCGTCACAAACACCCCCTCGACGCTTGCGTCGTTTCAAAGAGCCTTCACCATGCAAGCCAAATCTGACCGGAACACCCAGAGCGCGGTTGCCTTCTACGACCTGATGTTCAACCAGTGCAAGCCCTCAGAAGCGGTTTCGCGATACGTTGGCGCCGAGTATAGGCAACACAACCCCGGTGTAGCTGACGGGAAGGATGCGTTCATCGCCTACTTTGAACGCATGGCAATTGAGTACCCCGGTAAACACGTGACCATAAAGAGAACAATTGCGGAAGGTGACTTTGTAGTCCTTCACTGCCACCAAGTTTGGCCAACGGACCAGGACAAGAACTGGGCCGGGATGGACATCTTCCGCTTTGACGACGAAGGCAAGATCGTTGAGCACTGGGATGTTCTTCAGGTTGTGCCGGCGACCGCACTACACCCAAACACCATGTTTTAGCAAGTGCCATCACCATTCGCCCGCGGTGACGCCTTACCCCACGATCAAGCGGAGCGCCAACACAGCGTCCGTTATTTCATCCCCTGCTTAGACTTATCCAATACCGTCATCGCAGTCGTCAACATTGACGCCACATCCGCAATATTCGCGGGCACGATTAGGGTATTTCCGGCCTTGGCTAAATTGCCGAATTGCTCGACATATTTCTCGGCGATTTTCAGATTCGCGGCTTGTTGACCGCCGGGCGCTTCCAACGCCGCGGCAACTTGGCGGACCGCGCTGGCGGTTGCTTCTGCCACTGTGGTTAGTGCGGTGGCTTCGCCTTGGGCTTTGTTGATGGCGGCTTGTTTTTGTCCTTCCGACGCCAAAATCGCGGCTTGGCGCTCGCCGTCGGCCATGTTGATTTCCTGCTGACGCACACCTTCTGATTTTGCGATCAGCGCGCGCTTTTCACGCTCTGCCGTAATCTGAGCCTGCATGGAACGCAGAATCGATTCAGGCGGCGTCAGGCTTTTTATTTCGTAGCGCAATACTTTCACGCCCCAGGTGCGACCCGCTTCATCGAGCACGCTGACGAGCTTGTGATTGATTTCATCGCGGCTTTCGAACGTTTTATCCAATTCCATCTTGCCGACCTCGCTGCGCAAGGTCGTTTGCGCGAGCTGCGAAATCGCGGCCAGATAATCGCTTGACCCATAACTCGCGAGTTTGGGGTCCACGACTTGGTAGTAAATCACACCGTCGACCGCGAGCTGCGTGTTATCGCGGGTGATACACACTTGCTCGGGAATATCGTGCGGTGTTTCTTTCAACACATGGCGGTAGGCGACGCGATCAAAAAACGGCACGATCACATTCAGGCCCGGCTCCAGCACCGCGTGGAACTTACCCAATCTCTCCACCACCCACGCGCTCTGTTGTGGCACGATGCGCACGCCTTCGATCACAAACACAATCACGGCGGCCAGAAAGAAAAACGGCACTGCATAAGCGCGCGTTTCGGGCAAATACGCGATCATGGCGGTGGCAATGATGATGCCGATAATTTTAGGGATCACAGCGTTCTCCAGTTAGGTTTTTTGCAAGGGTTGCGAATTTAACGTTTTGCGCCCACATGAAACACGCCGTTTTCTCGGCCGCAAATGTAGAGCACGTCGCTTAATTTTGGTGAGTTATGTGAACCATTCATGCCACCACTATGGTTTTTGGCGTTGACAACCTGCGCGTCCCATGAGCTGCCGCGATATTTTATGCGCGCCATGCCTGCGGCCTGATCCACCCATGATTCGATGACCACGGCCTGACCGAGGTCGAGATTGTTAGAGGCTGCTTCCGATTTGGGATGCAAGGCCCACCAACGACGCACCGCGTAAATACCGAGTAACGCGACTGCGGCCGCAACCATGGCCTGCACCCAAACATCCGCGCCCAAGTAGGCCGCTAGAGCGGTCGCCAATGCCGCAATACCGAGTACCAGCAAGTAAAACGTGCCCGATAAAAGTTCTGCAATAACAAGAATGAACCCTGCAATTGCCCACAAAAGATAGGTTGCCATGATGCGCGCTCCTCATTGATCGCCGTTTGGCGTTTTTGGTTTATCGCGGTCAAATAACATGTCTATATTGCACCGCTATTGTGACATCCTGCAGATTCTCACGCGCAGCCAGACGCGGCCAGACCATATTTTTACGACTGTTAGATTGTGCCCTCGTTTGGAAAATCAACTGAGACGAGTTCACGATAAGATACTGAAAGCGTTTTACGAAGTCGGGTTAGCCTCGGTTGACTGTCGAGGCCGAACCGTGGCGCTAAATTACCAAGCCTGACTATAAAGCTGAACTACGATGCACATTGCGTACTCAAACGCATCTCAAAGCGCATCAAGGAGTGTGACGTGCAAAAGTCGTTAAAGATTTTATGTTTGACCCGCGTCTTGGCAAACGTGGTCGTAATCTGGATGGCGGGCGTGGGAGCCGTGTTACTGAATCCCGCTTTCGCCGCCAACCAAGCCACCGAAATGGCGCCGCTTGCTCCCGGACCGTATCCGGTGGCCTGTTCAAACATTGCGCAAGACCCCGCCAAAATCGCCAGGTTCGGCGGTCAGGCATCCGACTACTGGGAGGGCAACGATCGCTACATTACGCTGATTTTGGCCGAGCCAAACGACGTGCCGACGGCTATTGTTCGCATACCCAACGACACTAATTTTTATCCACAAACCTCAAACAAGGATTTGATCTTCACCATTCTCGTTTGCTATCCCACCACCGCCGACAACACGCGCGCGGATTATGCGCTGCCCGATGGCCAGCTTGTACCGAAAATGCAGCGCGCTGGCGACAAGCCGCTGCTGCCGCTGAACGCAAGCGGTATGCCGCTGCGGGGACTCGTTGGATCGCCCATCGGGGCACAGCGCACGCAACTGCCGCTGTTGGTGTTTTCACATGGCTTGGGCTCCAGCCCGCTGGACAGCAAATCGGTTGATTTTCTGGTTAAGCTCGCGGCCTATGGCTACATTGTCGCGGCCCCATTCCACGGCGATTCGCGGTTTTCAAAAATCCGTCTTGATGGCCTCAGCGATGTGCTTTACGTGATCCGCAATTTTGATTATTTTGTAGAGCTTCAGGCGTTACGCCCACTCTCGATCAAGGCAACCATCGACACGATGCTGGCGCATCCGGACTTCGGCCCGCGAATCAACGTCGATCAAATCGGCGGTATCGGCGGCAGCATGGGCGGGGCGACCATGACCTGGCTGGCGGGCGCATATTTGACCACCAGCTACCCCAGCCTGAGCGCGCGGCCAACCGTGCAGGACCCTAGAATCAAAGCGATGGTTGGCTATGTGCCGTATGCCGGTCAACGCCTGCTGCCCGCGTACGGAAACGATAACGCCACCGCGGAACAAGTGAAGACGCCCTATCTCGCGATTGGCGGCACGGCAGACACCACCGCGCCGATTTATTTGATGGAACAAGCCATGAATAAATTTCAGGCGTCGCGTTATTTTGTTGCGTTAACTGACGTGACACACGGCTACGAAACCCGCTACGCCAATGATGTATTCGGCTGGTCGGTGACGTTTTTTGACGCCTATTTGCGCGGCAATGCCAGCGCGATGAATAAGCTCACCCGAACCCGCAATATTCAGGGCGGGATCGATGACCAAATGCATATCGATTACACCTCGCCAACCGCGCTATGGGTCGGCGCAGCGACTCTGGAAGAAACCTTTAACAGCCAATTGGGCCGCGAGGTTTTAGGTGTTAGCGACGCAGGCGGGGCCTTGACGCCGATTACCGGCACCGCGCCGGGAACCCAAAAAACTCGAAACGCATTTCGCGTGATTCGAAGCGCCACGAGACCATTTCCGCTAGGCTCAACCGCCACGCCATCCTCGCTCGCGCCCGTCTGCGTGTTTGCCGGCGCAGGGGGAGCAGGTGTGGCCGCCACCACCACGCTGCTTACGCTCGATACCGCGGAATGCACACAACTAAAAACCGATAACCGCTGGCAATTTCGCGGCACGCCGTTTTATCTTTTCCAAGCGACGAATGGGCAATGCGCCGATAGACTGCTGGCGGTCACACGACTTTTCAATAACAAAGCCAATCCCGTCGATTACCAATACCGCTATTCAACCAGCAATTCATTAATCAAGGATTTGTTGAGCAATGGCTGGCGCGCTGATTTACAGGTGATGTGCGCGCCGATTTGATTGTGCAGGCGGGCAGGAAACACTTGGCGCTCGTGCCAAGCGTTCTCTGTAACGGTGTAAGTTATGCAAGCAAGAGGCAAGGTCTGCACCTTGGGTACGGCGCACAAATTCTATGGTGAACCCCAGCATTGTGTTTGGTTCTTGCGCCCGCAACTACCACTAACAATTCTGGGCCAATTCTGACGCTTCCTTAGTCTGTTTCAAACAGAACTTTCTGATCAGACATACGGTACACGTAATACCGCTTTGACGCTTTAACGGTAACCACCCGCTCCCAAAATTCTTCTACGGCACCAGTTCTAAATGCATCATCCTTCCAACCATTGGAAGTGCCAGATGACCTTGACTTACCTGTTAGGGCAGACAAACTCTCTGACAACTTATCAGCCGAGTCGACCAAGTCTCTTAGTTTGCATGTGGAACACTCACTCGACAGCGAAGTACCCTCAGTTACAACCGCCACCCAAAGGTCGGATTCGAGGGCTTCTGAGTCTTTAGGGCTCAATGTGTAGCGCACAGTCCAAGAAGCACCAGAAAGATTTCTGAATGAATACTTATTTCTGAGAACTCTCTTAATCTGCCTGCTATCGTAAGCATTTGAAAGCTTGAAAGATTCCCCTTCGGTAGTTTTGATGGCAGCAATGCCTTCATTAAAAATCAAACATCCCGCTATTGAGTAACTTTGGCTCTTGTGATCATAACTACTTCGACACGCAGTTTGACTGTCCGCGAGACTAAGCGGGGCTACGATAAGGGTTTTACCAGTAGCTGCAGACCTTGCCTTGAACTCCTCTTCGGTTTCAAACTTACCCCTCTCTTTGGAAGGTGCCGAAATCCCTTTTTCGAACAAGTCAAAGATCGTCCTAGGCTGCAATTCAGTAAGCGCGTTAATTGTTGGCCCTTCTCCCAATCCCCATGCTTTGTTGTTCGTAGGTCCAGTTAGTGAAGCTATGCGAAACGTTGTCTCTTCCTCCTTTGCGGAAAGTGCCTTGGCATATCGAATAAACGTTGGCGAATACCCTTCCTTCTTGATGGAAAAGTTATACGTAATTGAGCTACCTGAAAACAATCCTCCATCTACACTGGCTTTCAGCGTGCATTTTCCAGATGTGCCTGTCTTGCACAAGCTTGTAATTTTTTTATCGTTATCATTTTTGTCTATAACAAGAATCTCAATCTCAACTCCCTCGATAGGAGATTTTGTTTGCGCATCAATAGCAATTGCGTTCCACACATAATCATGGCTCGCGCATGCAAACGTCGGAATACTAAGCACTAGCAATATCTGTAGTTTTACAAGCCATTTGTTCATTTTGTTCTCCGTTTGATTGGGCGGATGCGCCTGCATCGGCAAGAACATCAGAAGCCCATCGCAATATTTGAATTGAGGCTACAATGCAGAGTGCGTCTTGTCAATGTTAGCCTGAAGCAATGAGTCACTCAATCTCAACTTGATTTGCTCGTGTTCGCCGCGATTGAGCGAAACTCCGCAATCCACCATTCCATCAACCGCATGATTTCGATTGAACGCGAATTTACCTCGTCTATGTCGCTTTTTGCCAATTGATGAATAATGGGATTTCTTAATTGCCGTGGCGTTTTTTTTCCGCGAATTCCATTCCCGCTCTTAAAAATTTTCTCGATTAACGCTTCCTGTTGAATGCGTTGGGCAACGCCAATTTCCACGAGCTTGTTGTAGGCAGTTTTGATACTTTTAGATTGCAATACCTTATGTTGCCGCCCCAAGTTGAAGTCAACGAGTCGAACCGCTATCGCCTCGCACAAAATATATAAATCGACGAATTTTCCAACAGGCTTTTCAGACTGAAAATTCTCTCGATGAAGCAGAAGAGTTTCTACGATGTCGACGATAAACTTGTTTTTGTTTGCTCGTTCCATTGTTACCTCTAGCAGGATTACACTAACGAAGTCTTCTTTAACAACCCGTCCACATATCGCTTTTAAATGCTGGTAAATGCTGTAAATGCTGTAAATGCTGGGGTCATAAATGCTGGGGTCTTGACTCTTGCCTACAGCGCTTGAACTCAAGCGTGAAGTGACATAGTTAATCAGCACCAAAATTATCGCTTCTTATTATCGCCACGCTTCTTTTCATCATCACCTTTGAGTAAAGCGTCTGCACGTTTTTGTTCTGCCTCGCTGATTGACGGCTGCGCCACACCGAGTTTTAACCGCCGCTGACGCGCCATTAAAAACGCGATTGCCGCGCCGCCCGCCAACAATGCAAATGGCCCAAACCACAGTAGGTAAGTTTTGCTGCTCATCGGCGGGTTGTAGAGGACGAAATCACCGTAACGGACGCGCAAAAATTCTTTAATTTCTTCGTTCGACTTTCCGCTATCGGCGAGCAAACGAATCTCGCGGCGCAGGTCACCTGCAAGGCCCGCGGGCGATTCGGCCAAGGTTTGATTTTGGCAAACGAGGCAGCGTAATTCGGTTTCGAGCTTCTTTAAACGGAGCTCTAAATCTAGCGGCATCGGCGGCATGGCGGGCGTCGCCGTCTGCGCGAAAAGATTGGCAGAAAATGTGCACGCGAAAAGCAATGAAAAAACCAATTTCATAAAACTACGCTCTAGCACTGGCGCGGCGATTGGAGCATAAATACTCTGCTGAGCCCGTCTTTGCTTGTGTTTCAAATTAATATGGCATGACGTCAAGTTCAAAATATCAGCGCTATCCACGTTATTCACAACCCCTGCACTTTCCACAATCAAGTTTTCTTTAAGTCTTGCAGCAGCGGCACGATAATATTTTTCATATCATCTGGCGATATAGGGCCGGTGTGTTTGTAGCGAATCGTGCCCGCTTTATCGATCACGAAGGTTTCCGGCGCGCCGTAGACGCCGAAATCAATCGCCACGCGGCCATCGCGATCCATCACAGATTTCGCATAAGGATCGCCAAATTTCTTCAGCCAACCTCGCGCGTCTTCGGGCTGATCTTTCCAGTTAAAACCAACGATCGGCACCAGCTGTTGCTTGGCTAACTCATTCAACACGGGATGTTCATAACGGCACGATACGCACCATGAACCCCACACATTCATCAGCCACACCTGGCCCTTCATGTCTGCGGGTGAGAACGATTTTTCACTATCGTGCAGTAGCGCTAATTTAAATTCTGGCGCGGGTTTGTTAATCAGCGCAGACGGAACTTCACGTGGATTGAGGCTCAGCCCTTTGTACAAAAACCAAACGAGACCCGCAAAAATTGCCAGCGGCAGAAAATAACGCCAGATTTTCGTTAAGGTATTTGGCGGGGATGGCTTCGGCGCGCTTGGCTCCAGTGCAGTTGGCGTCGCATAAGGCGAATCATTTGCGGGAGGATTTGTTGTCGTTCCGGCCATAGACTCAATCCCCGCCTTGCGGTTTTACGATATTTTTTGCGGCTGCATTGACCAAGGCTGGCTCTGGACGAGGCTTTCCCGCCATATTTGGCTCTATCGCCTCGTCCTGCTTGACCCTTAATTTCATTCGGTATCGCTTATCAGCCAACGCCAACATGCCGCCGAACGCCATAAAGAGGCAGCCAAACCAAATCCAATCGATAAATGGTTTCACGTAAATTCGCACGCTCCACGCACCGTTTTTACTATCTTCCACCGGCTCGCCCAAGGCGACATAAAGATCGCGGGTGAATCCAGAATCAATCGCAGCTTCGGTCATGGTTTGGCCCGATGCAAAATAGCGACGTTTCTCCGGATTCACCACGGTGAGCAGCTTGCCGTTTTTGCTGATTTCAAAATTGCCTTTAATCGCCGCGTAATTTGGGCCGGGCACATCGGCAAGCGAGACAAATTTAAAATCGTATCCCGACTCCGTGGCCGTCTCGCCCGGTGCCAGTCGGATGTCACGCTCGCTCTCATACCCTTTCACCATCGTCACACCGATCACAAAAACTGCAATGCCGATGTGGCCCATGTGCATACCGTAAAACGAGGTACTGTTGGCTTTGAGTTTTGCAAAAAAACCGGTTGCGGCCGTTTGCTTGAAGCGATGCGCAATCGCAGTGATGCTGGCACTAACAATCCAGATTGCGAACGTGAGACCAATCGCAATCCACGCGCTGAATTTTCCCATCACCAGTGGAATACCCACACCTACAATAACCGCAACCGCCATTGCCCACTTCAAGCGCGTTACCAACTCAGGCACGGTCGCGTTGCGCCACCGCGCAATTGGGCCCACCGCCATCAAAAACAGCGCCGGCAGCATCAGCAAACCAAACACTAAATCAAAATACGGCGGGCCAACAGAAATTTTGCCGTAGCCCAGTGCATCCATAAACAGCGGATACAAAGTGCCAAGCGCGACGGCTAACATCGCCACGACCATCAAAATATTATTAGCCAATAAAAACGATTCGCGCGATGCCGGGGTGAATGCGCCCGGCGCTTTGGCAAGGCCCAGCGTCGGTGCGCGCCATGCGTAGAGCGCCAGCGAGCAACCGATCACAATCACTAAAAACGCGAGAATGAAAACGCCCCGTGTCGGGTCGGTCGCGAATGCATGCACGCTGGTGAGCACGCCGGAGCGGACTAGGAATGTGCCGAGCAGCGAAAGTGAAAACGCGATGATCGCCAATAGCACCGTCCAGCTTTTGAAAATGCCGCGCTTCTCTGTTACCGCGAGCGAATGAATCAGCGCAGTGCCCACCAGCCACGGCATAAACGATGCGTTCTCGACCGGATCCCAAAACCACCATCCGCCCCAGCCTAATTCGTAATAAGCCCATGCCGAACCGAGCGCGATGCCGATCGTGAGAAATATCCACGCGGCCGTGGTCCAGGGACGCGACCAGCGCGCCCAAGTCGCATCTAACTTACCGCCGAGCAATGCCGCCACCGCAAATGCAAACGCGACTGAGAAACCCACATAGCCCATGTAGAGCATCGGCGGGTGGTAAATCATGCCGGGATCTTGCAGCAGCGGGTTCAAATCGCGGCCTTCGATGGCGGCGGGGATAAGACGTTCAAACGGATTTGAGGTAACCAACATGAATAATAAGAAACCAATTGCGATCAAGCCCATAACCGCGAGGACTCGCGCAATCACTTCCAAGGGCAGATTTTTGCTGAAGATAGATACCGCGAATGTCCAGCCTGCCAGCATCAGCATCCATAGCAAAAGCGAGCCTTCATGAGAACCCCACGACGCGGTGATACGGTAATAAATCGGCAGCTTGGTATTCGAATTGGTCGCCACATTGGTCACCGAAAAATCGCTGCTGATGAACGAATAGACGAGGCAGCCGAACGCAAAGACAATGAATAAAAATTGACCTTGCGCGAGCGGGCGGGCGAGGCTCATCATCCGCTCGTTGGCGCGAAAAGCGCCTACCAGCGGCACCACGCCAAGCGTGACGGCGAGACAGAGCGCCAGAATAAGTGAGAAGTGACCTAGTTCAGGAATCATGATTTTTTCGGCTCAGGTTAGGGGAAAGGTCAACGCTAAGGGCAAGGTCAAAGTCAAGGATTGGTGATTGCACCGGCTTGCGTGACCACCGGTTTTTGGCCCGCAAATACTTTGCCTTCAATCGGATGTCCGGCTCTTTTCAGCGCCTCGGCCGCTTCGGGAGGCATGTAGTTTTCATCGTGTTTGGCGAGCACTTCAGAGGCTTTAAAAATACCGTCCACACCAATTCTGCCTTGCGCAACCACGCCTTTTCCTTCCTTGAACAAATCAGGAAGGATGCCGGTGTAAGTCACCGGAATTGTTTTGGCGGTATCGGTCACATCAAACTTTACCGTGAGCCCATCAGAGGCGCGCGCCAAACTGCCGGCCGTGACCAAACCGCCGAGACGAAAGGTGCGATCTTTTGGTGCCTTTTGCTCAGCGACTTCAGTCGGCGTAAAAAAGAACACGAGGTTTGAATTAAAGGCGCGCAATACCAGCGTGACCGCCACCACAATGATCGCCAAACCCACCGCAATCCACATAAATCGTTTATGACGAGCTTTCATGGTTTAACCTTTTTCTGAACCTTGTTTAACCGCATGCGTAACAGCACAATCTCACCAATGATCGCCAAGGCGACCGCGCCGAACGAACCCCATACGTAAAATGCGCGTTCGCCCATTGAGAAAAATTCATTCCAGTTCATGCGCGTGCTCCTGACATTTTAAGTGACGCTGTGCCGTGCAAATTCGCCACCCACGCGGCTTCGCGTTCACGCTCCAAGATAATCGAACGTACCCGCCACAGCACAACCGCAATGGCGTAGGCCCAACAAGCGAAGGTCATGAGCAGCATCGGTATGCGCATGGTGGGATCCATGCTGGAACCGGAAGTTGCGACCGAGTACCCTTGGTGCAAGGTATTCCACCACTTTACCGAAAAATAAATGATCGGTACATTCACCGAGCCGACAATCACCAACAATGCACCCGCCTTGTCAGCACGTTTTTTGTCGTCGATGGCATTGATGAGCGCCAGATAGCCAACGTATAAAAACAACAAAATCAGGGTTGACGTCATCCGCGCATCCCACGCCCAATACGTACCCCAGGTGGGCTTGCCCCACAGCGCACCGGTCCATAACGCCAGCACGGTGAACATCGCGCCGGTGGGTGCCAGTGCCTCGATCATCATCGACGAGAGCCGGGTGTTGAA
>JBBRZG010000085.1:0-16750 GCA_038236905.1 Burkholderiales bacterium
ATTTCCATATCTTCAAACTCGACCATTGAAACACAGGCAGACAAACTCAGCAGGCATACCAAGAAGCCCAAATATCTAACGACAGTGCTTGGTGACATTAAAAAAGTCCTGAGTGGTTTAAGTCTATCGAGGCACGATTGTGTGGAGGCCTTCTTTTTACTTGCTTTGAGAAAATCTATACCAACGATCTTCTTTGCTAAACATGTGAATTACCACCATCGAGCTTTGGTAAGTGGCGATTTGCGTTTGAACAATTAACTCGCCGCTTTCTGGTTGATAAACGTACCATATTCGCTGCGTGCGTACTGTTGTCCCTTCATTGGCGGAGGTCATCTTTTCTTCCATCACAAACCTCCCCGCCTCACAACGCACTTTTGCGGGTGAACGCGTTTTTACTTGTGCGATTAACTCGCTGTCTGAAAGCGCTTTTAATTCAGCACCGTTTTGAGTAGAAATCGAAAGTTGTACAACCTTAGCTTTCCCCCTCGTAAAAGGGCGCCCACCAGATTGACGATCCCAGATTGGGTCGATCAAAAGATCGGACAAACTTTGTGACGCGTAAGAATACTGGGGAAAAGGAATTTGCTCGCCCGGTCCATCGTCAAATGCAGCTGAAATCGGCTTGCAGCCAGACTCACCAATTTGTATCGGAGATGGCCAACCTGTCGGGCGTTCGAACACTCGATTTGAAACGCACCCGCTAATCAAAATCAGCGCGCCAACGCTCGCTAGCGAAAATAGTTTTAGTGGCATAAGCAGATTTCTTACATAAATTCTTGCGAAGTTGTAATGGGAACGCGGCTCGTGCGAGACCTAAATTTACGCGGTGAATGAACTTTATTTTTCATGCTTGAGTCAAGCTAGACGTACCTCAGTGTCCGATTTTCGGTAGGTGTGTGGCAATTTTCTCTTCTGCAGAATGCACCTTAATAGCTTCAACCTAAAAAACATTCTCCCGATAAGCATCACCGCCCTTGAACACCGCCATCGCACCCGCAACCAAATAAGCAATCCGAAAAACAGCCCAACCGTTCGTATTCGCGCAAATTAGTATGCACGAGCGAGCGGAGCCTTTCAGCGGCGTCAACATCGCGCGCGCAGCAAGTTGATTGTGCTCTCGCTTCTATGTCCACCAAGCGTTCGCAACTAAAAAGTTAAATTATTTTGCGTAATCGCATGTCCCCTTCCGAGCAGCAAGTTGACAAATGAATGCTTCAAAGATCAGAGGTAAAAATTAACTTGACGAAATATAGTATTAAGATATATTGTATGGATACATACTAAAATTTCTTCGAAGGACCTAGCCGTGAAATCAAGTAAAGCTACATCGCTAGCGCATGCTGACATCAGTCAACTCAAACAAGAAATCGGATTAAACCGCGAATTTGTCGATGAAAAAGAGGCTGTTTTCCTTTCAATGACTTGGACGTGGATGAACATAGAGCGAGCGGGGCGCAAATTTTTTCCCGCCTACGGGCTTACCGACGCGCAGTTCAATGCGCTCATGATTTTGTGGGACTACCGAATCACTGGGCTGAGGCAGCATCAGCTCGCCGAGCTTCTAGTTGTTAATCGCGCCAGCGCGGGCAGCTTAGTGGACCGCATGGAGACGAGCGGCTGGGTGGCGCGTGCGGCTGACCCCGATGACCGTCGTGCTTGGTTTGTTCGCCTGACCGACGAAGGAATTGCGAAGCTCAAAATCGTCCGCGAAGACTATTACAAACTGCTGAGCAAGGTTTTTGAAAATGTTGATACGCCCTTACTGCAGAGCGTCCTGCGATTTAATAAATTGTTCCGCGAACGCCTCCAAGCACTGTCGAAATAATTACAACCTGCTATCAATTCTCGAGGAAAGATCATGCCGGAATATGCGTTACCCATTATGTTGTTATCAGGCGTAGTTATTCTGGTCTGGGAACATTTGTTCCCAGCTCATCCCATGGAGCCAAAAACAGGGTGGTATGTTCGCGCACTATTGGTGAATGCTTTTCAGCTACTGGTATTTATGGCGGTTGAGCATTTGTGGAACGCATGGAACAAGGCATGGTCTCTAAACCTTATGCCCGCGGCCTCACCATTCGTCGGCGCATGTGTCGCCTACTTTGTTTTTACGTTCGCTATCTATTGGTGGCACCGTGCGAGGCACGCTTCGCCCATGCTCTGGCGTGTATTTCACCAGTTTCACCACAGCCCTAAACGTATCCAGACGCTTACGGCGTACTACATCCACCCGTTAGACATGTTCGTTGGGATCACCATTAGTAACGTTATTTTGTTTCCACTCCTAGGGCTGGATTTTGCTGCCGCTGCTTGGTATACGTTGATTACCGGCTTCGCTGGATTCTTTATCCACGCCAACATACACGTTCCTCGCGTCGTAGGCTATGTTTTCCAGACCCCCGAAATGCATCGCTTACACCACAAACGCGGACACCATGCCAACAACTATAGCGACATCGTGTGGTGGGACATGATGTTCGGTACTTATGCAAATCCGATTATTGATATTGAGCGTTGCGGATTCGATGACACTTCCGAGAAGGAAGTTATTCCGCTGTTGCTCGGAAGGGAAATTTATAAATCATGAGCAGCCACGCGATCATCCGTCCCTTTTCTGCCTCAAACATTCTCAACCCTCAGCGCCAGCTTGCGGAACCGAAACTAAGCTATCGTGAATTTCGTAGCTACGGTGAACTTGAGCGGGAGCCAGCAACGAAGTCAGGGCTGATTTCGACTTATCAGACGATATTCAGCGATCCCGATACATGGGCCGAAAACTACGCTGATGAAGAGGTCCGACTTAAGCTAGAAGATGAACTTGCCGGTTGCGCAAATCTGCGCATTTGCATTGACGAAAACAATGACTCGGCGGTCGCAGCTTTTTTCTGGGCGCAGCTACGCGCTGCAGTTGACATCGTTCGCGCGATCGAGAGCATCAAGTTCGCGCAGAAGCTTGCCACCCATGAATTATCTCGCGACCTTCGTGAAGTAATCGGCGAAGAGCACGTTATTTACATTCACGATTTCGCGATCAGAAAACAATATCGAGGCAAAATTTGGTTAACGCACTTGATTGGGCCAGTTTTATGGGAAATCGGAAAGCGATCTTCCGTAACCAAGGTGCTTTTCTGGAGTATTCCCGGAACTCAGGTGGATTTGTTCGCACGGCGCGAAGGATTCAAGCCAGTCTTGATTGCGCACGGGATGCACTTTCATCTTGGCGAGTTCTCGCTCGACGCCATGTGCGATGGATTTAATCTGCCTTGGCTGAATCGCCGCGGCGCTAACACCAGAACGATATGAACCAAAAAACTTTGGGATAGAGATCGGGCTGAATTGTATTGCCCGATAGCGCGGCGGGCTCCGTTTTACGGGTGCACAGACGATCTGCAGTACGAAGTGTGTTTGCCAATACTTGATGATGGCTAAAAAATATAAGGCCCGTCAAGGTGGAGGCCGCGCGCAAAGCACGCTTCAATTCCAACCTTCTGTAGACAGGAGTACCGGTAGCGTTAGTGGTGCCGTCGTTGTTGCCGTAAAAGTAGGGACAGAATTTACAGGCTTCACGAAGGGAAGGCTATCAATGTTGGCTGCCCTGACTAGAGTGCATCGCGGTTTTTCTCCGTGGACTGCGTTGCAAATGCCTCAACCTCAAAAACATTATCCCGATAAGCATCACCGCCCTTGAACACCGCAGTCGCACTCGCAACCAAATAAGCAATCGGAAAAATCACGCCCCAGCGTTCGTACTGGCGCACGTGTGTATGTTCATGGGCACGTAGCCTTTTAGCCGTGGCGGAATCGCGGGCGATGATGACGTGGCCGAGGGTGATGGCTTCAATTCGCGCCCATGGGTTTAACAGCCACAGTACGCTCGAGGCCGCGCCGTTGCTGGCTTCTAGGGCATTGCCGACTCGCTCGCAGCGGCCGCCGCTGGCCTTGATGATGTCCGCTAGCATCAGGCCGAAGACCGTGATCGGCAGCGGCCACAGATAAATCCACGCGCGCTTCATCGCGACGTAACTTATTTGGTGAAGGCTGCGCGAATCGCTTCGATGCGTTTACGGTTGACGTTGAAATCTTTTTCGCCGAGTCGTGACGCGGACCGCACGTGAATCACGCTTGCCTTTGCGTCTAGGGCAAATTCCACATCATCAACGTAACCCATGAGTGCGCTTTTAAATTCGGCGTACAAATAATTTTCGCTACTATTCACCACCGTCGCGCGCGGTTCGGCTGTCACGATGCCAACAATTTTCGTCCATGCGCTGGCGCTATCGCCCGAGAATGAAATCGGTTCAATGTAATGAAGCGCGTCGGATTTGTCCGCTTGTGATGAAACATTATTGGGCCGCCGCGACACTGGCTTAAATTTGTTGTTGGTAAATCCTAAATCTGCAGGTCGTGAGCCAGCGAAAAGACCCATACGTTGTCCTCCAAAAATTTCGATTGAGACGATCACGCTGAGGATGCCAACTACGACCAGCAGGCCCAGAAAGAAACGCTTAAAAATTTGTTTAATCGTCATCGCCGTATCCTAACTCATTAGTGTCTTTACGCCATTCGGCGTACGAATATAAGCGCACATCGTCATGCCGGAATAGGGCGGTGTTGAGGTCAAGACCAGCGACTTTTCTAGGCCTAATTCGCTCAATAGATACTGAATTTTTGCCGGGTTCGGGTGCGCCGCTTCCATCCATTCAAATCGACATTGCTGGTCAAGCAGCCTTTCACAGGGATGATGCGGCACATCCCATTGAATCAGTGTCGGCACAAGGCCACCTTCAACAGGGTAGCCATCCTCAGGGATCGTGATACGCCATTTGAAATCACCGCGTTCCATCGGATACACGCTTCCTAAAACGCTTCCGGTTTTTGCATCCAGCGCATCAATATCATCGGTCCGCGCCACCCAGCCGAGCAGGCGAGGCTTTTGTGCGATGCGTTCTTGTACATCGCGGGTGTCGAGCCCAAACCAGCGTGGCATAAACGGTTTCGCGCCGTATGGATCAATCGCCACCAGTTCGAGATAGCAATCTGCGCCGAGCGAGAGCAGTCGATTGTGGGTTCCCATGCGCTCGTGCGTGCCAATGGCGCTTAAGGTCACGCCAAGAAAACGTTCCAGCCACGCGCTTCCACGTGCCAAATCTGCGCAGGCAAGGACTAAATGATCAAGCTGGATGGTCATGAGGAGTCATGCAAAATAAAAATAAAATCCCTAGGATCGGCGGGCATTAACAGAGCATTGTGCTCTAAACGCCGCGCCAATCCTAGGGATGGCTTTCTGAGCCTATAAAAACTAACGACGATCGATCAAAAACGCTGCCAAAACCGCGCGAAATAGGCCGCGCCGTTCAAGCCAAACTGCACGCTATCGTAGACAAAGCCGTTATCGGTTTCATTCGGATCTTGCTTGCTCGGTTTGACGTTGAAAATATTGTTGCCGCCGACGGTGATCTTGGTGTCTTTGCTCAGGCTGTAGGTGAAGCTTAAGTCGGCCGAGGTTTTTGGGGCATAGCGCGCATTGGGCGCGCCATTGGGATTGTTCGGCGTCACCGGCCCGCTGAAAGTACCCAGGGTTTGCGTGCCGTAATGGATAATTTTTAAGTCGGTTGAGATCGGGCCAGTGGCGTATTCAAAGCCGAGCGTGATTTTGCTGCGCGGGCCGCCTTGCTCGATGAAGAGTCGTTCGCGTGCCGATAAAATAACGTCTTCTTGTACGTCCAATGGCACGCCCTGCACACCTTTCAAGCTCGACGGCACCTTGATTTTAGTGACATCCGTTTTCCCGAAATTCATCGCGAGAAAGGTGGAAAGTTTGCCCGGCCCGATATCGACTTTATTGGAAACCGTGATGTCAACGCCTTGGGTTTTTGTGTCGACCGAGTTGACGAAAAACTGAGCCTGACCCACGCCCAGCGCGGATAGTGTTGCGCCGATGGTGGGGAAATTATCGGCATCAAAGCGGCCGGACAGTACGATCCGATCCCTGATGTCAATACGATAAAAATCGGTTGTAATCGCGGTCGCCGAAGTCGGGCTCCACGCAAATCCCAGCGTGCCGCTTCTTGATTTCTCGACCTTTAACTTTGGAATGCCGGCGGCATTGGCGGCAACACTGCCATTCGGTGCGAGCACCACGTCTTGCGGCACGCCACCGATGAAATCGGTGAAGGTTGATGAAAAATAAACCTGCTGCAGCGATGGAGCGCGAAAGCCGGTGCTGGCGGACGCACGCAACAAAAATGGCTCGGAAACTTTATATGAGCCGGCTATTTTGCCTGTGACCGTGGAGCCAAAATCGCTATATTTTTCAGCCCTGAGTGCGGTTTGAATTTTGAGTGCTTTGGTAACGTCTGTTTCGACATCAAGGTAGGCGGCAATGCTGTTGCGATTTCGGTTGGTCGCGTCGCCAGGCTGGAATCCAGGGAAGCCTTGGCTGCCCGCATTGCCGCCGTTACCGACACCATCGGCATCGATATAAGAGCCGGGCTCGCCGGCGAAAATTTTGTAATCTTCGCGCCGATATTCGGCACCGAAGGCGATATTCATGCCGTTGGCAATGCCGTCGAAATAGCGGTTCATATCAAAGTTGGTGGTGAGTTGACCAAACGAGAATCCACCCGCGTCAAACTTGCTTGCGCTGAGGCCGCGACTGGCAGGCAAATTGGCAATCGATGCATTGATCGTATTGCTGATGTTGTAGGCGAGTTTGTTGTAGCCGTAGGTTTGCGACAGATCTGAATTCCATTCGCCAATTTGCCCGCGATGACCGATCGTCACGTAGCGATCCGTAATATCGCCGTTGATGAACGGCACAAAACCGTTGGGATATTGTGCGGCTGAATTTCGCGAGGGAATATCGTCCGAGCCCACGCCACCGCGCGCAAATGCGGCCGATGATGCATCGCGTGTTTGTGTGCCGAGCGTGAAATAGGATTTGCCGGCGCCGCCGGTCGGGATTTCGCCGTTGATATAGACGGTTGCGTTTTTTGCTTTGGTGTCGCCGATAATGCGCGGGTTGTCGGCTTCCGCGCGATTCGAGCGGCCCCGATCCACGTACTCGGCGGTCACGCCGACCATTCCTTTTTCGCCCAGCTTGAATCCGCAATAGGCAGTCGCCAGATAGTTCTTGCCATCACCGGCTGAGTATTGACTGTAACCGGCTGCGGCTTCGCAACCGAGACGTTTTTTAAGACCGATATCAATTACGCCAGCTATTGCGTCCGAGCCGTATTGCGCTGCAGCGCCATCGCGCAACACCTGAATATTTTCTATTGCCATTAACGGTATGGCATTCATATCGGTGCCGGTATTGCCGCGATTGCGCGCGCCGAATAAATTAACAAGTGCGGTGGTGTGACGGCGTTTGCCGTTGACCAATACTAATGTTTGGTCGGAGCCCAATCCCCGCAGCGCGGCGGAATCGACCAAGTCTGCGCCGTCCGCGCCGGTTTGCCGGGTGGAATTAAATGACGGCGAAATATTGGCCAGAGTTTGCGCTAAATCGAAATTGCCGCCTTGTTCACTGATTTTGGCCAGAGGAATAAGATCTACGGGCACGGTGGTGTCGGTGGACGATGCGTTTTGGCGGCGCGAGCCAACCACGGTAAGTGTCTCAATGACCGCAGGGGCTTCTTTCTTTTCGGCTGAAGCGGGAGCGCTAGGCGCAGCCGTGCTGGATTGCGCGAATGCAGTAGGCCCGGAAAGTGCCGCCGCACCATACAAGCTGAGCAAAATTGCTTTGCGAAGTTTAGTCATGAGGTCTCTCTTTTTAGAATTGGAATTCAAATGGGTTGTTCAAAATACGGACAGTATCGGGTCAGCGTTGCCATGAATTACCAACTTCGTGGCCAGCTTTTTTGTTTACTCGATTACCCGCCTTTGATGATTCCTACATATTTTTGCAGTCACTACCGTTACCGATTGAATCCGATAAACACTTCACCGGAATACCGTCAACGATAGCAAACAAACAGTCCACCACCGCGCCAGCATCAACAATTCGACACGGATGATTGTCCTACAAAAACCTGCCGGGCGCGCCCAAGATTCAAATCGGCGCAGTGCGTTGCCAAGTGGTAAAAGGGCATGGCGCTTTTCGAGTTAGTTCTATCCACGGATATTAAAGTTGTAGGGAGTCGGCACAGATCAATGTTGTGCTCGGACGCAAGCGCTATTATTCGCGGGGTAGTACCCAAGCTTCAGTCGTCAACTTGTCGTCACCCTTTAATCACTTTCGGACAGGCACCCATGAAAAAGTTTGCTACGCGCTCATCGCTTAATCTGCCGTTTAATTTTCGTCGTAATTTCGCCTGCACTGCTGCCCTCAATTTTTCACCGGCGCGTTGTATTGACCACCTCTTGTGGATATTGATATCGTCATTGCTGGCCGCGTTTTTTAGCGTGGTATCTACCCAAGCCCAAGCCCAAACTCCAGCGTGGCCATCGAAGCCGATTAAGTTAGTGGCGGTGTTCCCGCCCGGCGGCTCGGTCGATCAAGTGGCGCGAGTGATTTCGCAACCGCTGCAAGTGCTGCTTGGTCAGCCGGTGTTTGTGGATAACAAGGGCGGCGCATCAGGCTCGATCGGCACCGCGGCGGTGGCGAAATCTGAGCCGGATGGTTATACGTTTGCGGTGGTGTTTGACACCCACGGCGTGAACCCAAGCTTGATTCCGAATTTGTCCTATGACACTAAAAAAGATTTGCTGCCGGTGATGCTGATTTCAAAGTCCGCAATGATGGTGGCGGCACACCCGTCAACGGGGTTTAAGAATTTTTCTGAAGTGGTGGCGGCGTCTAAAAAAGATCCGGGCAAATATGCGTTTGCCAGTATTGGCTCGGGTAGCCTTGCGCATCTGGCGCTCACGCAATTGCAAAATCAAGGCAATTTCCAACTCACCCATGTGCCCTACAAAGGTGGCGGTCCGGCCTTGCAGGACGCAGTCGGCGGGCAAGTGCCGCTAATTGCAGGTACGGTATTTCTGATCAGCCCACAGGTTGAGGGCAAAAATTTGATACCGCTGGCCGTGACCTCGGCTAAACGTCTCGCTAAATATCCCGATGTTAAGACGATGGCCGAGCAGGGATTTCCGGGCTACGAATCGGTCGCATGGTGGGGTATTTTTGCACCTGCCAAAACGCCACCCGCCATTATTGCCGCCATGAATGCGGCGCTGACAAAAGTCTTGAGTGAGCCGGCAGTGCGCGATCGTCTGGTTGCGCAGGGGATGGAAATTGTTGCTTCCAAGCCGGAAGAGCTAACGAAATTCTTGGACATCGAAATTGACCGCTGGGCGAAGGTCATCAAGGACAACAAAATTAAAGCCGGGGAATAAGCGATGCAAGATCGGATGCCGCCCATTGCTGATAGCGATCTAACGGCTGACCAACGAGCGGCCTCCAAAGAGCTTGCCAGTGGCCCGCGTGGTGCGGTGTTCGGGCCGTTTGTGCCGTTATTGCGTTCACCTGAGCTGATGCGCCGCGTACAGCGAACCGGTGAATATTTACGTTACAACTCCGCATTACCGCCGCGATTGTCGGAGTTTGTGATTTTGATTGTCTCGCGCTGGTGGGGCCAAGGCTTTGAGTGGCATGTGCATTCAAAAATCGCGGCGGAAGTCGGTGTCACCAAAGAAACGATTGACGCAATATCAGAAGGTCGCCGACCATCTGCGATGACCCCTGAAGAGGAAATTGTTTATGATTTTTGCACCGAACTGCATGTGAATCATGCCGTGTCCGATGCCAGCTATGGAAAGATGCTGGCGCTTTTCGGCGAACACGGCGTGATTGACTTGACCGGATTGTGCGGCTACTACGGCCTGCTGGCGATGGTGATGAATGTCGCCCGCACACCCGTGCCGGACGGTGGGAATGGGCTGAGCGCGTTGGTTTGAAGCAACTAAAACGCGATGAAAATAATCAAGAATTAGCAACCCTGGGATACCCAGCGCCGGTGCGTGCATGCGTTGAGCGACATCGCTGTGTTGGATTCCCGGGCTTCACTTCAGCGATAGTCAAAGCTGTTCAATTTGCTCGTTAATAGTTAGGTTCGTAGAAGCTAGGTTCTACATCGCTAGCGAGCCTGCTGCCATTTCTCGATTGTTCGCAATAGCTTTCCCAACGGCGTGGCGACGAAAACCCATCCCATCAACACCCCTGCGGCATTGGCCACCATGTCCATCACATCGAACGTGCGCCAGCTGGTTGCGCCTTGTGCGAACTCAATCACCACACCCATGAGTACCAGAGCCGCGGCGAGCCGCAATCGTTTTCGCCAGGTGCGCCAGAGCTGCGCCCACCACCACATCGTGCCGCCATAAGCAAGTAGGTGTCCGTATTTATCGCCATCAGGCACGTTGATGTTAGGCGGCGAGGGCATGAGCGAGAGCACCCACAGGAGCGTGATGATCGCGACCCCGGCGATAAGCCACAAGCGTCGAATATCTAGGTTCAAAACGCGCCGTGACTTGCGATGCGGGGCTGAGCAAACACTAGCGACCGCGTATGAATTCTTTGGTTGCGTCAAGATCGACGGACTGATCGCCACGTAGGGTGCAGGTAAATGTAATGCGCTCCGCGTAATTGAGGCGATTTTTTTCCTGCAGATTGACGACGAGGATATTGCGTTCTGCTGCCGCGCCGTTGTCGAGTTGCCAGAGACGCTTGAAGAGTTTGCTGTCGACGTTGAATAACTCAGAGGTGTTGGACAAGTCTGCCCGATGCGCGGCGATACATGCGTCTGCCTGCGATTTTGAGGGCGTGCGATCCAGCGGATAACGTTTCTCCCCATTCGCGAGAGTTATTGTGTCCCCGCTCGCACGCGCGCTGATTGCGGGCGAGGAGTCATCGCCGTTCCCCGCATCCTTGCGCAGCTTCTTCTGGGTCTGCTCGACAGCGCACGGCGTTTCTTGGTAGGTGGTTTTGCCACCAGCGTCTTTGCATTTATACAGCTCGGCTGCGGCTGAAGTTGACCATGCGATAGAGAGTAAAACGATTGTTTTGACAATTGCGCTTGCGGCGGTTTTGTTTTGAAAATTTAACGTGGTCATTGGCTTAATCCGCGATAGTTGGTTTGGTACGGCTATTTCTTCTGCGGCGGTAAATCGGTGCAAACGCCCTCAAACATTTCCGCCGCCATGCCAATAGATTCACCGAGCGTGGGGTGGGGATGAATCGTTTTGCCGATATCGGTGGCATCACAGCCCATCTCGATGGCGAGGGCCAATTCACCAATAATGTCGCCCGCATGCGTGCCGACAATGGCACCACCGACTAGGCGATGGGTCTCAGCATCAAAAATCAATTTGGTGAAACCTTCGTCGCGGCCATTTGCAATCGCGCGGCCCGATGCGGCCCACGGAAAGGTCGATTTTTGAATCTTCAGCCCCTTCGCTTTGGCCTCATCTTCAGTCACCCCGACCCATGCGACTTCAGGATCAGTGTAGGCAACGGACGGAATAACGCGCGCATCGAAAAATGATTTGTGCCCGGCGGCAGCCTCAGCGGCAACGTGGCCCTCATGCACCGCTTTGTGCGCAAGCATCGGTTGGCCGACGAGATCACCAATCGCGAAAATGTTCGGCACGTTGGTGCGCATTTGTTTGTCGGTTTCGATAAAACCGCGATCCGTCACTGCCACGCCTGCTTTGTCGGCGCTGAGTTTTTTACCATTCGGTGCGCGGCCCACACTCATCAAAACCATGTCATAGCGGACGGGCGCTTTCGATGCGGACTCACCTTCGAACGTAACGTAAATACCGTCCGGCTTAGCTTCCACGCCCACTGTTTTGGTATTGAGCATGATGTTGTCAAAGCGATGCGCATTAAATTTTTGCCAAACTTTGACTAGGTCGCGATCAGCACCCTGCATCAAACCATCCATCATTTCGACCACGTCCAGGCGCGTGCCCAGCGTGGAGTACACGGTGCCCATCTCAAGCCCGATAATGCCACCGCCGATGACGAGCATTTTTTTCGGAATTTCTTTTAACGCCAACGCACCCGTGGAATCGACGATGCGCGGATCCTCAGGCACAAACGGTAAACGGACCACCTGTGAGCCCGCCGCGATGATGGCTTGCTTAAATTTGATGACTTTTTTCTCGCCTGTTTTGTCCTGTGCTGTACCGGATGTTATTTCTACTTCAATATGGTTTGCATCCAGAAATTGACCGAGGCCGCGCACCACGTCCACCTTGCGCATTTTCGCCATACCAGCCAATCCGCCGGTAAGCTTGCCGACGACTTTTTCTTTCCAGCCGCGCAGCTTGTCGAGATCGATTTGGGGCTTGCCGAAAGTAATGCCGTGCGCGGCCAAGGCAGCGGCTTCATCGGTCACGGCAGCAACGTGCAGCAGCGCTTTGGAGGGAATGCAGCCGACGTTTAAGCAAACCCCGCCAAGTTGCGCATAGCGTTCGATGATGATCGTTTTCATGCCGAGATCGGCGGCGCGGAAGGCGGCTGAATATCCGCCCGGGCCGGCACCAAGAACGACCATTTCGCATTCGTAATCCACTTTGCCGGTGAATGGAGCCGTCGCACTATCGCGAGCGCCTACATCCTGACCTGCCCCCGCGAATGAGGTACGGGGAGCATCTACGGTCGCGGAGAGTTGCTTCGAAACTGATGCCGCGCCAACTCCTTGCCCCGTCTCGGATGAAGGTTGGGATAGGGGAGCGCCCACCGCGTCCGAAGCATCCACCACCAAAAGCGCCGCGCCCATCGAAACCTTATCGCCCAACTTAACTTTAATTTCCTTCACGACGCCGGCATGCGTGGAAGGCACTTCCATTGTCGCTTTATCGCTTTCGAGTGAAACCAGCGAATCCTCTTTCTTGATCGTGTCGCCGACTTTTACGAAAATTTCGATGACCGGAATATCCGTGAAATCGCCAATATCGGGCACAAGTACATCTATTAAATTTGCCATCGTATTTGTCCTATGCCCCTACAAAACAAGCTTGCGAATATCTGACATCAGGGCCGCCAAATAGGTCGTGAACCGCGCTCCCGCTGCACCATCGACCACGCGATGATCATAAGAGAGCGACATCGGCAGAATCATGCGCGGCACAAATTCTTTGCCATTCCAGGTGGGTTTCATCGATGATTTTGAGACGCCCAAGATTGCGACTTCAGGCGCATTGATAATCGGCGTGAAGAACGTGCCGCCGATGCCGCCTAGAGACGAAATCGAAAAGCAGCCGCCTTGCATTTCAGTGGGTGATAGTTTGCCTTCGCGTGCTTTGGCGGCAAGTTCGCTCATCTCTTTGGCGATGTCGATGATCGATTTTTGATCGGCGTTTTTAATCACCGGCACCACCAAGCCATTCGGCGTATCGGCGGCAAAACCGACGTTGAAATATTTTTTTAGAATCAAATTTTCTCCGCCCGGTTCGAGCGACGCATTGAACTCCGGGTATTTTTTCAGCGCCGCCACGCTCGCCTTGATGAGGAACGCGAGCATCGTGACTTTCACGCCGCTCTTGGCGATTTCTTCATTCGTTTTTACGCGGAAAGCTTCGACGTCGGTGATGTCAGCCTCGTCTTGCTGCGTGACATGCGGAATCGTGACCCAATTTCGATGCAAATTGTTGCCCGACAATTTTTTGATTCGCGAAAGCGCACGCGTTTCGATTTCACCGAATTTGGTGAAATCCACGAACGGCATCTGCGGCAGCGCAAACCCTCCACCCACAGCACCCGCGCTGGAACTTGGCTTGGCAAGCTCGGTTTTTACAAAGCCTTTAACATCAATTTCGGTAATGCGGCCTTTAAGACCGGAGCCTTTTACTTTTCCCAGATCTACGCCAAATTCCCGCGCGAGTTTGCGAATGGAGGGGCTGGCATGAACATGAGCGGGGACGATACCTTCGCTTGTCGCTTTGACGCTCGATGGCTGGAGAGGCAATGTGGGTGCGGGTCTTGGAGCAGACACCTCGGCGACAGGCGCGGGTGCTGGGGTCTGGGCTGGTGCTGGTTTTGCTTCTGGTTTTAATTGTGCTTGCGCTTCATTTGGCGCGGGCCGGGCAATGGATATTTCGCCTGCATTTTCTTCCAACAGCAGGACTAACGCGCCCATCGAAACCTTGTCGCCAAGTTTCACTTTGATTTCCTTGACCACGCCGCTATGCGATGCAGGCACTTCCATCGTCGCTTTGTCGCTTTCCAGCGAAATGAGAGAGTCCTCTTTTTTGACAGTGTCGCCGACCTTGACCAAAATTTCGATCACGGGAATATCGGCGAAATCGCCAATATCAGGAACCTTTACTTCAATAAGATTTGCCACGCAACTACTCCTCAATTTGTTTTTTGGTTTTGCGTTAGCTAAAGAAGCGAGTGGCTTTGCCACCGATTCTTGCCAAATAAAAGCGGACAAAAGTAGGGGTGCACTTTTGTCCGCTTTTCTATACTGTCCAAGGCGCGGGCTTCTCCACATCAATGCCGTATTTCTTGATCGCTTCCGATACTGTTTTTACCGGGATCGTGCCTTCATCTGCCAATGCTTTTAGGGCGGCAATAACGACGTAATATCGGTTTACCTCGAAGAACTTGCGCAGTTGTTTGCGCGTATCCGAACGCCCGTAACCGTCGGTGCCAAGCACGACGAATTTGCGGTCATTGATATAGGGACGAATCTGGTCTGCGAAGCTACGGATATAGTCGGTTGCCGCGATGGCGGGGCCTTTATGACCTTTGAGCAATTTGGCAACGTGCGGGGCGACGGCAACGGCTTCGGGATGGAGCATATTCTGGCGCTCTGCGGCCATACCGTCACGGCGTAATTCCGTGAACGAGGTGCAGCTCCAGATATCGCTTACCACGCCCCAATCGAGCTCCAGTAACTCTGCGCCCGCAATGACTTCGCGGAAGATTGAGCCTGAGCCCATCAACTGTACGCGCGGTTTTTTGGCTTCTTTCGATTCGCGGAACAAGTACATACCCTTGAGAATGTCGGCTTCGACCCCCGCAGCAGTCGGAATAGCCGGGTGCGTGTAGTTTTCGTTCATCACCGTGATGTAGTAATAAACCGGTTCCATTTTTTCATACATGCGCTTCAAACCGTCGTGCATGATGACCGCCAGCTCATAGCTGAATGTGGGGTCATATGAGATGCAATTCGGAATGGTGGCCGACATCAAATGTGAGTGACCGTCTTCGTGCTGCAGACCTTCGCCATTCAACGTGGTGCGCCCTGATGTGCCGCCGAGCAGGAAGCCGCGCGCCTGCATGTCGCCGGCCGCCCAGGCCAGGTCGCCAACACGCTGAAAGCCGAACATGGAATAGAAAATAAAGAACGGAATCATGTGCTGGCCGTGGTTCGCGTAGCTGGTACCGGCCGCCATCCACGAGCAGAATGCACCGGCTTCGTTAATACCTTCCTGCAAAATCTGTCCTGCTTTGTCTTCTTTGTAAAACATCAATTCGCCTGCATCGACCGGTTCGTACAATTGGCCGACTGAGGAATAAATGCCCAACTGACGGAACAGGCCTTCCATGCCAAACGTTCGCGATTCGTCGGCAACAATCGGTACCAAACGTGGACCGAGTTCCTTGTCGCGGGTTAGCGCGGTGAACGCGCGAACGAAGGCCATCGTGGTCGAAATTTCGCGCTCTTCGGTCGATTTTAAAAGCGGTTCGAAGATCGATAACTCGGGCACTTTAAGAGCGGGAATATTTGGGAAACGTACGGGCAGCGAGCCGCCGAGCCTAGCGCGCGCCGCCTTTAGATACTGAATCTCGGGTGAATTTTCGGCAGGTTTATAAAACGGAATATCGGCGATGACATCATCTGACACCGGTATGTTGAATCGATCACGGAACTGCTTTAACGACGCCAAATCCATTTTCTTTTGCTGATGGGTGATGTTCTGGCCTTCACCGGCTTTACCCATGCCATAACCCTTGATGGTCTTGGCTAAAATCACGGTCGGCTGACCCTTGTGCTTCACCGCTTGCGAATAGGCGGCATACACTTTGTAGGGATCATGTCCGCCGCGATTCAAGCGCCAAATGTCCTCGTCGGACATGGAGGCAACCATTTTTTCCAGTTCCGGATATTTGCCAAAAAAATGTTTGCGTACATAGGCGCCATCGCGGGCTTTGTAATTTTGATATTCGCCATCCACCGCTTCCATCATGCGACGCGACAGGATGCCCTCTGAGTCTTTCGCAAACAGTGGGTCCCAATAGCGGCCCCAAATTACTTTCAATACGTTCCACCCGGACCCGCGGAAATCAGCCTCCAATTCCTGAATAATCTTGCCGTTCCCGCGCACCGGGCCATCAAGTCGTTGTAGGTTGCAGTTGACCACGAATACCAAATTATCCAACCCCTCACGTGATGCCAACGCAATCGCACCTAGCGATTCAGGTTCGTCCATCTCGCCATCGCCCATGAATGCCCACACTTTGCGGCCTTCGGTATTGACGATGCCGCGATTGTGCAAATATTTCATAAACCGCGCTTGATAGATCGCCTGAATCGGCCCCAAGCCCATCGATACCGTGGGGAACTGCCAAAAATCAGGCATCAGCCAGGGGTGCGGATAGCTCGAAATGCCATTGCCATCCACTTCGCGGCGGAAATTTTCGAGCTGCTCTTCGGTGAGCCGTCCTTCGAGGAACGCGCGGGCGTAGACGCCCGGTGCGGAGTGTCCCTGCATAAAAATCATATCGCCGCCATGGGCTTTGGAAGGCGCGTTCCAGAAATGATCGAAGCCAATGTCATACAACATCGCGGCC
>JBBRZG010000086.1:0-16588 GCA_038236905.1 Burkholderiales bacterium
GGGGTACGCGCAGGCCTCCGCACTTGGCAGACCGGCAGTTGAAAACAGGCGTCTAGCATTCCGGTTAAAATTGGTGCCACTAAATACAAACGCAAGTGCAACAGCGAGCGCAATGGCAAACGATTTAACACAACCGAATATCACCAGTAACGACGTCGCAGAAACCATGCGCAAGATTGGCATCGCGGCCAAGTCGGCGGCACGTGAGCTCGCACGTGCTTCTACCGCAAACAAAAACGCAGCACTCATTTGTGCCGCGGATACGTTGGTTAAGCACGTCTCTGCCATCCTCGCGGCTAATGCCAACGACCTTGCCCGCGCACAACTAACTGGCCACGATCAAGCCTTCATCGATCGCTTGACGCTCACTGAAAAATCCATTCGTACCATGGCTGAGGGTGTCCGAGAGGTGGCGGGCTTGAGCGACCCGGTGGGTGAAATGAGCGATCTCAAATTTCGACCCTCTGGCATCCAAGTCGGAAAAATGCGCGTGCCGTTGGGTGTGATCGGCATGATTTATGAATCGCGTCCCAACGTTACCGCAGACGCCGCCGCGCTTTGTCTGAAGTCTGGTAACGCGTGCATTTTACGCGGCGGCAGTGAGGCGTTTGAGAGTAATTTCGCCATTCATGCCTGCATGGTGGTGGGCTTGCAAGCCGCGGACCTGCCAGTTACAGCGGTGCAACTGGTGCCCACGACAGATCGTGCAGCGGTCACGGCGATGCTGGCGATGAAAGGTGTGATTGATGTAATCATTCCACGCGGCGGGAAAAGTCTGACCGCCAAAATTGCGGATGAGGCCATGGTGCCGGTAATTAAACATCTCGATGGCGTGTGCCATGTCTACATTGACGACAGTGCCGATGTGCAAAAAGCCATTGCGATTGCCGATAATGCGAAGACGCAACGCTATGCGCCTTGCAACACCATGGAAACCTTATTGGTTGCCCAAAATATTGCACCGAACGTGTTGCCCCAGATCGCAAAAATTTACCAAGCCAAGCAAGTTGAAATGCGCGTATGCCCTGAGAGCCGCGCCCTGCTTGCCTCTCAAGGTATCTTCTCGGTGACTAATGCAGCCGAAGACGACTGGTTTGAAGAATATTCAGCAGCAATCGTCGCAATTAAAATTGTTGCCGATTTAGATGGAGCGATGACTCATATTGCAAAATACGGCTCGCAGCATACTGATGCAATCGTCACTGACAACTATTCCCACGCCATGCGTTTTCTTCGTGAGGTTGATTCGGCATCGGTAATCGTAAATGCGTCGACACGATTTGCTGATGGGTTTGAATATGGCCTTGGAGCCGAAATCGGCATTTCTACCGACAAGCTGCATGCGCGTGGTCCGGTGGGACTTGAAGGCCTCACATCGCAAAAATGGGTGGTGTTTGGTGATGGGCAGATTCGCGTTTGATATCGCTAACGTGTTGATTTGAACTCATAGGTTCAATCACGATTTTGACCTCGACTTCTAACAACCTGCCCCCGATGGTTTTTTTTGGCGGCACTTTTGATCCGGTGCATTTGGGCCATATGGCTGTCGCGCACGCGGCTTTGACCGAGTTGAAACCTGAGCGCCTGATTGTGCTGCCCGCCGGCAATCCGTACCAGCGCGGCCGTGCCCCGTTTGCCTCGGCCCGGCATCGCGTCGAGATGCTACGTTTGGCGCTTGAGCTAGATGCAGCAAACGCTATAAATACGGTCAACGGAAATGGCAACATCCGCATTGACGAACGCGAATTGAAACGCGAAGGCGCAACCTATACGTTCGATACCCTGACTGAAATTCGCGCAGAGCTTGGCCTGGCCCGTCCGTTTTTCTGGTTAATCGGTTCAGATGCTTTTGCGAAGCTCGATACCTGGCATCGCTGGCGTGATTTGTTCAAATTAACCAATTTTGCGGTTATCATGCGCGCTGGTGTGGATTCTTCACCTGAATGGGGGGCTGAATTTTCAGCTGAAGTTCGATCTCGTGAAACCGCATTAGACCAGCCAATTCCCAGCACAGGTGTCTGGATAGCGCTTAAAACATCACCGCCACCAATATCCTCCACCGCCGTCCGTGCAGCGCTCGCAAACCGCGAATCGATTCGGGCCATGGTACCCCCGTCCGTTTGCGACTATATTGATCAGTACCACCTCTATCGCTCGGCGTGATGGCTAAACAAATTGATCAACACATTACCAAACACACCACCGAACACACCCGGTCAAACATATTTTCAAAGGCTCCACCAAGATGGCTAAAAAAACCTTAACCGACGTCGTCATTGATGCGCTTGAAGACATAAAAGCGCGCGATATCCAGCTCGTCAACGTGATGAAACTCACCTCCGTTTTCGACTACATTGCCATTGCCAGTGGCGACTCAACCCGCCAGACGAAAGCGTTAGCAAATAATGTCATCGAAAAAGTCAAAGAGGCGGGCTACGACATTATCGGCAGCGAAGGCGAAGGCAGCGGCGAATGGGTGCTGGTTGACTGCGGCGATATCGTGGTGCATATCATGCAGCCCGCCGTGCGTGAATACTACAAACTCGAAGAGTTATGGCAGGAGGGCAAGCTGGAATATCCAAAACCCAAACGCGAAGTGAAGCCAAAGGTTGAAGAAGTTGTAGCGCCCGTAAAAGCCAAAAAACCCGCTGCTAAAAAGCCTGCGGCGAAAAAACCAAGTGCTAAAAAACCTGCTGCTAAAAAACCAAGCGCTAAAACCAGAACCACAAAAAAGCCAGTCACTGCAAAAGCCACGGCTAAAAAACCGACAGCCAAAGCCCCAACGGCTAAAACGCCTGTCGCAAAAAAGCCTACGACCAAAAAACCAACCGCAAAAAAACCTGCAGCTAAAAAGCCGGCCGCCGCAAAGCCCGCAGTAAAAAAACCCAATGTAAAAAAGTCGAAAGACGCAGCCTAAACAACTAGTGTTTTTATATTGTTTGTTGGCGGACTAAAAACGAAACCCTAGTATCGGCGGGCGCTTTCAAGCAACAATTGCCTGTGAAGCCCGTCGATGCTAGAGTTTATTTATCTAAATATCTTTAGAACGCAACAGCCTTCACGTTGAAAAATACGTTGCGGCCCGGTGTGTTGTATCCCCGCGCGAGCTCATAATTTCGACCCGTCAAGTTTTGCCCGCTCAATTCCACCGTCCATGTTTTATCGATGCGATAGCGCACGCTTCCGCCGAGCAAAGTGTAGCCCGGCAGCTTTGAGCTGACGGCTTCAGACCCGGAATCAAATCGTTTGCCGTTGCCACTGATATCCACCGCGAAATCGAATTGATTCAACGTTTTCGATACTGAAATCGAGCCAAACTGTTTGGCGCGCGAACGAAGCTGTTTGCCGGTATCACCATCTTCAGGCCGCTGCGCAGTCACGGCACCTCGCCAGTTAAATCCCGCCCATGCAAAATCTGTCGAAAGTTCCAAGCCTTTGATATGTGCGCGACGTATGTTCTGGGGCGTATTGGTTGCGAAATCAAAGGCAATCAAATCATCAATCTGGTTATCAAAAATCGCGAGATTCAAACGATATTCTGGTTTGGTTAGGCGCCAGCCGTATTCAACGCTTCTTGATTTTTCAGGGCGCAACAATGGATTGCTGAAGCCCGGATAGTAAAGATCGTTGAATGAGGGTGCGCGGAATGCTTCACCATAACTCGCATAAACCAACTCGTCGGCTTGAAGCTGAATGCCGTATGAAAACGAGCCCGTGGTGCGGCCGCCGAATTGATCTTCCCGGTCACGCCTGACGCTGGCGCTTAATCGTTGCTGATCAATGGTTTCGTTTACGCTGATAAAAAATGATTGCGTATTTCGTTTATTTTTATCGTATTCGGTGGTGCTGGCGACGCGCTGCCCAAGCCATTCATAGCCCAGCAACCATGCGCCGACGGGCGTTGCGAATTGATTCTGCCAAGCCAACTGGTTTTGTGTGGTTTTGAAGCGGTCGGGAAAGCTCGATGAAATGATAATGTTATCGCTAGTCTGGCCGAGGCGCAGAGTGGATTTCCAAAAGCTGGCGAAATTGTTTTCAGACGCAAGTTGCAAGCCGGATAACGTTTGCTTATTCGATGGATCACCCGTCGGGCCGTCGTCAAACTTGGTGTGTCCTACCGATTGCCATGCACTCAACGACAACACTTCTCCCTGCCATAACGTATGCGCCACCTTCAGTAGCAGATTTGTATTGTCATAGGGATCGCGGTCGGGGTTATAGGTAAAAGAACCCGCATTGACATTGCTTGCCGAACGGGCCGCAACTTCGCGATAACCGGCGTTCAGGGTGAGGGAGGTATTGCCCTCAATAGTTGAGAAACCGGTGTTGAATGCCAAGGTTGAGTTTGAGCCAACGCCAAGCGCAGCAGTCAATCGCGGCTTGCTGGCACCGCGCGTAAAAATCTGCACCACGCCACCAATCGCATCCGACCCGTAGAGCCCGGACATTGGGCCTTTGACCACTTCGATACGTTCAATCAAATCAAGCGCAATATTTTCGAATGCAGCACCACCTGCCGTTGCCGAGCTAAGACGCAGCCCGTCGACCAACACCAGCGTTTGCTGCGCGCTGGCGCCGCGAATGAACACGCCCGAAGGCTGCCCTGCGCCGCCCGTGGAGCGAATTTCAACGCCTGCCGCACGCTGTAGCAGTTCAACCAGCGTGGATGAACCGGCTGCCTCAATATCGCGCCGCGTAATGACGGTGGTTTGCGCCAGCGTGGCATCTTCTGCCAGCGGCATACGAATTGCCGTCACCAACACGTTTGGAAGTGCCGCGTCGGGCCTAGGATTTTGCGCTTGCGCGTGCAGTACAGATGAAAAAGCTAATAACGGTAATCCCGCGATGGCTAACGCCGCCGCAGATAACCTCGGTTTGGAACTTATATATTTGGGTTTCATGAGAAGTTTTCAGTGAAGCGGCGAGCGTCCCCGCAAGCCGCGTAATAGTTCATGCTGCGGCAAATATTAAGCTGGCCTCAGCACACCGGCGCAACATTGGCCAACCAAAAATCATGTGGCCGATGTTGCGGCGAAAGGCCGGTATCCGGACTGATGGGTTGATAGCAAACTTGTTATCATTTCGATTCCCTTCCCAGACAAACGTGCCGTCCAGTGGTGCTGAATCGAAACATCCCAATCACCGTTGCGGGGGCAGTGCGTGGTTTTCTTGCCCAGACTGGGCTCAAGCACACGCTTCCCGTTTAACTTTGCCACTTATTACAAATGACGAAGCACCTATCGCGCTGAACATTCTACACGAGCAGGTCGTTGATCGCCGACACTGAGAGGCTGAGCGCGCCGCATGTTAATGTCATCTCGTTGTCAGTGAGCCCACAGAGCGTTGTTGCACGACACATGCGCAGCCCCGCATTATTTGCCTTACTGTAGCTCTGGGGTGGTTTGAAGGTTATCCCGTCAGGCATTGTAAAGATGTGAAAAAACTTTCACATTGTGCCCTTACTAATTGACTTTACACGTCTTTTTCCGCTACATTGGCCAAATGGAAGCCGATATTTCTCGTTTTGAAGAAAAGCTGAATAACTTCGTCACTTTGTTCCATCGCCTGCGCGCGGAGAACAATGAATTGCGCCAAACCGTGGCAATGAAATCTGACGAAGTAAAGCGCCTTTCTGAAAAACTCGACCAAACCAAAACTCGTGTAGAAGCGCTGATTGCGCAGATGCCAGAGGCGGAAAGTCCACGTCCATGAGCCTGAACGTATGAGCGCAAATTTGTGAGTACATCGCGCGAACCTAAAGACGCCAAGGCCACCTCGGGCGCAGCAAAAGGCACCACGATCAACGTGATGGGACGTGAGTTCAGGGTGGCCGCACCGCAGGGTGAAGAGCGCCAGCTTCTTGCCTCGGTTGAATTGCTTAATAAAAAAATGAAAGAGCTTCGCGACAGCGGAAAGGTCATCGGCAACGAGCGCATCGCCATCATGGCAGCGCTCAACATTGCCCACGACTATTTGCAGTTGCTGGTTTCGGGTGGCGCGCCTGGCGTTACCGATCGCGCAACGAATAGCGGCTCGATAAGTTCTCAAAAAAATCCAAATAATTCCGTTGACGCAGAGTTCGTCCGGCGTAGAATGGAATCACTGGAAAACGTCATTGAGAAAGCTATTTCGGATCAAGAAAAGCTTTTTTAAATCGCGGTTTCCGCTGATAAACAAGCAGGCAGACATATTGATTTTTCGTCTGTGTGTTTGAGAGTTCGCTTGGGGTTTACATCCTTTGAACCAATAGACTTTTGTCGATGGATTCTGGCTCAAGCGATGTCTGTGTGAGCGTCCCACGCGGACGCACCTAATGGCATCCGGTCGGTTTCCTACTTGAACCCTAGCGTTCAAGCGTGCGGCCCCGAGCGAACCCTCAAACATATTGGATTTATCGTTTACCTGGAACTCTGGTCGTTTCCCAACGACGGCGTTATTTGATCTCGCTTCACCGCTGCATTCCCTCTCCTGCATTTCTCCGCGCCCCACTCCGTACCTCCAATCCGGCAGCGCCATCACCGCGCGATCCTTATCAAAAGTTCGTCGCGCGCAACACGTCATACTGTTGGCATAATCTCCTTTCTCGCTCCTGGAAAGACTCGCGCTTATGGCCTCTTGGCTGATGAAATCTGAACCGTCCGAATTTTCAATTGATGACCTGATGAAAGCAAAAAACCAAACTGTGCCATGGTTCGGTGTGCGCAATTATCTGGCGCGAAATTTTATGCGTGATCAGATGAAGATTGGCGATGATGTTTTGTTTTATCACTCATCATGTCCCGAGCCCGGCATTGCTGGCCTAGCAAAAGTCTCTTCCCCCGCCTATCCTGACCCGACGCAGTTTGATAAAAAGGGCAAATATTTCGACGTGAAGGCCACGCCCGAAACGCCGCGCTGGATGCTGGTTGACGTCAAGCTCACGAAAAAAACGCGGTTGCTATCGTTGGCAGAATTACGCAATATTCCAGCGCTGGAAGAAATGACCATTTTGCAGCGCGGCAACCGACTATCGATTACGCCGATACTGCCAGCCGAGTGGAAAACCATCGTTAAGCTGCTTGCCTGATTGCGTAATATGACGGCCAGACAGGAGGCGCTATGATCATGGCCTTTGATCCCCTCTATTTGCTCATTTATCTGGCTGCGGGCGTTTTTGTCGGATTCTTCGCGGGCTTGCTGGGCATTGGCGGCGGCTCGGTGATGGTACCGATTTTGTCGCTCACTTTTGTGAAGTTGGGCTACTCCAACGATCATGTGATTCATATGGCGCTGGCCACATCAATGGCGACTATATTGCCGGGCGCCTTCGCGAGCACGCGCACCCACCACGCGCACAATGCCGTGAATTGGGGAGTCGTGAAAAAAATGACGCCGGGTATCTTGGTCGGGACCTTGGTAGGCACCGTGTTTGCATACTTTTCGAGCACCACGTTTCTCAAATACTTTTTTGTGGGCTTCATGTTTTTTCTGGCGGCGCAGCTGGTGTTTGGCCTCAAGCCAAAAGCGGCTCAAGCCAAACCAGATCAAGCCGGGTCGGAAGTACAAGCGCAAGCAAACCGAACTCTACCCAAAACCGCGGGTATGGTCAGCTTCGGCGCGTTGATGGGATTTGTGTCAAGCCTGGCCGGCATTGGTGGCGCGGTGCTCACCATTTCGTTTTTAACCTGGTGTAACGTCAAAATTCATGAAGCCATTGGCACCTCCGCGGCAGTGGGTTTCCCGATTGCCCTCGCTGGCACCGTAGGGTATGTGGTCACCGGCTTGATGGATCACGATTTGCCCGAATGGAGCCTCGGCTATGTGTATCTGCCGGCGTTTTTCGGCATTGCACTCACCAGCTTTTTTGTGGCGCCGATTGGTGCAAAGCTGGCGCACAAGTTGCCGGTGGCGGTGCTAAAAAAGGTATTCATGGTATTTTTGGTCGCGCTGGCGATCAAGATGGCGATTTCGGTTTAACGCCCAACCAACGGCTAATCCGAGGCGTCTTCTAGCCCTTGGTGTGACGAATCACAGCGCACACCAATCGCGCATCATCTGGTCATACATGTCGACAGACTCTTCGAGGCGTTTGATGGAGCACCACTCATCAATTTGATGTGCAATCGACGGCTCGCCCGGGCCTATGATCACCGCCGGAATGCTGCCATTGCCGGACTCAGCGTAGCCGCGCTTCAGGTCGGCACCATCGGTTGAAAACATAATCGTTTTAGGAATCGGTTTTGCGCCCACAAACGGCGCGGCAATTTCAAAAATGCTCTCCACCCATTCATCCGGTTCCGAATAAAGTGCTGGCGTATCCACGATTTTTCGCACCTTGCCGATATCACCGATCAGGGCCTGTACCGAAGCACATAAATGGACATGCTCGATGCCCGGAACAGTACGCATATCAACCGTTAGCCGCGCCGAATCCGGCACAGAATTTGTATTCAGTCCGGCGTGAAGCGTCGCCACGTTCATTGTCGGCGTGCCCATGATCGGGTGGCAATCCACGCCGCAGTGGTGTTTCCAATCGAAGTCATCAAGCTTGGATATAACCTTGTTCATTTTCAAAATCGCATTTTCACCCTGCTCCGGCATTGAACCGTGAGCGGTCTTGCCTTTGGTCTCGATCTCGATCCAGCACAACCCTTTGTGTCCGACGAAAGGATAGTTGTCCGTTGGTTCTGCGACAACAATGGCGCCCGCCCGATCCAGCAATTTTTTGTGCGCTAAAAATTTAGCGCCTTCGCAACCGACCTCTTCGCCCGCCGTCAACACCAATACCAAACCCGCGGTATTTTTCAAATGTGGTGCCAGCCGTATCGCTGCCACTACAAACGCGGCAATACCGCTTTTCATATCGCTCGAGCCACGGCCGAATACATGGTCGCCGTCGGTCTCACCCGCGAACGCATCGCGCGTCCATGCAGCAGTGCCAAGTGGCACCACGTCAATATGGCCGGTAAAGCAAATCGGTGGTTTCTCCTGATGCCCGCCGATCGTGGCGATCAGGCTGGTGCGTGCATCCGCAAACTCGTGATATGCCACCCGAAAGCCTGCGTCTTCCAGCAGCTTGCCCACGTGCTGAGCACATGCCCGCTCAATCCCTGGTGGATTAACGGTGTTGTAATTCAACATATCACGAGTAAGTTGAAGCGCGGTGAGCATATTGGGCAAGTTTGAATTAGGCATGTTTGAATTTGCTTGAAGCATGGAAATTTCCTGATCAGGAAGTTAAGACGAAGGAGACTGCGAGCGATCAAATTGATCGGTCTATGTTAACAAAATCATTTACATCCAGTCACGTTTTGATTTGATAATGTACTCATATTGAAAATGAAACACCAGCATCAACAGGGCTTCACACACATTATTGTCCGTAGAAGACCGTCGATATTGGGGTTTTGATTTCTGCTGGTTTCCCGAACCGAAAATTGAAGCGCTGAGGGATGTCGAACGCTGTCGTGATTCTGTTGGTATCGACGCGGCGCCTCCCGGCATTCTGACCATCTCAACTCGGCCAATGGTCACATTGCTCTCGCGAAGACGTGCGCTCGGTTAGAATCAACGTCACATGAACCCCGATCTCATCAAGTCAAAGAAAACGCTCACCGAAATTATCCGCGGGGCACGCCGCTGGGTGATTTTGGCGATGCTGCTGTCGCTGCACGCTGCGTTGGTATCGCCTATCGGTAGCGAGTTCGAGCGCGCATGGTTGCTTGTTCACTTCGGTTTATTTTTATTGTGGCAGCCATTCGTGAGCACCGATCAGGAGCTGAATATTCTCGCCATCGTCTTACTTGTTGGCATTACCGCGGTGGTGTTGTATGGGCTCGCGCCGTGGATGCTGGTGGCATGGCTGGCAATACTGATCGGCATTATGGGCGGCAAGGTTTTTACCCAACAGGCCGCGCGCCCCGGCCGGTTTTATGTGGCCGCAGTGTTCTATCTTTTCGCGATACTTTTAATTTGGGCTGTTCCATTATTCCTGCTCGGCATCTCAGTCTTCCCAGTCGGTCTGCAAATGGTCGTTACGTTTTTGCTGCCGATGGTTCTGATCTCGATGGTGTTTCTGCCCTATCGCGCGGAAGACGAAACCAACGCACAGGTGTTCGATTTTTTCTACAGCCTGCTCATTTTCCAATTGGTCGTGGTGCTGGTGTTGGGCAGCATTAGCGCGATGCGCGTCACCGACAACCAATACTTTCAAGCGGTCGTGCTGACCGTGCTGGCGTTTGCGATTGCCCTGTTTATTCTCGGCGTGCTGTGGGGTCCCAGAGCCGGCTTCGGTGGGTTGCGCACTTATTTTTCGCGCTATCTGATGAGCGTCGGCATGCCGTTCGAATTGTGGATGCGGCGCATTGCCGAGCTTTCTGAAACCGACATGAGCTCGGCGAGATTTTTACAAGACGCGATGAATGAAGTCGCGACTATGCCTTGGCTGATCGGTGCCGACTGGAAATCACCCGATGGCGCGGATGGTTTTGGTGGCGAGAATACGCTTAAAAGCCACGCTACCCGTTTTTGTATCCATCGGCTCGATATGACCTTCTACAGCGAAGGCCGCCTGTCGCCGGCCATGGTGTTACACCTGCGGCTGCTCGCACAAGTCGTCGGCGAATTCTACGAAGGTAAACGTCGCGAGCAAACCCTTAAACAAAACACTTACATTCAGGCTGTTCACGAAACCGGCGCGCGCCTCACACACGACATTAAAAACCTATTGCAGTCTCTTTATGCACTCGCATCGGCCGGTTCAGTGGAAGCGCAAAAGCCGCGGCCAGAATTTGATCGCCGCCCGCCGTCGCCATACGAGGCATTGCTGGGCCGCCAGTTGCCGCAGCTCACCAAACGGCTGCAAACCACGCTCGATAAATTGCAAAATCCAGCTGTGGAATCCGAGGGCATCTCCATGCCCGCCCGCGATTGGTGGGGCGACGTGATTGCCCGTCATGCCGAGTTAGGCATAACCTTTAGTGCGGAGTTTAGCGGTGACGTTTCGGGTAAAGCGAATGGCGGCGAGCTCATTCCCGCTGCGCTCTTCGACACCGTATTGGAAAACTGTTTAGAGAACGCGCGGCAGAAAAAACAACGCCAACCGCATCTGAATATCAGCGTGCAATATCACTCAAACCCCGCGCCCAGCTTAGAGATCAGCGACACCGGCAGCCCCGTTTCAAAAAACGCGATGGAGAGTTTATTCCGTGCCCCGATTGTTGACTCTGCCTCGGGCGGATTAGGCATTGGATTATTTCAAGCGGCTAGACTAGCCGAGCAAGTCGGTTACGAATTAGCGGTGAAATCAAATGTGGCGGGAGATGTTCGGTTTGAATTATTTTCGCTGGAGTCGTAGCGTGGCTTAACGTGATTAAGGAAGTTTGCCCGCTTGGAGCATGCGATCAAATAACGTATTGAGTGATATCCAAGTCACAATATCGTCAAACTCGCCGGGCGCTGAACCCGCTGGCGTTGGATCGTGCGATACGAATACAAAATCCTGATTAACATTATGTAATTCATCGACCCCAGTACCGCCTGTGGCCGCGTTCGAGCCCAGTGAAAAAATAACGGCGGGTGATTTGTCAGTGAGTTTCACTGCAGACCCGCAAATATTAGTAGTGGTATTTACGTTCGGGCTAGCGAGCGGAGCTCCAGTAGGCGCTGCTTGACACACGAAGATTAACTTTTTAGTGGAGGGCGTAAAATCGTTCATGCGGTTTTGTAGGCCGTTTGTCTTTGTGAAGGGATAGTCCGGGATACTTGTGGACCCCCATACCGCATATCGAAGTCTATTTTGCTTAATGCCCCAGCCATCCACCATGAATCCCTCAGCATCAACCGGATTCACGCCTAGCGCCACGGCTGGAAAAAACCCGACGAACTTTGCACAGATTCCGTCCGCCGCGCTTGAGCCTGACGCAAATGCTTCGTCGCCCAACGAATTTACAGTGGCGCCGGTTCCGTCCGTTGCCGGACACGGCAATCTGCCGTTTGACGCAACGAACCCCAACAATGCCTTTTGTGCATTGTCGAGAGCCAGCTTGGTTTCTGAAATCCGTCGTTGGTTTACTTGCGTTGCCAGAGGAACAGCGACTACAGCGAGAAGTATTGTGAGGATGACCAAGACCACAGCGATCTCGATCAAGGAAAAACCTGATTGCCGCTTAGTTCGAATAAGCATATTAAAAATATTGAAGCTAGAATATTTGTCCAAAATCAAGGTTAGTTCGTGATCGCGATGACGCGGTCACTCGAGGGCAAACCAGTGACGTCAGCCTTAAAAAAATAATTTACAAGGGTTGGCCAGCCCTCGAGATTTTCAGAGACCTCAAAATAGTCTGATAAAGAATTTGAATTGTAGGGTGGCGAATTTGACGTTCGATTTTGAGTTACTAGCGGTACGCCCGGCAGCATTATTAGAGCTCTAACATTACTATCTGCGTCAACCGTTAAACAATCACCTAGAGGCCCACACACCTTTGACCCGCCGTAAGCGAAGGCTTTCCCAACAGCATAGTAAGTAGAAAGATTCCATCTGTTTACAAAATACCAAGTTGGCAATTGATTAGGCACGGCTACATCAGCCCACTCTTTTAATCCAGTACATCGTTGAAGTGAAACGGGCGGCGAGCTGAATATAGAAATATCTTCCGGGAAGCGCCCCGAAAAATTCAGATCGTTACAATTCGCTTGGTTTTTTCGCAGCGGCTCGGTGGCCGCATCCGAATAATAAGCAGCATAAGGAAAATAACCAAATTGCGTGTAGTAGGCCTTGGCTGTTCTGGCAACCGCCTTAGCAACCCTTTCCTCTATTCGGGGAATAAAATCACTGGTCGTAATGTAAATCAAGCTATCGTTGAATGAATTATTTGCAGCCGAGGAAACGTAAGGCCCTGCATTCGTTGCATTATTTCTGCCGCTTACAGTATCAAGATAATTATCAGCGCAGATATTCCTACTAATCGTTGTACCTGATGTGGCTAAGCATGGTGCCGAAGCCGTTGCCGAGCGGTTTTGATTAGCCACAGGGGCACCGACAGAAAATATTACAGCTACTACTTCAGTTTGCAGCGCGGTTACGCCGTTGGCGGCATACACCGTAAGATCGCCCCTCGAACTAGAATTAACAATCGGTACCGTAGGATTAAATTTCGTGGAAAGCGCGAACCACAAAGGTTCACCAGTAGCGTCAAAAATTTCGGGAATTCCAAGAGTTTGCCACGGCAGTCTCCCGATCCGGCGTGTTACACATCCGTTGGCAGAAACGCCATATCCGATTGCTCCGGGGGCAACTAATGTTGGGCAGGGAAATTCTCCGGGCCTCGACCCTCCCCCCTCGTCATCTCTGGAAATCGCATATGCGAGTAGTGCCGCTTTTGCTTGTGCAAGTGCCGCCGCCGTAAGATCTCGCCGCTCCAGTTTTGCAGTATTGTTGTTAGCCGCCGCACCAAGGAATGCAATCGTAATTGCTAGCATGGCGAGAACTGCCAGCAACACTATCCAGCCTTCGTCTTTTCGTTGCCTCGATTTCATTTCACAATGGCCATTTTGCGAAAAGATGGCTTAGCAATTTTTCGGGTGGGTTTGCGAAGTTGGTTGGTGATGCGTGGGATTGATCTGCGAATGATTGCTGACGGGGGTTTTGGTTCAACGGCAGGCGTAAAGCGTTTTATGGCGAAGTTTCCCCCCACCATATTCGGCTCCAACTGCTGCACCATCTCTGCACGCGGATCTCGTCTCATCACGTCATCTACCCATACCGTATCGCGGCCATCGCTGCGCTTGACGAAGCCGTTGATCACGGATACCCGCGACTCTGCGGGCGCGGTGGTCTCGTCTTCCACGATTCCCCCGCGTCGTCGTGTGCGGTCCATTTTGTCGCGTTGCTCTCGGGTGGTGAATAAGGTGCCGGGTAATGGTAAACCGACTTGCCGGTCTGCTTCTGCGCTTAGCCGCGTGGGCGTTGACGTGTCTAGTTTTGGTGGCGCTGAAACGGACGCCATGTCTTGTGATGACGGTGCTTGCCCAAATGCTGCAAGCGAGGGTGTAATCGCGCATGCGAGCACACAGAGATATACCCAAGTGCGTATACGAGGCATGGATTTGAATTGTGGTCTCAATCGTGACTCGACACGAATCTCAACCGGTTGCGGCAATGCCCAAGCCAGAATGACGTCAGTGTTCATCGTGTGCGGCCAGCGGGCGCTGTCGGCGAGGCTTGCGCGACGAGGTTGGGGTTACGTTTATCTTGCAGCGTAATCCACTCCAGCGTGCAATCTGCACTGAGCGTGTTGGGCGAAACGGTTACCGCGTCTGGGGTTGTCTCCGGCGTTTGTGCCAGTTGCGCGGCGCGCTGGCGTGAGGCCGCACCGCCATTTTGACCTTCTTGCGCACCGTTCGCGTCGAGTTTATCCGCATCGGTCGCGCGCGAAATCACGCAACGATCGAGCGGAAAAAAGCCTCGTTGAACGCGTGGGAATTCATTTAGGAACGCCACTAAATCTCCATCGTGATAAGCGCGCACTTTCAGTTTAATTCGGCTGGCCAACACATTAACAGCAGGATAGCTGCCACCACTCGCCATTTTGAGCGGTCGCTGCGGCGAGATCTCATAGCGCAAATCCAGCAGCTTATGGCGATCTTTGAGCTTGTTCATGGCCTCGATCAAATCCAGCCGCTGCTCGGGTATAAAAACCCCCCGAGCGGTGACTGCCTGATAATTTTGTGCCGAATCACGAAGGTCGCTTTGCTCCCGTCGCACATTTGCCACCCGGTTCAACGCGTCGGCTTGGGCGCGTACCGATTGTTGATCATTCGACTTTTCAAATTGCCAATAGATATAGCTGCCGGCCACCAACGCGGCCGATACTGCGACGCCCAGCAACATCACGATCACTACCAGCCGTAATGCTCGAAATCCGTCCCGCGTAAACAGGCTGTTCACGAGGCTTCTCCCGCGCGGACTACTTTTAGCACGAACCGCGCTTCCGCCAGGCCAATGCCCGTGCGCTTACCGGTTGAGACTATTGACGCGGTTGACCGAATGTCGAGCGGCATGGATTCAATGGTGGTCTTAAGTCCCGGCATGGTATTCATGCGCGCGCTAAAACGCTCAACTTCGGCGAGTGTCGCGCGAAAATCTCCGTCAAACGGAGTGATGGCCGCATCGATGATCGCGACTTGAACTTTTGCACCAGACCATACCGGATCGATATTTGTCGCTTCCGCGCCCGCGCCGCTGGCATTACTTCCGTTACCTCCGCCGAGTGCGTTAGCAAGCGACGGCAAAGCACCGGGCGCGGCAATTTTATCGTTAGACGTGACCTCCAGCGCGCCATTCGTCGGCATCGTCGTGTAGTTAGGTGTTGCGCGCTCATCGGCGCCCACGCTCCAAGTGAGTCCCAGCAGCTTTACCCGCGGGAATTCTGCAAACACCGTGCTCACTTCGCTTAACAGTGCGCCGGGTGCCGAGGGTTGCGGTCGAATTTGTGTTTTGTAAAAAGCGCTGGTATCGCGCGCCACATCAGAAGCGAGTTTTTGCTGGCGCATCGCGTTGAATATAGTTTGATACTCAGACTGCGAATTTCGCACCACAGCCTCGCGCCCATCTATCCGCTTTGAAATTTGGCTGGCCTCCAAGAAATTGAAGCCAGTGGCCACCACACCCACCGCGAGTACGGCGGCGGTAAACGCAACCAAGCCGATTCTTGCCTTGCGAAAAATTGCAAAGCGTCGCATTTGTGGCTCTGCGAAATGATTCGGCAGACCCGTCTGCGCATAAATGTGCACCAGAATCTGCTCCGCATGCGACGACGATGGCGGTTTTTTAAGGCCAATTTTGGTGGAGACTTGTTCGACATCCAGAAACCGGTATTTGAGCGCCGGAAATTTTCGAATGGCATCGGTGATCATCGGCTGATCACGCGCGTGCGCGAGAATGCAAATTTCCAATACCTCGCCGCCCGCAAAATAGCGCAGACTCTCAAGGTATTGCCAAGTCCGCCCAATCTCGGCAGCAATCGCACCACCCACCGATTGGCCCTGGTCGTAGACAATGGGCGTGATCCGGCTGAACTTGACCTGCTGGTCTCTGAAATAAGTTTGACGCAAACCGAAATCGGGAATCACCGTCACCAGCAAGGTGTGTGCAAACTGCAAATCCAGCGCTTTTAGCAGACGTGACGACAACACCGGCGAAGAATAAACACCTTCCAGCGGCACCTCGGTCCTTTCCAACAAATCCAGCCATGGCTTGATCAGGTCGGTATTCGTGACCGCGTGGTAAAGCACCTTATCGTCACGCCGTCCCTCTTCTTCGCGGCCTTGAATAACGGCATGACGAAGATTGGTGTTCCGATAAATCTGGCTTAATTTGCGGCTGATGATGGCGTCGGCATCACTCCCGCGCAAATGCGGAATGGTATCGAGGCGGAAATCCTCTTCAACCAAATCAGTAATCAAATAGGTCGGCAGGCCGAGATATTTTTCTAAATACGTCTGAGCGCTTCGGCTGCCGCTCTCCGTAGCCAGAAAGGATTCGCGCGACGTAATCGCACCACGATTCCACACCAGTGAAATCAGACGGTCGTTGGTCAGGTAAAGGAAA
>JBBRZG010000087.1:0-16466 GCA_038236905.1 Burkholderiales bacterium
ATAGACGCGCGTTTTGGCACGATTATGTGCTGAGATGCTCGCCAATGCTGGGGTTTCAATCTAAAGCAATCGCCTAGGTAAGTCAGGACACAAAAAACTATTTCACCCGCCTCTTACTAAAGTGCTCATCTATTTGGTCGCGAAAAAAACTTTGCATCGAAGCAGAGGTGGAAAATCGCCGCCACATTTCAGACGACACACTCGCGTATTCATAGGTTCCCGCGGATAGCTCAACCACGAGCGCACGTCGCTTATCGTCGTAACCGATCGCGCGGATGGATCCGCCATTAACTTTCTTCATTTCCATTTCAGCATCTACCCCGGCACCACAGTATTTACAGTTCTCGCTAGAGAATGATCGAAAATTCGATCACTAGAAACATGCTGACCTCGAGCAATAACCCCGCCCATGCGCGGCGATAGGAACGATACTTGTTGCCCGCAATCGTCGCCACCTGATGAATTTGGTGACACACATCATCCAGCACTTCATGCAAATCTGCGTCGCGAAAATTGGCGGCATATTCTCCCGGCTGGGCGCGTTGTGCAATATCTTGAAAGTACACCAGATGCGGGATTTTCAGCGATCCATTTTCGGGTTTACGACCGCGCGCCAGCAGCGTCATGAGCGCGAACAAAAAGAACGCAGCGCCACCAATCAAAAACAAAAAAAGCCATACTTTTTCGACCATCCCTTGCCGAACAATTTTGTCCAAATTCGTCGAAACATAGGTCACCAGCAGCGCCGACATCACGATCAGCAGGTAAATTTTTTGGTCTGCTGCGCGAATCAAATCTTGATTCAAATTCAAAATACGCCACGCCTGATCCAGGCGCAGCGTGAGTTGTGGAAGCTCGTACCGAACGGATGCGCTTTCAACGACCGCTGCTGCGGCTGTCACTTGAGCCGCCCCCACCATCACATGTGGGGCGGCGGTGGGTTGGGGCTGACCAGCCGCAGTGGTACTGCTATCAGCCATGGTGGGCGCCGATGATCTCACTTATTTTTTCCATTACAGGCGCATCAAGTTTTCCGGCAATTTCCAGTGCTTTCATGTTTTCTTCAAACTGGGACAACCGTGAGGCACCGGTAATCACGGTGCTGACGCGTGGATTTTTAAGGCACCAGGCAATCGCCAATTGGGCGGTCGTGCATCCCAAACTTTTCGCGACGTCGGTAAGCTTTAAGACGCGGGCGTTTTTATCCGCGTCCAGCAATTGATCTTGCATCCACGCCATATTTTTGAGCGAGCCGCGACTATCCGCCGGCACCCCTTTGGCGTATTTACCGGTGAGCAATCCCGACGCAAGCGGGCTCCAAATCGTCAAGCCGAGGCCTATGTCTTCGTAAAGTCTGGCGTACTCGACTTCAACCCGCTTGCGGTGAAACAGGTTGTATTCAGGCTGCTCGACGACAGGCTTGTGCAAATGATGTTTATCGGCGATTTGCCAAGCCGCGGCGATCTCGGCGGCGCTCCATTCAGACGTGCCCCAGTACAGCGCCTTGCCACTCGCAATCATGTCGTGCATCGCATAAACCGTTTCTTCCAGCGGGGTATTAGCATCGGGGCGATGGCAATACACCAGATCGACGAAATCAAGATCCAGCCGTTTTAACGAGTGATCAATCGCCTGCATTAAATATTTTCTGTTGAGCGTATTTTTGGCGTTCACGCCGTCTGCAAACGTCGCCGGTAGTCCCCAGAAAAATTTGGTGGAGACCACATAGGTGAGCCGATCCCAGCCGAGTTTTTTGAGCGCGGCACCCATCACTTCTTCGGAGCGACCGGCCGCATAAACTTCGGCGTTATCAAAAAAATTAATGCCGTGATCACGCGCGGCGCTCATCATTTCAATAGCGGCTTTTTCGTCAACCTGATTGCCATACGTGATCCACGAACCCAGCGAAAGCGCTGAAACTTTTAACCCTGATTTTCCTAAACGGCGGTATTCCATGTTTATCCTTTAATGGTCTGAACAACTTTTTTGCTACTTTTATCAATAAAACAGGCTACTCATCCGCGGTCTTACAAACAATGGCAGCATCGATTTTCGCGTCTGTTGGCGCGCCGGTTGGCACGCTATTTGTCACGTTCTTCGTCGATATCCGCGTACGGGCTGACAGCCACCACGCGGGTTCGTTTCGGGCCGGATGCGAACTCTTCCAACTTGACCAGCACCGGGTACAACTCCTTGAGCTTTGCGCGGGCAGCGGCGTCCTGATCGAAGGTTAGCAACTCACCAGCGGCTCCTTTCACGTCGTGCCAAACATCGGCGCGGGATTCATCTTCCTGCACTTGCAACTTGAATTTCGGCATTATTTTCTTTCAGAATGTGCGGAATTATTTTCCACGACGGGTTGAGATCGAGACCATTGTAGCGGGCGCAGGCTGAATGCGGGCTCAAGCCGCTTTCTGCAGGTTCATACAGGTGCGACCAACGCATGCTACGACAGCGCGGATCAGCGAAAATTCGCCTGCAACACCGCCGGGCTGAGCGGATGAGACAGCAAAAAGCCCTGCGCCTCGTCACAACCGCTTGCAAGCAGAAACTCAAGCTGCGCCGAATTCTCAATGCCCTCGGCCACCACCCGCAGCCCCAGGCTTTTAGCAAGGCCGATGATGCCGCGCGCAATGGCTGCGTCGTCCGGGTCGGTCGTGATGTCGCGCACGAAGGCTTGATCGATTTTAAGTTTGGCGATATCAAAGCGTTTCAAGTAGGCCAGATTGGAATAGCCGGTGCCGAAATCATCGACCACCAAGCGAAATCCGGCGGTCGCCATTGCCCGTAACGTACTGCTGGCCGCATCCCCCTCACTCACCAGCGCGCTTTCGGTAATCTCGATTTCGAGATCCCGCGGGGTTAGCCCGTTGGTGAGGATGGCGCTCATCAATTCATCGACCAGACGCCGCGATTTGAACTGCACGCCCGAGACGTTGATGGTGATCGGAAAATGATCAAGGCCCGCGGCACGCCAGCGTTTGAGCTGGGCGCATGCCTCGTGGGCAACCCATTCACCAATCTCGACAATCAGGCCGCTATCTTCAGCCACCGGAATAAATCGCGTTGGCGCAACGTCGCCGAACTCTTCACTCTTCCAGCGAATCAGCGCCTCCACACCGATCATCTTGCGAGCAGGAATGCGGAAAATAGGTTGGTACACCAGCGAAAATTCGCTTGCCGAAATGCCCGGCAGGTCGCCACGCGGCCCGATGCGCGTCAGCGCCCGGCGCAGCGCGTTTTCGATCAGTAATCGCTCGGTGACTTTCGCATTCATCTCCGGCTGAAAAAAGCTGAACTGGTTACGGCCCTCGCTCTTTGCGTGATACATCGCCAGATCTGCGTTCTTCACCAGTGTATTCAAATCTTCGCCATCCGCGGGCCAGGTAGAGAGCCCGATCGAAGGCGTCACGGTAAGCTCATGCCCGCTGATGCGATGCGGCACACACAAGGTTGCGATCAGCGCGGTGGTGAGTTCGACGAGATGGGCGGGATCAGTAACTCCTGTCAGCAACACTACAAATTCATCGCCACCATGACGCGAAACAGTGTCGGTCGCGCGGGTGGCGCGGACCAATCGTTTGGCGGTTTCGGCGAGGATCAGATCGCCAATATGGTGGCCCAGCGAATCGTTGACGTTCTTGAAGCGGTCGAGGTCGATGAACATCAGCGCCATGCTTTCGCCTTGACGCTTGGCCTGCCGCAACGCGAAATCGAAACGAGCACTGAGTAGCATGCGGTTGGGCAATCCCGTCAAAAAGTCGTATTCGGCCAACTCGCGAATCTGCGCCTCTGCGAATTTTTTCTCGGTAATATTGGTGCCGACACCGCGATAACCGTTGAATTTTCCGTCCGCCGTAAACACCGGCTCACCGGAAACACTGACCCACCAGATAGCGCCGTCTTCAAGTGAATATGCGTACTGAAAATCCCGGAACGACCGGTGCGCTTCGACAGTTTTTCGATGCTCATCCATCTGCTCGCGGCTGATGCCCAAATAGGGAATCTCCCAACGCGGCTTGCCAAATCGTGCGTTTGGATCAACGCCGGTTGAGCGCATCATGCCGCCCGAAATCCGTGAAAACAGAAAATTTTCGTCCTGCTCCCAATACCAGTCTGATGACATCGCCAGCAGACTTCGAAAACGCTCCTCACTCGCGGCCAACTCGCGTTCCGCGGTTTTGCGCTCGGTAATATCAAGGCGGAAGCCAATTACACCCCCATCGGCCGTTTTTCGATCCGACACTAGCAACCATTTGCCACCTTCCAGCAAAACCTCAAAATCGTTTGTGTCTGGATTGCTGTGTTTCTGCAAACGGGCGCTGCAGTACTCATCCTCGGTCAGGCCAGACTGCTGCACAAAGCCACGCCGGTAGTAGGTCCTGATGATAGTTTCGTAGTCAGCACCGATCACCAAAATGTCAGCAATACCCGCGTAGAGTTCGCGAAATTGTCGGTTGCAAAACACCAAGCGACTATCGGCAGCATAGAACACCACACCTGCGGGCAGGGGCTCCAGCGCGCGAATGATTTGTTCAGCATCCCGAGCCAAGGCAATACTGTTTTCAGCCCGTTTGCTGATCGCTCCAAGCCGCTCAAATTCATCCGACGTGCCGGCGGGGAGCGCCAAATTCGGCGTGGAATTTAGGTCAGCAGTGGGCATAAAAGCATGGGTCAACAGTGTTCATCGTGTTCAACGTTGGTTGCAATTTCTTTTGCCGCCGCCGAACGGCTTGGGGTGGTGGTTGCGTTGGCAGTCGCAATTGGACGTGAACCTGCATGCGATTGAATGTTTCATCTTAGGCGCTGACATCGGGATTGACCAGATTACGGTAGTGACTTACCTCTTCTTTAAGTGCAATCCACCAGACTTTGCCTTTGGCCGAATGCGACCCGCATGGCGTCGCAGTCGCGAAACCGGGATAGTCACGACCCAGATTATTCGGGTCTTCACGACGTGTGCGCGGTGGCGCCACCAAACCTTTTTCGTTGGACTCCAGCGGAAACAGCCAACAGCCCATGGGCTTGTAGTGCCATTTATGTTTACCTTGGGCAACCGCCAAGGTTTGCAACGAACACTTGCCATCCTTTTCAGTGAATGAACAGCGCGTATTGGCGAAGTGGCTGGGTTTGGATTTGTAGTGATAAACCCGTGTTGAGGTCTTGCGACCGTGATGCTCGCCCCATACCGCGTCGCCAATATATTTTTTAGGCAGGTGTGAAAAGTGTGCGGGAAATTTTGCAACCGCCTCGTGAATCAGCGCTTCTTCTTCCGGCAACAAAAATGCACCATCGCTGCAACAAATGCCTTCGCAGACAGCCAGATCACAGTAGTGCAGTTTGGCCGGTAATTTGCGACGCTTTTTGGCTTTCGGTTCGACCACGGGCATTGACTAAATCCTATTGAGTTTGCAGCATGTCACGAATGTCAAAGGTACCACCATTGGTCAGGCGACCGCGCTGAATGAGCAAGACGACATCGCGTGCCACGTCGTGTGCAGCACGCAAAGTGCCGTCATTTTTCATCGTGCGGAAACGCTCCACATCTGGAAAATCATCTGCGTTCTTGTCGCGTATCTGGCCTTGCATCGGTGTATCAATCACCCCCGGCGCAAGCGCGCAGACCGCAAGCGTGGGATCGGTTGCCGCCGACTCCAGCGCTGCCGCACGCGTCGCCATCTCGAGGCCCGCTTTGGCTGTGCAGTAGGCGGCCCAGCCAGCTATGGGACGTTTGGCAGCACCCGACGAAATATTTAAAATCAGCCGTTGCTTCGCGATGATGCGGGTCGCGCTAGCGAATAGCCGCATCAAAATCATCGGTGCCAACAGGTTCACGTCAAGGTTTAATTTCAACGCGATAGCATCGATGGCATTAAACGTCCCGACGGGTTCGACGATTCCCGCGTTGTTAATCAACACGGCTTTATCAAATGTCTTGCCTGTGATCTGCGCCAAAAATTTGTCAAAGCTCAGTTCAAGCGTGAGCGGATCAGAAAGGTCAGTGAAAATTTTCGAATCTGTCCGATCCTGCGCCGGAAAACGCGACATTGAAAAAACCATATTTTCTGCATCGGCCAGCAGCACTTCGTACAATGCTGCGCCCAGTCCTTTGGTTGTGCCCGTTAGCAGATATAAATTCATGCGCCGATCTCAAATTGCTGGTTAATGCTGCTCGCTAATCAAACAGCGCAACCAGTGCGCCAATACCGAGCCCAACTAAATCGCTGCCGACGGCGGCGCCTTCAAACAACACCCCACCAGCAACCAGCCAATCCAGCGAGCCAGCTGGAGATGTTGGCTGGCGATTCAATATGGAGGGGGTCTCGCGCATTCGCTGGAGGGCGGCATGGAGCTGCGCTTGTTGTAGCGCCTGGTCTGCAGTCAATGGTGCCTTTTGTCTGGCCTCCAGCGCAGTCAGCGCTTTCTCAACCGCCTCGTTATCGAGCACCGAAATGGCCGAGCCACAATGACTACAGGACGTATCGTGCGTCAGATCAATCGAGCCGCCGCAACTCGAACAACGCACTTGCCGGATCTTGATGGAAAGCGACTTTATCTCACCCGGGTTCAAGCTGCGAATAAAGTTCTTCTCGCGCAAAAATTGCGTGAAACTGGTCGCGCGGCCATGACCTTGATCACAGCGGTGGTAGCTAAAACGGCCATTTTTCTGAATGTCGTTGGTGAGTTTTAGCCCGCTTGTGGAGGCTGGGCAGATCGGACATTTCAGTACGCTACTGACGGTATTGCGCACGCCGTCTGCGGCTTGGGATTGAGTTTCATGAATGCGTTTGAATAATGCAATCACAGAGGTGGCCGATAACGCGGTGCTTTCAAGATGATCGAACCAGATTAAATGGCACGACCAGCAGGCATCAATAGTTAGCGCGGCACCGTGATGCGATTCAAGCGCCAGCGCTTCCATCTTGCTGCGGCAGCTCGGGCAGCGATTGCCATTAGTCATGATTGTGTCCGGCATCTGTCAAACGTCTCCTGCTGCACCGCTCAAGTACCCAGTGCCGCGATCCCCGCCGTGGCTACTTGAGCATCCTCGGCAGATTTCACGCCGGAGACACCGACCGCACCGATCGTTTCACCCTCAATCACAATCGGCACGCCGCCTTCGAGAAAGGTAATGCCCGGCATCGAGAGTGCAGATACACGGCCGTTGTTGACCATATCCTCATCACCCTTGGTTGCGCGACGACGAACCGCTGCGCTGTAAGCTTTACCTTGTGAAATCGCCACACTGGCCTGCGCGCAGCCGTCGAGGCGCTGAAACGACAACAAATGTCCGCCGTCATCAACTATTGCAATAGACACCGCCCAGTTATTTTTGTGCGCCTCGGTTTCGGCGGCGGCGGCGATTTTTTTGACGTCTTCAAGCGTCAGGTATTTTTTTGTTTTCATCGCGATCCCGGAGATAAGTTAGCCTGCGTCAGGGCTGCATTTATGATTGTTTAAGTTTCAAATTATACGGGCGCGTTAAAGCAATCCTGATTAGAGCGCTTTTCCTGCTGCGGCTGCACCCGCGCGCCCGGCGAGCTTAAAACAAGTTTTTCACAGCCTCCTACCCTTTTATGGATTTCGCGGTTACACAGGCAGCAGAAATTTATTATTTTATTATTTTATTATTTTACTATTTCGCTATTGCGGAATTTACCTCAACCATTTTGCCCTCAACCAGTTTTTTTAATTTTGCCAGGCCCGCGTCAAAGTCTTTCCCCACCCATCGATCCATCATCAACCCAAAGTAGTGAAAAAACGGATTGGCACCAAACTCACCTTCATTGGTCCAAATCACTTTGGTTCCAGATGGATCTGCGGTCATACTCAGCACGCCGCCTGACTTCATACCGAATTCCGGAAAGGTAAGCTGGTAGGCGATACCCTTGGCCGGATCGGCTGCGGTAAATTCCATCACGCCATCACCTTCTGATTTTGACTGCCAGGCCCACTTGGCACCGACGCCTGACGCCGGCCCAGAATAGTCAATTTTCATGTCGGGATCGCGCTCATTCCACATGGTCCACGCGCGCCAGTTTCGGGTCTCGGCGATCATCGGATAAATTTTTTCTGCGGGTGCGGCGATAATAATGGATCGCTCGATCTTGAAGCTGCCTGGCAAGAAAAACCCGACAATCGCGATTGCCGCGACCAACACGACAAGTCCAATAACAATCTTGATCAGGATAGCCATCATCCACCCCTTTTCTTATTTGGCGATCAAAGCCATGACCCAATAACTATACGCCTCGCCTCCCGCCTGTACAGCCCGACAAAAATGGGTGGGATGGCGGGTAAAACGACCACTGGAGCAGGCGCAGGCAAATCAAATGAGGTCGGCGCAACCGCTATTTCAGCCTCGGTTTTTTGTTTGCCGATTTTGGCTCAACCTTCGGTGAAGATTCAGCGCCGCGCTTAGTCCCCGGATGGGTCGCCATCGAACGCTGAGCAGGCGCCGCTTCGCGCCACGGCGCGTCGCTGAACATCTCCACCAGAAAATTCACGAACGCGGCGACTCGTGGGCTTTTATGTTTGCCGTGGGGATAAACCGCTGACAGCGGCAGCGGTTCAACGTGATGCACGTCGGTCAATAAAGGCACCAGCCACCCCGCGCGAATGCCATCGGCGACAATGACATCCGACAGCCGGATAATACCCACGCCGGTGGCAGCAAGCTGCAGCAGCGTCTCGGCATTGTTCGCGCTCACATTACCGGTCACGTCGATACTTTTGATACCCTGCTGGCCGTTGCCGGCATTTGTCGTATCGAACGGCCAACGGCGCAACTGCGGCGCGCCACTGATGGACACGCAATTGTGATGCGCCAGGTCTTCGGGTGTTTTAGGCACGCCGTGCTTTTTTAAATACGCGGGTGAGGCGCAAATCACCCGATGTAAATCACAAATCTTTTTGGCCACCAATGAAGAATCGCGCAGGTTGCCGGTGCGAATCGCCACATCCGCGCCCTCTTCAATCAGATCCACCACCCGATCAGTGACTGAAATTTCGAGCTCAATGTCGGGGTATTGATCCAGAAATCGCGGTAGCGCGGGTGCCAGCTGGTGCATCCCAAATGCCACCCCCACATTGATGCGAAGCAGGCCTTTGGGTTGGGCACTAAACCGGGTGACCTCCGTCTCCGCCTCTTCGATATCGCTCAAGATACGCTTGGCACTGGCGAAATAGGCCTCTCCCTCAGCGGTCAGTGCGAGTTTGCGGGTGGTGCGATTCATCAGCCGGACGCCCAGCCGGTCCTCCATGCGCGTGACCAGCTTTGAAAGCGCGGACGGCGTCAAATCCAGATCGCGCGACGCGGCTGAAAATCCGCCCAATTCAACCGAACGTACAAAGGCACGCATTTCTCCAGGTTTATCCAAAAATCGCCTCGCAATATTGTTGTTTATGAAATAAATTCCACAATATTATGCCTTTTTGCTTGATTGTCTTCTAGGCAAGAGGAATAAAATGACCCTCGTAGAGACATCGATGCCTTATGAATCGTTTAGCGATCCGGACAAAGATGTTTTACAAAGCTCTTATTGATGAAATTGGCCAAGGAGGCCGCCATGAAAACAACCGTTAAAACATCCATCCAAGACAGCCCGAGTGATTCGCGTTTCAATGCCGTCCGCAACATTATGGGCAATCTGACCCAAGCCTTTGGTGAGAAGCTGCGCCGCAAGCACGAAGCATGGTTACGTCGCAATCGGACTAACAGTGTTAATGCCGCGATTGGCACTCCCGCTTAAGATCAAGCAAACGATCAACCAAGTAATCAGCCGTTGATCGCGGGAACCCGAATCCAGCCGGAGCGAGATTTCTTGGCACCGCAACGACTTGTCAATGCGCCATCGGGGTCAGCGCAAAGTTAACTTCTTGAGTCCAAAAGCCCGCGATCAACGGGCTGCGCGAGGGAGACACATATACGGACCACCAGTGCGGGCTATATAATGTCGATCCTGTAATATTTGCGTTGATCCTCATGAAACGTTCCCGTCCCAAAGCCGAACCTTCTCAATCGGCCAAGCTGAAGCAACCGAAGCCCCGCACCGCACGCCTAGCGCGCGACGCGCAGCAACTCATTACGCTCGCCGCGCACTGCACGCAAGCGGGTAGCCGTTACGAAGATTTATTTTGGGAACGCGAAATTATCGCGCTGGGCTCAAAGCTGATGGCGGCGGGACAAGATTCTGTGATCGAAGCGGCGCTGGACAGCACACTCGACAGCAGCCTTGAGAGCGATCTCGATACCCACGAAACACTGCTCTCATTTTGCGAGGCGGCGGCAGAATGCTCGACGATTGATGTCAAAGGTGCAAGCTTTGATACGCTGCTGATTGCGCTGCCGATGGTGGCGTGGTCACGCTATGCCATTGCCTCCGGCCCGCTATCCGTGACCGCAGTAAAAGGGAGTGCAAAAAGTGACCCGGCCGCCAACAAAACGACCGGCGCATTGATGGCCGCGCTGCATACCCACATCCTGGCGAAAGATGCACAAGCCTGTATGAGCCCCTATCTTTACAGCATCGATCAAATGCCGGTCAGTTTTTCGGGTGTCCACAAACTTGCACAAAAACTCACCCATGCCGCGATTGATAAAACGCAGCCCAGCTTTGACTACGCGAAATTACCCACCGCAGCTGAATTGCTGGCGGACGTTCGATTTTTAATTGCAGGGGTCAGCGTACCCGAAGGTGCGCCCCTGTTTCGCTGGCAGGCAGATGTTGCCATCAACCGCGACACCTGCGCAGCCACTTGGACGGCAGCAGCAAAACCGTTAATGGCGGGTCTGTTACCCGGCTGTGAATTTGAATGTTTGCTGCCGGATGCGTATTTCGTGAGTTGCCGAGAAGCCGACCGCCGGGTACGCCCGTATGCGATCCGATCGGCCGTCGCGTTCTTAGAAACCACCTTGAAAGTCAAGCCGGAAAAGGTTCATGCGGTGGTCGCAGCGGTGGGCGAAAAAGCGGTGACAGAGTTCCGCATCAGCTTCATCACGCCCGGCCAGAGTGACGTCGTACACGGCTCGATCTGGCCGGTATTTTCAGCGGAAGAAGATGAGAGCGAAATCATTCGCGTGCTGCGCGAATGCAAAGTCGGCAACATCATCACGCCGGAAGGCATGTTCGATGCGGAGCATTGCGAAGATTGCGGCGCGCCCTTGTTCGCGAACGCCGACAGCGAGATGGTGCATCCAGCGTGGCCGGACGATGCCGAACATACTGCGGCGCACTACCACTAAAATCAGCAAACCGCCGGGCCCGGTCCACGACCTTGACCGGCGCGGCGCACGTTAGGCTTTTAAGGCGTCAACCAAAAACGGCAAGCTCTCGTCCATCCGATAGTCGACACTCGAATGCGTGTCGTTAAATTCCTCGTAGCAATGCGAAATGCCAGCCAGCTTTAAGCGTTTCGACAAAATGCGTGCGCCGTAGTGAATGTGGTACTGATCGCGCCAGCCACAATCAATAAAAATGCCGTGCAATGATTTGAGTTGCATCTTGTATTTCTCGACCAGATTGATCGGATCGTGTTTGAGCCAGTTTTTCCAGCGCGCCTCAATCAGTTCACCGGTCTCAAGGTTAAACGGCAATCGAAATCCCAGCGGCGCTTGGGGATCGGAATCGTAGGTCGCCGCCATCGCAATCAACATCAGCGCGTGGCCTTCGTTTTCGTTTAAACGCTCCTCACGCCAAGCATGCGCAAGAAAGTTTTTTACGCGGCCATCATCGAGCCCGGCAGCCGCATTTTTTTCCTCGATCAGTACGTCAATCGCGCCTTTTACGCGCTTCTTTGTTTTATGTTTGGTGAGCTCGGTGAGTGTGCGCGGCCAATCGCTCATATACACAAAATCAAAATAGGCATCTCCGGAATGACTCGCGATCGCACCCCAATATTTTGAATATTTCATGCCGTGGATAATCGCACCATACCCACCGGATGACTTTCCAAAACAGCCGCGATGGTCGCGCGAAGCTAGCGTGCGAAATTCTTTATCCACCAGCGGAATCAGCTCTTTGGTCAAATAATCTGCGTAGTCGCCGACCGCAGATGAATTGATGTATTGGTTTCCACCCAGCGCCGTAAAACAATCTGGGAACACAATAATCGCCGGTCCCATCTTGCGCTGATGAATGAGACGGGCCGCACGCTCGGGCACGTTCTCATCAAAGCCGCGCCAATTTACATGCGAAAGTCCCGAGCCGGTAAAGCCAACCAGATCGTATAAAACCGGGAACCGTTGCGATGGCTGCTGGTCATATTGCGGCGGTAACCACACGGTCAGCAAGCGTTTATGCGGGTCTCCGAGCAGTTTGGGAATGCTGGCCTTGAGGATTTTCGAATCAAATTCGATAGTAACAATGCGGCCTAGCGGCCAGCGCGGACGTTTCAATGCCATGTTGATGCCTCTGAAATAGAAAGAAAAAGCGAACCAAAAGTTAATGCGTCAATTCTAGCCTCGTCTAGCCTCGATTTGATTTGGCACTAAATTAGGCGCTTATTTCCGCTCTCGTTGTCTTCATCAAATTTAATATTGCCAACTTTTAACGGCGCGCCTGATAAAATCACCCGCTCAATTCGCAAACTGTAATTCGATAAGTTTGCATTTCACGCAGCCTCACCAAGGAAACGCACCATGACAATTTCAATGTATCAAGCTTCCGCTCCCGTCTTCACCCGCATGCTCACGCAGCTCAAAGTGATTTTGGACAAAACCGCCGCGCACGCAGCCGCAAAAAAAATTGACGACAGCGTTTATTTGACCGCGCGCCTTTATCCCGACATGCTGCCGATGGGCCGGCAAATTCACATCGCCTGCGATTTTGCAAAAGGCTGTTGCGCGCGCTTGGCAGGCATAGAAATCCCAAAATACGAAGACAACGAAATGACCTTCGCCGATTTTCAGGCGCGCATCGATAAGACTATCGCCTTTGTCGCCTCAATCGCTCCCGCGCAAATTGACGGACAAGAAGACCGCGACATCAGCCTCACCATTGCGGGCAACCCAGTCACCTTCAAAGGTCAAGCCTATTTGCTGCATATGGCGCTGCCGAATTTCTACTTTCACCTGACCACCGCTTACGCCATTCTTCGCCATAACGGCATCGAAATCGGCAAAGGTGATTTTTTGGGCGGACGTTAATTCATTAACTTATGCTGCTGCGACACCCGCTTAAATCTGTCACCGGATTTGTCTCCACGCTGGCGATGCTAGGCGTGTTGGGCTATGGCGGGGTCGCTGCACTTTTCTATTGGGGCCAAGACAGGCTGATATTTCAGCCGACGGTGCTGCCACCCGCTTATTTATTCACGGTTCCCGACGTAAAAGAAGTCAGCGTGCCGGTCGACGGTGCGACGCTCTCAGCGCTGCATTTCAAACTGCCGAACCCGAAGGGCGTGGTGTTTTTTCTCCACGGCAACGCAGGCAACCTCGCCACATGGGTGCTCGATACCGAATTTTATCGCCGCAATAATTACGATCTGTTCATGATCGACTACCGTGGTTTTGGTAAAAGCACGGGCCACATTGAAAGCGAAGCGCAACTCCACGCCGACGTGTTGGCCGCTTGGAATTTCATTGCTCCGCAATACGAGGGTCGTAAGCGTGTGATTTTCGGACGATCACTCGGCACGACGCTGGCCGCAAAACTCTCCACCGAAGTAAACGCCGATTGGACCGCGCTGGTATCGCCGTTCTACAGCATGGACGCGATGCGCCGGGAATATTATTCATGGCTGCCTGCGGCATTGATGCGATACACATTTAGCACCAATGAATGGCTACCGAATATCAAAAATCCGGTCACGATCGTGCACGGAAAAATAGACGCGCTGATTAATATCAACCAAGCCGAAAGACTCAAGGCGCTTTCGCCCAGAGTCGAGCTGATTGAAATCGACGGCGGCGATCATATCAATCTACATCACTTGGCAAGCTACTTGGATGCATTGTCGGACAGATTAGCTAAACTCTAGCACTGGCGGGGGTTCTGGAGAATTTTCGCTCCAAAACACCCGCCCCGCCTAGTGTTTACTTCCATATTTAGCGTAATCTAAACGGCACGGGATAAGTCACTACGCTCGAATTTCCGTCTTTGTCGTAGGCTTCAACGCCGAAAACAACATTATCTTTCGACACCCCTTTCACGGTGGCACGAGTGACGTTGCCGACGTCTTTGCTTTGCTGCCAGAACGGTGCTGTGGTATCGCGCCAGACGATTCGATAGCCGGCGATGTCAGGCTCGGGGTTGGCCTTCCAGCGCAGTGTCGAATCGTTTTCAAGGGTTAGAGTTTCCATCTGCACTTCGCGCGGTGCGGCAGGCCCGCTGGCTAGGGCGGCCAGCGCGACGGCATTTACGCGGGCTACTTTCGCGACATAGTCGAAATCAACAAATTCCGGCAAATCGCCGAGCTGCACACCGTTTTCGATTCTCGGCGTTTGATGCTGATGGCGGAAATCTTCAATCGGCTCGGTCATGCGCACGGCGGCATAGCCCGCATCTAGAAAAGGGCTATGGTCGCCGCCGCGTAAATAGCGGTCGCGGCGGTAAATCATATTGACTTTCATGTCGGTCAGATTGCGCTCTGCGCTGGATTTGATAAACCGTGCCAGCTGGCGCGTCGGGAAATCATTTTCGCCGCCACTGCGTAACAGCGTGATGGTCTCATCCGACATTTCCTTGGTCGGGTTCACGCCTTCGGCAAACAGTCGCACATGATCGCGAATCACGGTGCCGTCCGAACCTTTGGTATTGCCGATGATGTCGTTCGTGATCATGCCCGCGACATTGAGCCCTTTCGCTTTCGCGGCTTTAGCCCAAAACGTAGCACCCACTAGGCCCTGCTCTTCGCCCGCAACGGTCATGAACACGAGCGTTGCATCGAACTGATATTTCGACATCACACACGCCAGCTCCATCACCGCAGCGCTGCCGGAGGCGTCATCGTTGGCGCCGGGCGCATCGCTTTCGCCATCGATCGGGCTGGACGGCATCGAATCATAGTGACCCGAAACAACGTAAAGGCGGTCACGGCTTTCAGCTTGAGTGCCTGGCAGCGTTGCGACCACGTTTACAATCGGCGTGGGCTGCGCGATGCGAACCGCTTGTTGCGCGATATTTTCATCAAATTCAACTTTCATGCGCCCGCCGTTTGCCTTGGCGCAAGTGTCCAGTTCAGACTTTATCCAGCGTCGTGCTGCACCTATTCCACGGGTTTCGCTTTTGGTGTCGGACAATGAATTGCGGGTGCCAAACGAGACCAGTTTACGGATCGTGGCTTCAATCCGCTTAGCGGAAATCTCAGCCGCAATCTTTTGGAAGCCGGGGTTGGGCTTAAGGTTCACGATCGGTTCTTGTGCAGACACGACAGCGGCTGCACCTGCAAGCACCACAACGGTAAAACGCATCAATGAATTTTTCACAAGGGCTCCTTTTTGAGACGATGAGCTTAGCTGAAAAATGCCGCGGTGGCTGATCGTGAAAGTCAATTACTGCCGTACAGAAATGGCGGCAATCGGTCAGCGCCGTGGACGCTTGTGTAAATTTGGAGCTAACCGCGCCGATTCAAATCGATAATCTTTATGCGCTCTTTACGCTCTCTTTTCTCGCGCATTACCGTCAGCTCGGCGGTATTGCCGACGCCGACCCGATCCAGCTCGGCGACAAACGTGGACAGGGTATCGGTGCTGCGGCCATTCACAGCCGTGATCACATCGCCCAGCGCGCCAGTGCGTCGCGAATACGGTTGTAGACCGACCTCATCCGCAGGCGTGCCGCGCACGATCGAATCCATCACCACGCCTTTGATGTTGTTGCGTGCCACTAGGCCGGGATCAACATAGCGCGCACCAATCCCCGGAATCGAGGCCACGCCGCGTGCGATCAACTGGGGCACGACGCGATTAACCAAGTCTGCTGGAATCGCAAAACCGACGCCAGCGGACGAGCCGCTGGAGGAGCGAATCGCGGTATTCACGCCGATCAAGCGGCCCGCACTATCGAGCAGCGGCCCGCCGGAATTGCCGGGATTGATCGCGGCATCGGTTTGAATCGCGCCCGAAATTTCGGCGTAATCCTGAGTAGGCAAATAGCGGTCAAGGGCCGAAATAATACCGGTGGTCAGGGTCCGCGTCAGTCCAAACGGATTGCCAATCGCGATCACACTCTGGCCCACTTTTAAATCGCGCGATGCGCCCAGCGGAATCGGCTTCAAATTTTGCGGCACCTGAATCAACTGCACCACCGCCAAATCGTATTGCGGCGCGCGCCCCACCACCCGTGCCGCAATCGGCTCCTTGCCGGAATCAAGCTGCACCAGCACTTTTTGCGCATTCGCCACCACGTGATTATTCGTCACCACATGGCCTTTTGCGTCCCACACGAAACCCGAACCCGCGCCCTGCGAGACGCCGACATCCTCCCCAAAAAATCCCTGCCGCACCAGACTTTCGGTGGTGATAT
>JBBRZG010000088.1:0-16197 GCA_038236905.1 Burkholderiales bacterium
GGCCGCACCTTGGTCACGGTGAAGTGCGATGTGCCGCTTGCGATTGAATTTGATGAGCTCGGCTACAAGCCTGCCGATGTTGAAAAGCTCGACGCGCTGTTCGAGAAGTTTGGATTCAAGGGCATGCGTGCAGCGCTTGGCAAGGCGACTCAGAATGAAACAACGGCTGAGAATTCTGTCTTCAAGCAAGCCGATAAAGATGCCACCGCCTCTCGCTGGTCGTCAGGCGAAGTGGCTGCCACGCAAACTGAATTTATCAACACACGCAAATACGAATGCATTTCAACCGAGGCGCAGCTCGATGCGTGGCTTGCCAAGCTCAATGCCACAGATCTTGTCGCACTCGACACTGAGACCACCAGCCTTGACCCGATGACCGCTCAAATCGTCGGCCTCTCTTTTGCCTGCGTCGCGGGGGAAGCGGCCTATTTGCCGCTGTGCCACATTTATCCTGGCGCGCCGGATCAGCTTGATTTTGATTTGGCGATCAACAAACTGCGCCCGTGGCTGGAAGATGCGGGTAAACACAAGCTCGGCCAAAACATCAAATATGATTTACATGTGTTTGCCAATCACGGTATCAACGTGCTCGGCTACATCCACGATACGCTGTTGGAAAGTTACGTCCTCGAATCGCATCAGCGGCATGACATGGATTCGCTCGCCAGCCGCCATTTGGGTGCTAAAACAATTTCATTCGAAGAAGTCGCCGGTAAAGGTGCATCGCAGATTAGTTTCGATCAAGTCTCGATTGAAACGGCGACCGAATATTCAGCCGAAGATTCGGATGTCACGCTGCAATTGCATGGCGCGCTCTACGGCCAGGTCGGCGCGGATGAAAAACTGAAATTTGTTTACGAAAAAATTGAAATGCCCACTACCCATGTGCTGCTCACCATCGAGCGCAATGGTGTTCTGATTGATGCAGCATTGCTGGAAAAACAAAGCGGCGAGCTCGGCAGCAAAATGCTCGAACTCGAAGCGAGGGCACATGAAGAAGCGGGCCAGCCGTTTAATTTAGGCTCGCCCAAGCAATTAGCCGAAATTTTGTTCGATAAAAAAGGCATCAAGCCGATCAAGAAAACGCCTGGCGGTGCGCCATCCACTGATGAAGAAACGCTGGCGAAATTAGCGGAAGACCATCCGCTGCCAAAAATTATTCTTGATTACCGCAGTGTTGCAAAACTCAAAAGCACGTACACCGATAAATTACCGCGCATGGTGAACGCTAGAACCGGTCGCGTTCATACTAACTATGGCCAAGCGGTTGCTGTCACGGGGCGGCTATCGAGCAACGATCCCAATCTGCAAAATATTCCCGTGCGCACCGCCGAGGGCCGCCGCATTCGCGAAGCTTTTATAGCCGCACCCGGTAGCGTGATTTTGTCGGCTGACTATTCGCAAATTGAGTTGCGCATCATGGCGCATTTATCCTCCGACCCCGGCCTGCTCAAAGCGTTCGCCGAAGGTATGGACGTGCATCGCGCTACCGCATCCGAGATTTTCTCAGTCGATGCAGACGCGGTCAGTAGCGAGCAACGCAGATATGCCAAAGTGATTAACTTCGGACTTATTTACGGCATGAGCGCCTTCGGCTTGGCTGCAAACTTAGGCATCGAGCGCGGGGCCGCCGCCAGCTACATCGACAAATATTTCGCCCGCTATCCCGGCGTAAAGCAATACATGGAGCGCACTCGCGCCGAGGCGAGCGAACAGGGCTATGTCGAGACCGTGTTCGGCCGCCGACTATGGCTCCCCGATATCCGCTCTAGCAACCAAGGCCGCCGCCAAGGCGCCGAACGCGCCGCGATTAACGCGCCAATGCAAGGCACCGCAGCGGACTTAATCAAGCTCGCGATGATCGCGGTACAGGGCTGGATTGAGAAGGAAAAATTAGCGACGCGCATGGTGATGCAGGTGCACGATGAGTTGGTATTGGAAGTACCCGAGAGCGAGCTGGAATTGGTGAAAGCGAATGTGCCCGGGCTGATGACTAACGTGGCTAAGCTGGATGTGCCGCTGGTGGCGGAGCCGGGGGTGGGACGGAATTGGGAGGAGGCGCATTGAGCATTGTTGTATATGATAGTAATATACATTTATGATTGATTTTTCGAAGATCACTGGCTTTGATTGGGATGCGGGAAACGCCCATAAAAACGAACAGCATGATGTTGCGCAAGCCGAAGCCGAACAAGTTTTTATGGATGCTCATAACATGATGAGCGCTGATATAAAGCATTCGCTATCGGAACAGCGGTTTCATATGCTCGGCATCTCGGCAGATGCCAGGCTTTTACACGTCACCTTTACATTAAGAGAGACCAACACGCTGATTCGCATCATCTCCGTCCGTGATATGAGTCGAGCAGAAAGGAAAATATATGAAAACCAACGCTAAACCTAGAGCTAAATCTGCTTCGACATTTACGCTGAAGCCAATTCCCACTTTCAAGACAGAAGCAGCCGAACGCGCCTTCTGGGAAAAAACAGACAGCACCCAATATGTAGACTGGAGTAAAGCGCATCACGCCAGCTTTCCCAACTTAAAACCCAGTACCCAAAGCATTTCGCTGCGACTGCCGGTGCATATGTTGGAGCGCATCAAGATAGCTGCTAATTCGCGCGATGTGCCGTATCAGTCGTTGATTAAGATGTGGCTGGATGAGAAGTTGTCGGCGTGAGTTTTTTTCAGCCGCTATGAATATCAAAGCTATTCGTACCAAGCGGGACTATGAAGCCGCTCTCAAAACCGTCGAATCGCTAATGAACGCGAAAGCGGGTACGGCGGAGGGAGATCATCTTGATGTCCTGGTCACGTTAATTCAGGCGTATGAGGCAAAGCATTTCCCCATGATGCCTCCAGACCCCGTTGAGGCGATTAAATTCATCATGGAGCAGCGCGAGCTGACGGTGCAGGATTTGGTGCCGGTGTTTGGACGTGCCAATCGGGTGTATGAAGTATTGAATCGTCGCCGTCCGTTGTCCTTGGCGATGATTCGGAAGTTGCATTATGACTTTGGAATTCCGGCGGAGGTTTTGATTGCGGCTTGAGATTGCCGATTCACCTCCAAGGTGTGGAGCAAGCTAGGTTGCGCCGCGCCGGAAACAACAGGGATTGAGGCGATTGTCGAATCTGCGGATTGCTGTACTACGCGTAACAATAAAAAACGGCAGATTTTCATCCGCCGTTTTCACACAAAACCATTAAACCCTAATATCCACGGGCATTTTCAATCATAAATGCCCCAAAAGCCGCGCCTATCCTAGTGTTTTGCCACCACCTCAGATTCTAAAATCGTCTTTTTAAACCACGCGTCCAGCATCCGCTTTTCGTAGCGCAGATATTCGCCCGAGGTGTATTGGTTAAAGCTTTGCAGGTAATTCATATCTGCAACATGCTCGGTGCCGCTCTTCAATACTTTTCCGTTTGATTCAACGCTGTAGCGAATATCCATCTTTGGCCAATCTGCGCCACCGCGCAAAATGCGCAAATCTTGTGGCGCACTCGCGCGGTAGTCGCGTTCACCGGCCAGATCAACGTCCAAGACTTCAACTTTGAAGTCCTGACCTTCCGGCAGTTTGGCCGCAAGCTTTTCAAAATGGGCTTTTAGCGCGGCGATCACGCGATCCTTTTCATAGGCTGCGAATGGCATGTCGGTGAATTTTTCAGGCGTGACAAACGTGACGGTGGTGGCGGCGTTTGCGGCTGCGCTCGCAACGCAAAAAGCGGCGGAGACCATGCATAAGCGCAATACGGAATTTTTCATGTTGATTCCTTTCAGGGAAATGTGCAGCGAACTTAATGTTACGCCTGTTGAAAAATCGTGGGAAATAAAATTTCTGCGGTGAGGAAGAGCGCAAAACTTTCAGAAAACCTACTCAAGATCGTTTCGCAAAACGACCGCAGTCGTAATAAACTTGCAACTCATTTATTTGGAGAAAGTTATGACGCACATTCAGTCAATTCGTTTCATGACGGCGGCATTGTTGCTTGCTGCCGCGGTGGCGCTGCCCGTGGCCGCGCAAAATTACGACAAAGTAGAAATTAAAACCGAAAAACTATCCCCGACGACTTACGTTCTGTTTGGCGCAGGCGGCAATATCGGCCTGTCGGTCGGCGACGATGCGGTATTTGTGATTGACGATCAATTCGCGCCGTTAACACCGAAAATTTCAGCAGCGATCAAGGCGCTGACTGATAAGCCGGTCAAGTTTCTACTGAACACGCACTGGCACGGCGATCACACCGGCGGTAATGAAAATTTTGCCAAGCAGGGTGTGCTGATTGTGGCGCACGAAAATGTGCGCAAACGTTTATCGTCGGATCAGTTCATCGAATACATGCGCTCTAAAGTGCCCGCGCAGCCTAAAGAAGCGCTGCCAGTGGTCACCTTCACGCAGGACGTGACGTTCCATCTAAATGGCGATGAAATTACCGCGTTCCATGTGCCGAAAGCGCACACGGATGGGGATGCGATTGTGCATTTTAAAAAGAACAACGTCGTTCATATGGGCGACACTTATTTCAACGGTTTTTACCCGTTCATTGATCTTTCTAGCGGCGGCACGGCCGAAGGCGTGGTGGCGGCGGCGGATCGCGTGTTGGCAATTTCCGATGACAAGACTCGCATCATTCCGGGTCATGGACCAGTGTCCAACAAAGCTGAATTGAAAACCTATCGCGACATGGTGGCCACGATATCGGGCCGGGTGGCGGCGTTGATGAAGCAAGGCAAAAAGCTGGATGAGATTGTTGCCGCCAAGCCGACCGCCGATTTCGATGAGCGGTGGGGCAAGGGTTTTATTCCACCGCCAAAGTTCATCGAGATGCTGGTGGGGCCTCAGGGCAAATAATTTGTCAGTGCCAAGCGCAACAATTGGCACAATCGAGGCCGCATTCCGCATCGGCATTTGTGTTCACGTGTGTTGACCGATGCGGAAGTGCTCTATTTTGCGGGGCCGTATGAAGTCTTCACCACGGCGTCGCGAATACATGCCCCCGAGCACCCGGATAGTGAGTTGTTCCGCGTTTTTATCGTGAGTCAAGTTTGGAGCGGCTGGCTTGCCGTGCTCGGGCCCCGCCAGCCGCGCGCCAGATGGAATTCGACTGGACCGAAAATAAGCATGAGGCCTGGCTTGGAATATTCTGAACCCTAAGCAGGACGGGCATCGTAAGCCAAAAAAGCGTCGAAACGCTCGCCAATGCTAGTGTTTTAGTATTTCTATAACCAACTTCTACGCGCCACGCTGCAAAAAATCCGTGCGTCCGTGCCTGCCAGACGCTAATTCTGCTATCTTCGCCGCATGCTAAAAGATGCGATAGACCTGAACACAATCAAGCGCGTGCTCGTGATCAAGCTGCGCCATCACGGCGATGTGCTGCTCACCTCGCCGGTTTTTCAGGTGCTCAAAAATCATGCAGCGCATTTGGATGTCGATGCTCTGGTGTATCACGATACGCGCGAAATGTTGACCGAGCATCCCGCGATTTCTGAAGTCTTCACCATTGACCGCGAATGGAAGCGCATGGGCTTGATCACCCAAACATCGCGAGAGTTTTCGCTGCTGCGGGCATTACGAAAACGTGAATATGATCTGGTGCTGCATCTGACCGAACATCCGCGCGGCGCATGGCTGACGCGACTGTTGCGGCCACGGTATGCGGTGGCGCAACGTGCGCAGGGTATCAACGAGGGCCGCGATTCCAACTGGTGGAAATCAAGTTTCACCCACACCTATCCGACTCCGCGCGCCACCTTTCGGCATACGGTGGAAAGTAATCTCGACGCGTTGCGACGTGTCGGCGTGCAACCATCGCGCACAGAAAAGCAGTTGGTATTGGTGCCGGGAAAAGCTGCGGACGACAAAGTCGCGGCGCTGATGGCGCAGCACGGATTTGCACACAAAAAATTTATTCATATTCACCCGACTTCGCGATGGGCGTTCAAGACTTGGCCGACTGAAAAGTTTGCAGAGCTGATTTTGGAATTGGGGCGACAAGGCGAGCGCGTGGTGCTGACCGCCGCGCCGACTACGGATGAACGCGACATGATCGCGGCGATTAAAACCAAACTCAAAGCGCCCGTGGTGGATTTAACCGGCGCACTGTCGCTTAAAGAATTGGCCGCGCTGACGGTGCGGGCGAAGGCATTTGTGGGCGTGGATTCTGCGCCGATGCACATGGCCGCTGCCATGCAAACCCCGACCATCGCGCTATTCGGGCCATCGGGCGAAGCGCATTGGGGGCCGTGGGGTGTGGTGCATCGGATCGTCGCCTCAACCGATCCGCGCCACACCTGCCGTCCCTGCGGCAATGATGGTTGTGGTGGATCAAAAGTGAGCGAGTGCCTGACCGAGTTACCGGTTGCGCAAGTGCTTGCGGCGCTCAATGATTTGCTGGCAGCCAGTCCGGCAAATGGTGCGACAAACGATGTGACCTCCAATCTGGCAACAACGGCGACAACCCGTTGAGATTTGAAGCGTGAAGATCGCTCTGGTCCGCGCTAAATACAATCCGTTCGGTGGCGCCGAGCGCTTCTTGAATGATGCAGTGGCGGCGATGCAAGGCAGCGATGTGAAATTCACCTTGTTCACCCGCGCATGGCCCGCGCAGGCGGCGGGTGGCATGGAACATCGCATTGTCAACCCGCGCTATTTAACGTCCGCCGGTCGCGATCGCGGCTTCAATGAAAGCGTTGCGCAAGCCATTGCTCAAGAAACTGAGCAAGAAAAATTTGATCTCATCCAATCCTACGAACGGCTGCCCGATTGCGATATTTATCATGCGGTCGATGGCGTGCACGCCGAATGGCTTCGGCAACGGGCGCGAATTTCCAGCGGGGCAAAACGATTCGGTATTGCGATTAATCCGCATCATCGTTATGTGCTCGCTGCGGAGCGCGCCATGTATTCATCCCCAAAATTCAAGGCCGCTATTTGCATTTCGCAAATGGTGAAAGCCGATATTCTTCGCCACTTTGAGGTGGACCCAGAAAAACTTCGCGTTATTTACAGCGGCATAGATACCGAAAAATTTTCGCCCGATAGTCGCGGCACAATGCGTGATGCGACGCGTGGCAAATATGGAATTCCAGCGGCTGCAACAGTCGCTGTATTCATCGGTTCCGGCTTCGAACGCAAAGGCCTGGCGCAATTCATTCGCGCGCTTGCGCATCCCGGGCTAGCGTCTGAAAAAATATTCGGACTGGTGGTAGGCAAAGACAAGTCGAGTAAGAAATATGAGGCGCTCGCCAGCCAATTGGGGATTCGCGAGCGGATAGTTTTTACCGGTGGCGTGACGGATACGCGGCCGTTTTATGCGGCCAGCGACGTGTTCGTGTTGCCTACCATTTATGAACCATTTGGCCTGGTCTGTCTCGAAGCTATGGCGGCTGGTTTGCCCGTGGTCACGAGCACTGGTGCGGGCGCAGCAGAGTTAATAGACCAAGGCGTCAATGGCTATGTCTGCGATGCTCTGGATACCGCAGCAATTGCGTGCGCCATGCATGACATCACGCCTGAGATGGGGTTTGCAGCACGCGACACAGCATTAAAATTCAGCCCGAAGAATATGGCGGTACAGTACGCCAGCCTATACCGCCAGCTTCAGAAATAACAAACGCAAGACTTCTACCTTCCCCATGATTCCTCCCAGCTCAAACTCCAGCCCACCTGTTGCGACCAACCGCGAGCTTTACGCGCGGTTGTTCCACGCGGTCAAGCCATACCGGCTGGCATTTGCCGGGGCGGTTATTGCCATGGCGGTGGGCGGCGCTGCACAAGGCGCATTCGGATACTTTCTGAAGGTGTTGCTTGAAAAGCTGTTCGTACAAGGCAATTCGCAATATGCCTGGATTGCGGCGGTCGCTATCGTGGTAATTTTTTTCATCAGTGGTGTCGCTAATTTCGTGTCAGGTTACGGCATGCAATGGGTCAGCACGAAGGTTATCCTCGATTTCCGCAATCAGATGTTTCATCGTCTGATTCGATTGCCTGAACCGTTTTATAGCCGCACGACTACCGGCACGATGATGTCGAAGGTGACCAACGATGTGATGGGCCTGCAAGAGGCTGCCACGAACGCCTTGGTTTCATTGGTGCGTGGCAGCTTTACCGTCATTATCGGCATGGGGACGATGTTTGTGCTCAGCTGGAAACTGACGTTGATCACGTTCGCGACCGTGCCAATTCTGGCGCTGATCATAAGCGCATTCGGCAAACGATTGCGCAGCTTGAGCCGTGAAACACAGGTTGCACAAGCGGCTATTACGGATGTTCTGCAAGAATCGATTCGTGGACATAAAGTTATTAAGGTTTTTGGCGGAGAAAGTTACGAGCTGTCGCGGTTTGATGCGGCCGCGAACCGCATTCGCCAATTGAGTATGAAACACGGCGCGGCGGCGGCGGCGGGAACCCCGTTTACGCAATTGATCGTATCGATCGCGATTGCACTGATTGTTTATCTAGCCGCCAGCAACACCATGGGCACCGGCCTCGATGTTGCAAGTTTCGTGGCCTATATCGTGATTACCGCCGGGCTTGTGCCGCAGATCAAAGGGCTGACCAGCGTGAGTGAACAAATCCAAAAAGGTCTCGCCGCCTGCGAGAGCGTGTTCGGTTTGATCGATGCACCATTGGAAACCGATGCGGGTCAGGAGGCGATCAAGCGCGCGCGCGGCGATCTGCATTTTTCCCATGTGAGTCTGCAATACGAAAACCAAAGCGGGTTTGCCTTAAAAGATATTAACGTCAACATTAAAGCGGGCGAAACCATCGCGCTAGTTGGGCCGTCGGGCGGCGGCAAAACCAGCTTTATGAATTTACTGCCGCGTTTCTTCACGCCTACTGCAGGCAGCATTACCCTCGATGGACACGCGCTGGCCAACATCAAACTCGTTGATCTGCGAAACCAGATAGCGATGGTGAGTCAGGATGTTGTTTTGTTTAATGACACCGTTGCGGCGAATATTGCCTATGGTGTGGTCGGCAAGATCGATATGGATAAAGTAAAGGCGGCTGCCGCTGCCGCAAATTGCCTCGATTTTATCGAAGGCTTATCCGACGGGGTCAACACGCCGATCGGTGACAACGGCTCACGCCTGTCCGGCGGCCAGCGCCAGCGTCTGGCGATTGCCCGCGCACTATTTAAGGACGCGCCGATTTTACTGCTCGACGAGGCGACATCCGCGCTCGATAGTGAGTCCGAACGTGCGGTGCAGAATGCACTTGATACGCTGATGCGGGGTCGCACTACGCTGGTCGTGGCTCACCGGCTTTCCACCATTGAAAAAGCAGACCGCATTCTGGTCTTGGAAGGTGGCGAAATCGTGGAATCGGGAACACACGCTGAGCTGTTGTCGCGTGGCGGTTTGTATACCAGTTTGCATCGCCTGCAATTCTCGAACTAATCGTTTTGCCGCTTGTTCAATCCCAGTCCCAAAAACATTCCGATCATCGCGGCGAATAGCAACACGCTATGCCGCATGAAAAAGTCGTCGAACATGTTGCGCAGAAAAACACCGGTGACCAACGTCAGCCCGCAAACGCCCGCAAGGTAGGCAGCCTGCGCTGCTTGCGCGCCGGCCTGTTTGGTGATGCGCATAAACGTCCACCACAGTGCCAAGAACAGGACGACCAACACGGCAGCGGCAAACACGCCCATTTGCAGGGCGTAATTCAATACGATGTTGTGCGCATGGTGAATATAGGTGCGAAACCAGGGTTCGTTAAAGCGCGCCGCAAATGCGTCATCGACAGCGGGCAGGGCATAGCCGTGACCGGCGAGCGGTTTTTCTCGAATCATGGCGAATGCTTCCTGCCAAATACGGCTGCGATTATCTTTGCGCATGAACTCAATCGCCGCGTCACCATGAGCGACATCCACGTTGGCGCGATACACCGATGCGCCATAGAAGCCCGCACCCATCACCAGCAATCCCGCAAGTGCGGCCAGCAGCGCGCGCACCCGCGCGCGCGGCGAGATGACGCCAAACCACATAAAAGCGATACCGACGGCAAGCATTACGCCGTAGCAAATCCAGATCAGACGGTTGCCGGTAAACCACGCACCAACGACGAGCGCCACGACGGCAAATGCGGTCGCGATTCGGCACATCACTCGCCACATCGCGCGCCCGTTGTCCCCGGCGCGCCACGCGAATGGCAACAAGGGCGCCAGTGTGATGAACCACGTTGAAGCCAGACCGACGGTGCCATACAGCGACGTGTGCCCCGGGTTTTCGGGCTCGAAGGGATCGATCGCAACCATCGTCGCGAGAATAAACAGACCAGCAAACAGGACGGCGATGAAACGCTCAAGATCGCGCGGCGTTTTGGTCAGCAGATAAAAAACCCAACACGCCAGCGTTGGCGTGAGGACGTCACCACGCCAGGATTGCAAACTCTCTTGCGGCGCGGGCCCAAACGCCGCGAATGCGCCTACCGTTGCCGCCCACAAGCCGACCGCCCATAGCAGCACAGGCGCGGGCAGCACCAGTCGCCGGTAGTCGCGCTCGCGTATACAAACCACCAACACGGCGAGGAACGCAAGAATCAACAACCCGGCGCGAAAGCCGGCCGTGGCGCGAAACGGCATGATGAACAGCGACAGCGCAGCCGCGAAAACCGCGAACGTTATCGCACGCTTCGCGAACCAATCATCAGGCGCGTGGGATGGCATCAACCGTCGTGCTCACAAGAGCGCATGGCGCCATTGTCGCAACAGAATAGCGACGATCTGGCGCTTGCGTTTGAAGTTTACTGCGTCGCCCCAGGCGGCTTGCCAGAAGCCCTCAGTGCGGCAGCGTTTGCGGAGCGTGGCTCGGGTATTTTTGTCGCGCAACTGATCGATTAATTTATCCACCTGCACCACTTGCGCCACCGCTTCAGACTGCAAACATCGACGGGTCGAGGGCTGCATGGGGATACGTTCGATCTGCGCGCGCAACAGGGGCAGCACAGTAAAGTAACTTTCGATTCGGCGTGCGAGGTAGGCATCGTCGGTGCTGCCGGTGATCGAATGCCCGCTCACCCGATAGCGATACAGCGCGCGATCGGCATACACCAACCGTTGCGCGCGCAAATAGGTTTCGGTCACCCAAGGAATATCTTCGTGCAGAATTTTTTCGGGAAAGCGGATGCAATGCACATTGAGCAGGCTTCGACGACAAAACATTAGCCACACGTAATGCCGCAACTCACGGATGGCGGACAAGTGCGTGATCCATGCTTCGCCGGTAATCGGACCTTGCGGTTTCGCGTGTTCATAAATGATCTGATCAGGCATTTGCGCGGAAAATCGCTCACCGTTAAACGCGACAACATCCGCCTGTTTGGCAACGGCGGTGCTGTGCAAATACCTCAGGGCGCCGGGATTGACGAGATCATCTGAATCAACACACCAGACGTATTCGCCTTTGGCTGCGTCGAGACCGCGATTGCGACAGACGGACGGACCGCTGCTCGATTGTAGTGTGATGATGCGCAAGCGTGAATCACGCGCGGCGTAGTCGGCCAAAATGCGCTCACTGCCGTCGTTTGACGCGTCGTTGATGGCAATGATTTCGTAATCCTCGAAGTCTTGCGCCAACAATGAATCCAGACCCGCGCCGACAAAAGCGGCCGTGTTGAATACCGGAACGATGATGCTGACTGCGGTCAAGCGGGCGTTACGCTAAAGACGCGGCGGTGATGCCGTTTTTGCGAATCAGCGCGTCAAAATAATTGATCGTTTCCTTTAAGCCATCTTCCAGCGATACCTGCGGCTGCCAATTTAGTTTTTGTTGCGCCTGTGTAATGTCAGGGCGGCGCTGCGCGGGATCGTCCACTGGCGCGTCTTTGAAAACTAATTTTGATGAGGAGTTGGTGAGCTTGATGACGGATTCCGTTAGTTGCAGCATGGTGATTTCATGCGGATTGCCGAGGTTGATCGGGCCGGTGATCTCGTCCGGTGTGGCCATCAATTTTAAAAACCCGTCCAGCAAATCCGATACATAACAGAACGAGCGTGTTTGCTGCCCGCTACCGTAAATCGTAATCGGCATACCGAGTAGCGCCTGCATGATGAAATTCGACACCACCCGACCGTCGTTGGGATGCATGCGCGGGCCGTAAGTGTTGAAAATGCGCGCAACTTTTATCTGCAATTTGTGCTGGCGGTGATAGTCAAAAAATAGCGTCTCAGCACACCGCTTGCCTTCGTCATAGCAGGCGCGCGGGCCAATCGGATTAACGCGGCCCCAGTACGCCTCGGTCTGCGGATGCTGCTCCGGATCGCCATAGACTTCACTGGTGGAAGCCTGCAAAATTTTCGCCCCCAGGCGCTTGGCAAGGCCGAGCATATTGATTGCGCCGTGAACACTGGTTTTGGTCGTCTGCACCGGATCATGCTGATAGTGAATGGGTGCGGCGGGACAGGCGAGATTAAAAATTTCATCGACTTCGATGTATAGCGGAAACGTTACATCGTGGCGCATCAGCTCAAAACGCGGGTTGTTGAGCAGATGGCGAATATTGTCTTTGGTGCCGGTAAAAAAATTGTCGACACACACTACATCATGTCCTTGAGACAGAAGCAGTTCGCACAAATGTGAACCCAAAAAACCGGCGCCACCCGTCACAGCTACTCGCTTATTCAGCGCAAAACGTCGTTCGGTCATGATGATATTTTATGTGCGTATAAGAGTTGAGAGTGTAGCGCGATTGACCCGTGTGGGGCATCGAGTGCTCGGTGCCGTCGCGAATCGGAATACGCGATTGCCATCACCATGAATATTAAGAGCCTTATTCGACGGGCATCTTGAGGCATAAATGGCTGGAATAGACCGCAGAACGGCGAGCTTTATTATTTTTTATGTAAGCCCTTTTTCATGAAGTAGCGGGAAAATCCGGCAGGATATTGGGGCAATTCTGCAAAACATTCATATCCAATCCGCTCATAGAAGCCTCTCGCTTGGAACTCAAACGTATCCAGCCACGCACCGGTGCATCCTCGTGAAACGGCTTCCGCCTCAGCCTTCGACATGATTGTGCGTCCCACGCCGGTGCCTCGAAACGCTTCTGGCACCACCAAGAGTTGTGTAAACAGCCAATCATAGCCAGTGAGGCCCCATAGACCTCCCATCACCTCTTGGGCTTCATTTTTGATGGTGATGACTAACGGCTTGCTGTTGCCTGGAGCAGCTTGAGTAAGGTTGTATTCGATGAGCGGCGCGACGATTAACTTTCTCACCGATTCATCGGCGACATCAGTCAGTTCGAGTGTGTAGGTCATGATCAAGCGCCCTTGTTATACGAATGTCGCGAAGTCTTCCAAGGACTTTCGCGTGATGGTGGGTACGGTTGCATCGGCGGCGGGATAGCCGACGACCAGCAGCACAAAGGGTCGCTCGTTGCTGGGCCGTTTGAGAATGTCGTTCAAAAACGCCATCGGGCTTGGCGTATGTGTGAGTGAAGCGAGTCCGGCATGATGCAGAGCGGTCAACAAGACGCCGGTGGCAATGCCGGTGGAGTCCATCGGATAGTAGCGTTTCTCCCGGGCGCCCGATGGATTCACTGCATATGCTTCATAAAAGACCGCGATCAACCAAGGCGCGGTCTCGAGAAACGGCTTCGATGCGTCTGTGCCAAGTGGCGTCAGTGCTGCGCGCCATTCGTCGGTCGCACGATGCTCGTAGAACTCCCGCTCCTCGATTTCGGCGGCTTCGCGTATTGCTTTTTTGACGGCTACATCGGCAATGGCAACGAAACGCCAAGGCTGCTGATTGGCGCCACTCGGCGCACAACCTGCCGCCCGCAGGCAGGTCTCAATCAGGTCGCGTGGCACCGGTTCGTCCGAAAACTGGCGCACGGTACGCCGGCGATTAATTTCGGCATAAAACACGGCTGCGCGGTCGCGCATCTCATCTACGGGACGCCGCACAAATTCGAGCGGCGACTGTGTGGACTTCATGGATTCTTCCTTGGCTTAACTTGCAAACGCTTATTAGTTTGTCATCACCCATCGCTAGGCGTGGTGGTCTGAGGTTTCGATCTGAGGACAAGCCGTCATCGCCGGTTCGCAAAACCCCATGCGATAAATGCGCGCACTCAATAAAATGACAGCGGTTCCCACGCGCCGTTCTATTTCCGTGCTGCCTTCACCCATGCTTCCACGTCCTCCAGCTTGCGCGGGAAATCTTTCGACATCAGCCGATATCCTGTCGCCGTGATCTCGACCATATCCTCAATGCGCACGCCGAAGCCGCGCTCCGGCAAATAAACACCCGGCTCGATGGTAATGACCGCACCGACCGGCAGCGGCGCTTCATAGTCACCGACATCGTGCACGTCGAGTCCGACAAAATGGCCGAAGCCGTGAATGAATTTGTCGAGATAGCCCGCGCGACGCAACGAGTCTTCGGCTGCCTTTTGCAAATCGGGCATCGACACGCCGGGTTTGATGGCGGCCATCACGTCCTCCTGCGCTTGATATACAGCGCGATAAACCTTGGCTTGTTCGTCGGTGAATTTTCCGCTTACCGGATAGGTGCGGGTGATATCAGTGGCATAACGGCCGTATTCTGCCGCGGCATCGATTACCACCAGGTCGCCCGCGCGCAGCAGGCGATCGTTCCTGCCCCAGTGCAGCACCGCCCCATTTTCTCCGCTGCCGACGATGCTCCCGTAGGAAAGTCCGGTGGCGCCGTTGGCAAAGAAGGCGTGCTCCATCTGTGCCTGCACGAATTTCTCGGAGACGCCCGTCACCGTGTTGCGGGCTGCGGCTTGATGACCCAGACGCGTCAATGCCAACGCGTAATCCATACGTGCCATTTCATCGGGCGTGTGCGCAGAGCGCAGTTTCTCCAGCAGTGTGCGTTTGTATTCGATCTTCGCGCCCGCTGCGGATGCGGCGTCGCGCGCAAGCTTGACGTCGGCGCGCTCGTCTTTGGCTTTGCCGAGTGGTGCGATGATGGCTACACAGCCGGATAGCGCGGCCGAACGCACCATATCAGGCTGTCCGCGCGAGACTTTATCGACGCCCCATTTTTCCAGCAGTGCCGGCGAGATCGCTTCACGTGGACCGGTCCAACGCTCGGCCTCGGGGTCGCGTGGCTGAAGCCACAAGCGCACCTTGATGGTTTTGGCTTTGGGCGAAAATTCCAGCCACGCGCCTTCTTCGTTAAGACCGGTAAGCCAATAGAAATCGCCATCCTGATGAAACTCTCCCGTTACCCCAGACGGCTGATGGCCCTGCGCGGCGATCACGGCAGCGCATCCACCCAGCCCGTTCATGACCTGATCACGGCGGGCTTTATAAGCAGAAGCCGGCAGATCTGGTGGCGGCGGTGCGGCGGCGATAACTTGCGAAGCGAACAAGCAGAACGCGAAACAGGACAGGGCTTTCATAGCGAGGAGACCTTTGCGGGAAAATGGTTGCTGGATGCGTGCGCCAAGATAATATTCTACAAGTCCGTTCGCGGCACTATTTAAGATTCGCGTGCCGGTGCAGGTGCCGGCGGATGCGAATGTGAAGATTAAAACCGATTGCGGATCACCACTTCGTCATAGCTAAGTTGGCCCGGCTTGGGCCATACGTCCTGTGTTTTTTTACCCACTGCGATCATCATCGTAATCACGTGGTCGTCGGGCAAGTTAATCAATTTGCCCACCGCGTCAAAATCAAAACCGTCCATGGGACAGCTGTCGTAGCCCATCGCCTTGGCGGCTAGCATGATCGTCTGCGCGGCGATGCCGCAGCTGCGCATCGCCTCGTCACGTTGCACCTGCGCTTTATTCCGGTAATACGCGTCGATGGCCGGCAGCATGAACGCCTGCACGGGCGCCGGTGCATCACGCCATAGTTGCGCGGGCTTGCGTTCCCAGCTGGATAAGTCTGCGCACATCACGATCAACAGCGACGCATCGGTCACCTGTGCTTGATCCCACGCCAACGGGCGCAGAGCCTTGCGCTGTGCAGCGTCATCAACCACCACAAAACGCCAGTGCTGCAAGTTGAACGCAGTCGGTGATTGCATCGCGAGTTCGAGCAGCTCGCGCTGCTCGGTGGCGCTCATGACATGTGATGCGTCAAAGTTCTTGACGGCGCGACGTGTGCGGATAGCTTCAAAGGTATTCATGTTGTTTGCTCCCATTAAAAAGGTGGAAAAACGTATTGAAATTTTCGGGCATGGGTCTTGTTAGGTCCACATCAACTATTCA
>JBBRZG010000089.1:0-16148 GCA_038236905.1 Burkholderiales bacterium
CAACTTGGCTGATGGCCTGCGGTTCGGTTATATCGGCCTCAATCTGGCGCAACATCTTGATCTCGCCGCAGAAGAGGTCACCATGTGCTTGCCGCTGGGCGTGGCACTCTTGGCGGCACGCGATCACGATGAGTCGGCAGAATTGTTCAGCGCCGCAGAAGTCATTGCGGCGCGGATTGATAGCCCGATGCTGCTTAAGACCACGCGCAATAATCTTGGCGTGGTGCTGAGGCTTATTGGCGGCGATTACAATCTTGCTCGCGCCAAACAGCTGGTCGCATGGGTGCTGGCGGAGCCGGCCGCCATGATCGGCGGGCAACAATTTGCACATTACTCCGCCGCCGAGCTGTTCATCCTGCTCGATCAGATGGATGATGCAGAAGCTCAATTGAAACAAGCCCGCGTCGTGATCGAGCAGAGCCGCGGACCAAATCCGCTCGAAGCGTTGGATGGCGCAAAATTGAATTTCATTCGCGGCATGATCGACAGTCGGCGAGGCCGGGACGCCGACGCTATTACCTCGTTCAATGAGGTGGTGACACTGTTGCCTGCGCTGTCGGCATGGCGCTTTTCAGATCGCGCCAAGGTTTTTGAAGAGTTGGCTGAAGTGATGGCGCGGCAGGGGCGATTTGAAGAAGCCTACGCCATCCAGAAAAAATCATCGCAGGATTATTTAGCCAACGTCGACGCTCTGAATCGCGCGCGGCACGTTTCGATGCAGGTTCGTGAGGAAATGCGCCGTGTGCAGTTGGAGCTTGACCGGGAGTCGCGCGAGCGTCGTCATTTGCAAAGTTCGCATACAGAACTGCGCGAGCAAATGAACGATGCCACGCGCGAGGCGCGGCGGCTTAAAGACGCGGCCATGCACGACCCGTTAACGGGTCTGCCCAATCGTCGTCATTTGGATGAAGCGCTGGCAAATATGCTGGTGGTCGCACGTCAAACCGAAACGCCATTGGTCATCGCTTATCTCGACCTCGATCACTTTAAGCAGGTGAATGATCGTTACGGTCACGCCATGGGTGATGAAGTCCTGCGCGCTATGGGCATGCTGGGCCCGCAATTTTTGCGCGATGCCGACCTGATGAGCCGTATCGGTGGTGAAGAATTTTGTGTGGTGCTAATCGGTTGCGGACTGGAAGTTGCCCATAAACGCCTCACCGACTTGCTCGGTATATTTAGCGGCCAACAATTTGAATGCGACGGTCGGGCGCTGTCTGCGGTGACGTTCTCAGGTGGTGTGGCAGTTTATCCCGACGATGGCCGTGATGCAGAGACCTTGATGAAAGTCGCAGACCGGCGCTTGTATGATGCAAAGCGTGCCGGGCGGGCTAATGTTTGTTGTGTCGAGAGCGATGGAATTTCGTAGCCTGTATCGTTGCTTCGCTGATGGCGGGTGCTCAGAAAAATGGCCTTTTGCAATTTCAGATTAGCCAACCAACATAGCCGGACAAAAATGCCAACACGTAGACGAGCGAGCAAGATAGAAGCGAATTGAAAATGGATTCCCGCATAGATGCTTACATTAAAGGTGCCGCGGATTTTGCACAGCCCATCCTTCGCCATATTCGCCAAATCGTGCACTTGAATTGCCCGGAGGTGACCGAAACCATTAGATGGGGATTTCCGCATTTTGACTATCGCGGCATCATGTGCAGCATGGCCGCGTTTAAATCCCATTGCGCGTTCAACTTTTGGAAAGGAGAGCTGCTGCAATTTGACGGCAAATCTGCAGACGCGATGGGCCAATTTGGTCGGATCGTGACATTAAAAGATTTGCCCTCCAAACCCGCATTGGCCAGGTTGATCAAAGCCGCCATGAAGCTCAACGAGGCCAGCGTCCCTGCGCCCAGATTAGTGAAATCGCGTGCGGTGTCGAATATGTCGCCGCAAAAGCTGGCCACACCCAGGCCTTCCGATTATTTCCTGATGGTACTCAAGAAAAACAAAAAAGCACTGATTACATTCGAGGGCTTCAGCCATTCCAATAAAAATGAATATCTTGAATGGATTATCGACGCTAAAACCGAAGCCACCCGAAATAGCCGAGTTACCCAAGCTATTGAGTGGATGGCGGAAGGCAAAATTCGTAACTGGAAATACGTTCGCAAATAACTCGAAGTCAGATTACGTTCGCTCTGCGCGCAGGTCGCATGCAGGTTGCAGATATTTATTTGAAGCCCCTTACCCGCGAAATTTTGTTCGCGGTATTTTTTCGAACTACGAAGCGGGATTGACCAGTTTGGCCATTGCATGTCCGGCAACGCCTGATTCCTCAACCAATCCCCTACCCACGCCTTCACGGTCAGCGCGCGGCCGGTTTTGGCTGACTTTCCATTTGCCCTGGACGCTTGCGATAGGAATCTCAATACCCACCACTGCGCGCATCATGGTTTGCAGATAATCTTCAGGTGCATCATCCATTTTCCATCGCATCGATGTGGTGTTGCGCGCCGATTCAAAATGATCAGTTACGTTGTTCAGGAAGTCTCGCATCCATGCTGGGTCGTCGCGAATCACCAACGGCCCAGCAACATGCACGACCGCATAATTCCAAGTTGGAACCACCTTGCCATGTTCTTTTTTACTGGGATACCAAGACGGCGAAATATAGGCATCCGGCCCTTGGAAAACCACCAGCGCACTGACGCTCGCGTCGAATGTTTGCCACACCGGATTATTTCGCGCGACGTGAGCGCGCAGCAAGCCGAGCGGCGCGGACTGCGGATCAATCATGAATGGCACGTGGTTTGCATTGAGTCCATCAGCCGTCATCGTGATGAGCGTGCCCAGCGGATGGTGGCGGATCAATTCGTGCAAAACGTCGATTCTGTCTTCATTGAAATGGGTTGGTGTGTACATATTTTCCCGTGAAAATTCAGGCAGACATTTTGTTGAATTGAAACTAATAATGCCCAGAGTAAAACTCTAGACGGCAAAAATTATTGATTGACTGGGCGAACGATGAGACAAAACATTTTATTCTTTTTAGCTGTGGTGGCAATGCCAATTTGGGCAGCCGCACAGCCTTTATCAAAAGTGACCTATCCCACTGCGCTCGACTTCACAGTCAAAGTTATCCTGCCCACGACCGCCACCGAACCCCGCAGTGAATGGTTGGTGACGTTAACGCTGAAAGGCAGCAGCACCGGCAGTACAGAATTTGAGCTGCCGAACAAATGGGCTGGCCGCGATGATTTGTTCAGCGGCATTAAGGATTTGAGTGTCAGCGGCGACGGCATCACCGTTCCCGGCGTTTCTGCAACTCAGATGACGGATGAGGATGAGGTAAAAATTTTCCGCGCCTCCCACACGCCAAATGCGGTGCTCACTGTTAAATACCGGCTGACCCGCATTGGCGACGCTTATCCAAAATCGCAAAGCGATGCCTATTCTCCGGTGTTGGAAAAAAACTATTTTCATGTCATCGGCCACGGTGCATGGGTGGTGCCGCGGGTTGCGCGCGAGCAAAAATTAAAGATCGCCATGCGCTGGCAGATGCCGGCCGATTGGGTGATTGCAAACAGTTTTGAAACCAGCAAACGAGAGCAAAAATTTACCGCCACCATGAGCGCCATCCGAAATGCGCTTTATTTGGGAGGCGATTTCCGTCTCGCAAAATTTAGCGTGCGCGGCCATCCGGTGACGGTGGCTTTGCGCGACGATTGGGGATTTTTCGATAAAAATTTCGCCAATCTCGCGCAACGTATTTTCTCGATGGAACGCGCGTTTTGGCCTGACTACAAATATGCCCATGCGTTGATTTCAGCTATCCAAGTAGGGCCGGTTAACGCGCCCGGCGGTGCGAACCTTGGCGGCACCGGTCTCGAGAACGCTTTCGCATTATTTCTATCGCCGCGCACCCAGATCAAAGATTTGCGCCATCTCATCGCCCACGAGTTATGGCACAACTGGAACCCCGGCAAACTTGGTGAGCTTAAAGAGCCCGAACGATTGCTTTATTGGTGGAGCGAGGGCTTCACTGATTTCTACACGTATAGGCTGATGTTACGTAATGGCTTGGTCAGCAACCAAGAATACGCAAACGCCTACAACGATGTGCTGCGCCGCTACATGCAATCGGGCGTGCGCAACGCGCAGAATAGCCGCATCGGCGCCGACTTTTGGAATAACGAGGACGTAAAAAAGCTCGCCTACCAGCGCGGGATGTTGTTAGCCGCGCGGTTGGATCGCGAGATCGGGGTGGCCAGCCAAGGCAAGTACTCGCTCGATGATGTCATGCGAGATTTATACGTGTCTGACAAGCCGGGCCGCATTATTGATGCCGCCGTCTTGGATTTACACATTAGTCGACGTCTGGGTCGTTCATACATTCCGGAAATTTCCCGGTATATCGATCAGGGCGAAACCCTCGAACCAGACCGTGACGATCTCGGGCGATGCTTTGAACGCCGCGATATCAAGGTTCGCGCCTACGAGCCGGGCTTCGATATTGGGGCGTCAGTTGAGGCAAAAAAAGTGATTGGCGTGATAGACAATGGCCCCGCGTACCGCGCCGGACTGCGCAACAATATGCTGCTACGAGGCTGGTCGATTTATAACGGCGACACCAGTAAAGAGATCGAACTGTCGGGGTTGGCAGACGACAAACCGCTGGAGATTAAATTTTTACCGGTTGGCGACATGGAGTTTGCTGTGCCGCAGTTTGCGTTGAAGTCGGGTTTGGATAAGGGAATGCTGGCGCGCTGTGGCCGCTAAGTGAAAAATAAAGTCGTTATCCAGAGCGGCGTTTGGGGCAATATTGTTTCAAAACGCTCGTTTTTGCTAGGGTTGAGATAGTTATTTCTTCAGCCGTGGATTCAATACGTCGCGCAGCTGATCTGCGACCAGATTGATTGACATGATTGTCAGCAACAGCGCCAAGCCGGGATAAAACGAAATCCAGTATTTGCCGCTCATCAAATAAGTAAAACCGTTTGAGATCAGCAGGCCCAGTGACGGTTTGGTACTCGGCAGACCAAGGCCCAAATATGACAGCGTAGATTCCAGCGCAATCGCGTGGGCAATCTGCACGGTGGCGACGACGATCAACGGCGGCAAACAATTAGGCAACAAGTGCCGAAACAAAATTCGTGTCTTAGACAACGCCAATACTTTCGCTGCTTCGATATATTCCTTCTGTTTCTCGACCAAGGCCGACGCGCGAACCGTGCGCGCATAATAAGCCCATTGCACCGTGATGAGCGCGACAATAATTTTATCAACACCTTGACCCAGCACCGCTAATAAAATCAGGGCAATTAATATCGCCGGAAATGAAAGCTGGATATCGACCACGCGCATGATGATGGTGTCGACCCAGCCGCCAAAATAGGCGGCAATCAAGCCGAAAAATAATCCAATCGCCAGCGCAAAAACGGTGCTCGCCAAACCAACCCCGAGCGAAGTTCGCAGGCCGTAAAAAATCGCCGACAGCAGGTCGCGACCCTGATCGTCGGTGCCCAGCACATGGGTGTTGCCCGTAGCCGATTTCTCGCCCGGCATGAGCTTCGAATCCATGATGTCGAGCTGGCTGAGGTCGTAGGGATTTTGCGGCGAAATGAGCGGCGCAAAAACGGCAACCAGAACTATGAGAACAAGCAGAGCTAATCCGATAAGTGCTAACTTTGATTCTGCAAATTCGCTCCAAAATCGTTGGAATGGCGTTTCAACCGGCGGCGTGCTTGTTACGGGAATGGCGTCCATCTCAATGTCCCCCGCCCGCCTGCGTGTCCAAGCGCACGCGCGGATCCAGCAGCGAGTAAACAACATCCACCAAAAAATTTATAAAAATAAACAAGGTCACAATGACCAACAAGTAAGCAACGATCACCGGGCGGTCAAGCTGATTAATCGAATCAATCAGCAGCTTGCCGGTGCCCGGCCAAGCGAAGATGGTTTCAGTGACGATCGCGAAGGCAATCACTGAGCCAAACTCCAAACCGATCACTGTCACGATCGGAATCATGATGTTTTTCAACACGTGCACGCCGATGACACGTGTGTTCGAGAGCCCTTTTGCCCGTGCGAATTTGACGTAGTCCTGCAGCAGCGCTTCGCGTGTACCCGAGCGGGTCAGGCGAATCAGCAGCGAGAGTTTGAACAGCGCCAAATTAAATGCCGGCATGAACATATGCGTCAAACCGTCCGATGTTAGAAAACTCACGGGCACACCAAAAATATCAGCTGTTTCGCCACGACCGTTTGACGGCAACCATCCCAAGTAGACTGAAAAAAACATGATCAGGACGAGGCCGACCCAAAATGTCGGCAGCGAAAATCCAACAATAGATAGCGCCATAATCGCTCGCCCAAAAAGCGAGTCCGGCTTTAATCCCGCTGCCAGGCCAAGTGGTATACCCAGCGCCACCGCGATAATCATGGCGAACAGCGCCAGCTCAATTGTTGCGGGCAGCTTTTGTAAAATCAGCGACAGCGCGGGGACGTTGAAGACAAATGAGCGGCCAAAATCGCCGGTCGAAGCCGCGCCCAGAAATGATAAATATTGCGCATAAAACGGCTTATCGAGCCCCATCGAAATGGTCGCACGCAACCGCTCGGCTTCATCAGCCTGTGGGTTCACCAGCAAATCAACCGGGTTGCCGATTGCGTATACGCCAACGAAGACGAGGAACGACATGGCGACAAGCACGAAACCTGCTTGAAACAATCGACGGATGGAGTAGGAAATCATAGCGCTCGGTTTTATGGTGTGTAGAGCAGAATACTTGACATCAGCCCCATCTGGCGCATCGTGTAATCGAATCCTCCCGCGCTGCTGTGATCCGTGAAACGCTAGATGTAGCGCAAGCAGCAGCCTAGTACTGCATCATCACTTCACCGGCGAACCAACGGGTTTCAAACTCATCGCCAACGTATATTGATCCGTTCGCGGCGTGTATTTCAGCCCTTTCGTTGTTGCCCAAGTTGATACTTCGTAATGCAGTGGAATCAAGCCCACATCTTCCATAACCATTTCAGCCGCGCCTTGAATCATGCCTTCGCGTTTTTTGTCGTCCATTGTCACGAGCGCAGCGCCTAGCGCCTTATCAAATGCGGCGTTGGAATAGCGTCCACGATTGGTCACGCCCATGCCTTTTGCGCTGTCGTAGGTGGCGAGCAGTGAGCGTAGTGCCGAGCCTTGCTCACCAGATTCGGTGCCCCAGCCTAGCACCATGTAGCTGAATTCCAGCTTGGTGGCGCGGGTGAAATAAACGCTTGATGGCATGGTGTCGACTTTGGTATCAATGCCGATGCGCGAATAAAATTGTGCGATGGTTTGGGCGATCGCAGCATCGTTGATATAGCGATTGTTGGGGCCGTGGATGGTCATCGCGAAGCCATTCGGGTAGCCCGCCTCGGCCAGCAGTTTCTTGGCGCCCTCAGGGTCGAATTTAGTCGGTTTTAATTTCTTGCTGGTACCGAAAAAATTATCGGCAAGCAGCTGCGAGGCGGCAACCGCGCGCCCCTCCATGACTTTGCTGACAATCGCATCGCGGTTAATCGCCATCGACAGCGCCTTGCGCACTCGAACATCCTTCAGCGGATTCTTGTCCAGCGGCTTACCGGCTTTGTCGGTCAAAAAAATCGGCGCTTTATCCTGATGCTGATTCAAATGCACGTAGATCACGCGGTTTGATACTTTGCTTGAGAGCGCAAACTTCGCATTTTTTTCGAGCTTGGCGATATCGGCAGTCGGCACGGTTTCGATCATTTCCACATCGCCGGATAATAGCGCCGCCACCCTCGCAGCAGGACTGGTGAGCATTTTAAAGGTCACCTTATCCCAAGGTTCCTCGCCGCCCCAGTAGCCATAGTTAGCCTTCACCACGATGCGCTGATTGGCGACGTATTCCATAAATTTATATGGGCCAGTGCCAACCGCGGCTTTGCCTGAGTTGTAATCCTCAGTGGTCGCTTTCTCGCCCACCGCTTTGGAAACAATCGCTACGGCAGTTAAATCCGACGGCAATAGCGGGTGGGGAAATGCGGTTTTGAAGATGACGGTGTGCGCGTCCACCACCTTCACATCGATGATCGGCTTGGTGAAAGTCGCAAACGATGACGGGCTGTTAGGTACATTCGGTACTCGTTTTAACGTGAACACAACATCGTCGGCCGTAAACGGCGAGCCATCGTGCCAGCGCACATTCTTGCGCAGCTTAAATTCCCAAGTTGTGTCGTCAAGCGCTTTCCATGACGTTGCGAGCGCAGGTATTAGTTTTTGATTTTCATCAGGCTTCACCAACGGTTCAAAGACGTGGCGCAGGGTGCTGTTGTTCGGTCCAACGTTGTGATAATGCGGATCCATAGATGTAATCGCAGCCTGCAGTCCAATCGAAATGTCGCGTGCGTTCGCCGGCTTGACCGCCACAGATGCACTGGATCCGGCTGGGGCCTGAGCAATTGCCGTGCTCGTCAGAGCAATCGAGGCACCAATGGCCAGTGCGGCGGCCAGTGCGGTTGCCAGTGTAGAAAAAAAGCGGTGCGCGTGAATCATCGGGTCTCCCATTATTTTTAGACTGAGGGCTTGCTTGAAACAGCAATAGCTATTGTTATTGATAAGCCTAAACTTGTCATCAACTTATTTAGTCTCGTCACTCTACCGAATGGATCGCCATGGGCATGATCGAAAATTTTGAAAAAATGTTGGCCGGTGGCAAGGACTCGCCACTGCTGCGTTTCTCACTCGGCAATGAATACATGAAAGCCGACGATGCAGCGCACGCGAGCAATCATCTTCGCGCGGCAGTGGCGCTGGACGCGGGCTACTCGGCGGCTTGGAAATTATTGGGCAAGGCTCTGGCGCAGCTCGGTGACGCCGCAGGTGCGGGCGAAGCTTATCGCCAAGGCATTACCGCCGCCGAAGCGAAAGGGGATAAGCAGGCCGCGAAAGAGATGGCTGTATTTCTAAAGAGGTTGCAACGTTTGCCCGACGACTAAGTCTTAAACACTAGTGCTGGCGGGCTATTTGGAGCAAAAGTGGCTGTTAAGGTTTGCCAGTGCTAGAGTTCAGCAGCTGCCGAGCTAGCCCGCGACATCGTTTCTAAATCGGCGCTAATCGCATTCGCAGATCCATCAGTGGCTTTTCGAACCAGCGATAAATGATGGCTGCGCCGATTAGTGTGGTGCCATACCAACAGCCGAAGGCAATCGCAACGCTCACGGCGCTCTTGTGTCCAGTCCAATAGTGCAGGATGAGCAACAGCAATGGAAAATGCAGCAAATATGTTGAATACGCCCATTTGCTTTGCAGGTTGATCCAAGCGTGGACTTGCATGGGAACGGACTGTGCGCTCGCAAGCAAGAGCGCGCATGAGATAGGTAATAGCGTGAATAACAACGGTGCCAGCCACCGGTGGTGACCGGCTGGCGCGGCGAAAAATGCCAGCGCCTCTGTGAGCGACGCGAGATATGCGATTGCAGTGATAAGTAGCCCAGCGCCAATTAATCGCCACCAACCGCGTGCGAGCGCCGCCAGCGTCGGCGCGCGGTAGCGCTGCAGCCACGCCATCAGGACGCCGAACGCTAGCGCATCCAGGCGCAGTAAAACGATTTTGCGCAGCGCGCTGTCGATTGAGGAATTGATAATTTGCGCGACACCCAAGCGTGCAAAAGTGCAGGTGATGATGATGGCAATCATCGCACCAAGCACCGCGAATTTACGGCTTTTTGAGAAAACAAACGTGAGCGCCACGACTAGTAACGGCGCAAGAAAATAAAACCATTCCTCGACCGCCAGTGACCAGCTTTCGGCGAAAAACGAGGTTGAGAAAGGCAACACTAAATTGTGCGAAAAGAAAAAGAACGAAAACTCGCCCGCAGGTCGTTTCAGCACATAAACGTAAAGCGCCCAGTTGAGGATAAGAAAAAGGTAGTAGTTAGGGAGTGTGCGAAGCCACCGGCGTGTCCAGAAATTTCGGATACTTTGGGTGCCTTCGCCGACGTTCAAAAGCTGTCGGCCAATCAAAAACCCACTCAACAAAAAAAACAATTCCACCCCGATCACGCCAAAAATAATGGTGACGTAACGCAGGACGGGAAAACTATCGATACCCAGCAGGCTGCCGTGCGCCAGCATGACGCAGGTGATGGCGACCACTCGAAATGCATCTAGGTTCGGGGCACGCGCCACTTCAGGCGTGCTCAAAGATGTACTTAAATCGGAGGTCAACGGCGTAGTCTCTCGTCCGTATTCGTCCGCGCTCGCTCTTTTCGGGGTCCGCGAAACACCAGCTCAAGCATCGGTTTTAATTTTCCGATTGTTGAATTTAGCAGATCGCCTGGCAAGGACTTCACGCGACATTCGCGCCCAATCGACGAACGGCGAGAAGAGCGCTTTCGGCACGCTTTTAATCTCCACTCCGTCAATGCCGGTCGGTGGATAGTCGTTCTTTTTGGGCAGATACGCGGTGCCAAACAGAATGTCCCAAATCGGGAAAAATGCCGCGAAATTTTTATCGTGATGCTCGGGCAGGATGGAGTGATGAATGCGATGATATTGCGGCCCGCACAGAACGGGTGTGAGCGGGCCCATTGAAAGGCGCAAATTCATATGGATAAAAAATGGCCACAAACCAATCAACATGCCCACCCAGGCAACCGATGGCGGCGCAAAAAAGAACGCGAAGCCAAGTGGCACGGTTTGAATAAACAGCCGAAGCGGATCTTCCAGCCAATGATGACGCAGACTGGCGACGACATTAAGTGAGCGCTCCGAGTGATGCAGCGTGTGCTGCGCCCACAGCCAGCGGTTGGTGTGCTGGAATCGATGCCACCAATAGTAGACAAAATCGGTGATGAACATGAGCGCCATCATCGCCAACACAGACGCGGCGACTGAGCCGAGAGTGCCCGTCCACGGAAACTCGATTTTGAAGCGCTGGCCCGTCGGCGGTGTGATGAGGGACTGCACAAAAGGCGTTAAAAATACCAGCAGACCGCCACTGATCACGAGCAATAGCGGCGTCAGACCCAGATTAAACAGGGTGCGTTTGATCGGCTGATCTGGCTCAGCCGGCGCAATCCGTTCAATCACGGACATGCCCGCATACACCACGGCAAGATAGCCGAGTGTGTGAAGTAATCCGTTTATAAATGAATCCATATGCGCCATCAAGGTTGCGCTATTTCATTCCCGGCATCATGCCCTTCATGCCGCGCATCATCTTGGCCATACCGCCGCCCTTCATCATTTTCATCATTTTTTGCATCTGTTCAAATTGCGTCATCATCCGGTTGACTTCTTGCACTTGCACGCCTGCGCCCATCGCGATGCGGCGTTTACGCGAGGCCTTGATTAGCTCCGGTTTGCGGCGCTCAGCGGGCGTCATCGAATTGATGATGCCTTCGGTACGGCGCAGTTGCTTTTCCTGTAAGTCGGGCGATTGCGTGGCGGCTTGGGTGAGATGTGCGGGAAGCTTGTCCATCATTGCCGACATGCCGCCCATTTTGCGCATTTGTGTAAGCTGCATTTTGAAATCGTCGAAGTCGAAGGCTTTGCCTTTTTTGAATTTCTCGGCGAGCTTTTGCGCTTCGGCCATGTCGACATTTTTGTGTGCGTCTTCGATCAGCGACAGCACATCGCCCATGCCCAAAATGCGCGAGGCCATACGATCCGCATAGAACGGTTCGAGCCCGTCCATTTTCTCTGAGATACCGGCAAATTTTATTGGCTTGCCAGTTACGTGACGCACTGATAGGGCGGCTCCACCGCGCGAATCGCCATCAAGCTTAGTGAGCACCACGCCGGTTAGGGGCAGCGCTTCATTGAACACTTTGGCAACGTTCACCGCGTCCTGGCCCTGCATGGCGTCAACGGTAAACAGCGTTTCAATGGGCTCAATAGCGTCATGAACGGCTTTAATTTCCGCCATCATCGCTTCGTCGATCGCCAAGCGGCCTGCCGTATCCACGATCAGCACATCATGAAAATGGATTCGCGCCCAATCTTTGGCCGCGCGGGCGATATCGACTGGCTTTTGGGTGGTATCACTTTCAAAAAAATCGACGCCGACCTGTTTGGCCAGCGTGCGCAATTGCTCAATGGCGGCTGGGCGATAAACGTCGACCGACACCACCAATACCTTTTTCTTGTGGCGCTCGCGCAGCAGCTTGGCGAGCTTGCCCGCGGTGGTCGTTTTGCCGGCACCCTGCAAGCCTGCCATCATCACAATCGCGGGCGGCGTGGTGGCGAGGTTGAGCGGGAGTGCGTTTAATTGCGGCGTGGTATTTTCGGTCCCGCCCATCAGCGCGATTAATTCAGCGTTTACGATGCCGATAAAAGCCTGGCCGGGCGTGAGGCTTTGCAATACTTCTGCACCGAGCGATTTTTCTTTGACTTTGGCAATGAAGTCTTTTACGACCGCTAGCCCAACATCGGCTTCAAGTAAGGCCATACGGACTTCGCGGAGCGCGTCGGCGATATTGTCTTCCGATAGTCGGGACTGGCCGCGCAGCTGTTTTACGATGCCCGAGAAGCGATTGGTGAGGTTATCTAACATGGATGTTCGATCAAAAATGTCTGCGCTTTACGCCAGATCAAGGGTTCGGCTGCGAATAATCGTCAAAGTGTATGGTGTAAACTCGGCGCGAGATTAACAAGAAAAAATTAAACAAAATTTATGTTGCTGACAGTCCTCAATATTACCACCGCCTTCGTCTATTTAATGGCGGCAATCGCTGCCTGGATCGGTATGGGCCGCTCTCAAACGACGGAATATACCGATGCTGCGGATGGCTCTAATCCAGCGGGCATTGCCAAAATTTTAATCTGGCTCGGCATCATGCTGCATGCGGTGGCGCTGCTTGACGGGATGTTCCTCGAAGAAGGCTGGAATATCGGGTTTTCGCATACTTCATCACTCATCGGCTGGTTGACGTTGTTGAGCTATGTGATGCTGGGCAATGACGCGCGGCTTACCCGACTTGCCTCGCTCTATCTTGCGCCGCTGGCGATTGTGGCCGCACTCCTACCCACGCTGCTGCCTTCTGAACACGTCGTCGTCTATGGCGGTTGGGCGTTTCGATTGCATATTGGTGTGGCGATCGCTGGTTACGCCCTATTTACGGTCGCCGCCTTACATGCGCTGTTAATGCTGTTCCTCGAGAAACGCCTTCAATCAGGTACGCTGAATTCGTTCGATAGCCAGTTGCCGTCGCTAATGCGCGTTGAAAAGCTGCTGTTTCGGCTGCTGTTCTCGGCGTTTGTATTGCTGACGATTACGCTGATCAGCGGCGTATTTTTTTCCGAAGCAGTGTATGGCAAGGCCTTTACCATAACCTACAAAACAGTGTTTGCCGCGATTTCATGGCTCATTTTTGGCGGTTTACTGCTCGGCCACTTGGTGGCAGGGTGGCGCGGCAAAACAGCGGTGCGTTGGACATTGATCGGCTTCGTGATGCTGTTGCTGGCGTATGCGGGCAGCAAATTTGTGCTCGAATTCATCCTCAAACGAATTTGATTTTGCATATATTTGAAAATGCAAGCGCTAGTACTGTGGCGCGTTTTGGGCCATTTATGCCTGCTGAAAGCTGCCAGCACTGGACTTGGCAGCTTGCTCAACGGGCTGCCCTGCAGATCCCATGACGGACGATATTTCGATCAATTGGCTGTTCGTTGCGCTGGGCATCTTGCTCGCCAGCTCCGGATTTTTCTCGATGTCCGAGACCTGCATGATGTCGCTCAACCGCTATCGGTTGCGGCATTTGGAGAAGCAGGGTAGTCGTGGCGCGCGTCTTGCCAGTACGCTGTTGATGAAGGTCGATGAAATGCTGTCTTTCATCTTGGCGGGAAATACGGTGATCAATGCGGCCACGACCATTCTGGTTGCGGAAATTTGCCGCCGGCTATTTGGTGCTGGCGAATATGTGTTGGCGATTGCGACGGGCGCAGCCTCGTTTTGTATTTTGATTTTTGCGGAGATTTTGCCGAAGGTGATTGGCGCGCGTTTCTCTGAGAAAATTGCCCTCGCCGCCAGCTATGTGCTGACGCCGCTTATTGCGTTGACCAAGCCTGTGATGTGGATTATCAACGTGATTGTGCGTGGCATTTTGAAAATTTTGCGGATCAAAGCTGCTGCGGAAGGGGCGCAGCCGTTGTCGATGGAAGAAATGCGCACGCTGGTTCTGGAAGGTGGGCAGTTTATCCCGAAAAAACACCAAAATATTATGGTGAATTTGTTCGATCTCGAACACATGACGGTGGACGACACGATGACGCCACGTGCGCTGATCGAGGCTGTTGATATCAGCGACAAAATTGAAAATATTCGCCACGCGCTATCGACTTCGCATCACACGCGGTTGGTGATGTACGACGGCGATTTTTCAAATGTGATCGGGCTCGTACATGTGCGCAAAGTGCTGAACGCTTCGCGCCATGAGCCGCTCGAAATTGCCACCTTGCGCGAAATTATGCGCGATCCTTATTTCATTCCAGAAGGTACGCCGTTGCTGCAGCAGCTCACGCATTTTCAGGAACAGCAGCGACGCATGGCGCTGGTGGTAGATGAATACGGCGAGATCCAGGGCTTGGTGACGCTACAAGATATTCTGGAAGAAATCGTCGGCGAATTCACCAGCCAGAGCCCGATGAATACCGGCTTCTATTCCAAGCAAAGCGATGGCTCGGTGATGGTGGAAGGGTCGTGTCCGCTGCGGGTCTTGAATCGCAAGCTGGGATTTAATTTTCCCCTTGACGGCCCAAAGACGATGAATGGTTTAGTCACCGAGCATTTGGAGGATATTCCCGAACCCGGCATCACCGTCAAAATTGGCGATCACGCACTCGAAATTTTGCAGGTGCAGGATCGGATGATAAAAGTGGTGCGGATGATGTTGCCGGCCAAAGCGCTTAGTTAGCAGTCAGCGATCAAGATGATTTTTCAAGTTGGTCAGACGGGGAAGATGGCGCCGATCATCCCAATTCGCGTTTCTTGAATTTACCCCACCGTACATCCCTCTGCGCGAGGCGAGGAGTGGGTTTGCGAAATCATCTACACATTAGCTCTTGTGGCACAACGAGTTGAGAGAAGCGCACTGTTTGCATATACCAGCCGCGCGATGCCCTATTTGATGGTTTATATCTTTGATAACCTCAATTGAGCGTAACCCGTTGCATAAACGGTGGGGAGATGCCCTTCGCATCGGGGTTGGCAGTGGTGCTGATGGGCTTGACGTTTTAGGTCGCATTGTTGGTTTGAGCTGTTGCGATGTTGGGGCAGGTAAATAAGAAAAAATACTAAAAAGAAAAAATGCCTAAACTGACAGCAATTTTTGAAATGCGGGTTATCGGCCGGGGCGGCTTGGGCAGAAATTTGAGACTCAAGAAGTGAAATGGGCATAAACAATATGCTTAATTGCATTACAACCCACTGAATTTTATAAGAAAAGTTATCTTGCTGTCGCGCTGAGGCCGGCTCAGCGTCAATATTCGAGCTTTGATTGACCTTAAGCCCAAAATTCTGCATAATCTTGGGTTCAGTGGAGAGGTGGCCGAGTGGTTAATGGCAGCAGACTGTAAATCTGCCCTCTCACGAGTACGCAGGTTCGAATCCCGCCCTCTCCACCAAGATTTTGTAGTCGCTTGAGAATCAATTGTAGTCAGGTGAAAAGTTTCGAATTTGCGGGTGTAGCTCAATGGTAGAGCAGAAGCCTTCCAAGCTTATGACGACGGTTCGATTCCGTTCACCCGCTCCAAGCCTTAAGTTTTTGCAGTCCGGGCGCTTTTTGGGAATGAAGTGCAAATCGCTTGACCCAGCGTTGTATGCGTTTATACACAAGAGGTTGGGTAACGCCGCAATTCATTCCTAAATTACGGCCGCTTCGCTCTTGTAGCTCAGTGGTAGAGCACTCCCTTGGTAAGGGAGAGGCCACGCGTTCAATCCGCGTCAAGAGCACCAATGAATTTGGAAAAAAGTGAAAATCTACTTTTTTCCAGCTCAGCGAGATAAAAATCTCTGGCGAAGCCAGACGATTTTTAGGTTTGGATAAAACCGAAAAACGAAAAAGATCAGTATCTCCCATTGTTAATATCTGAATTTAACGAGGAACAGTAATGGCAAAAGGCAAATTTGAGCGCACCAAGCCGCACGTGAACGTCGGCACGATTGGTCACGTTGATCACGGCAAGACCACGCTGACGGCAG
>JBBRZG010000090.1:0-16010 GCA_038236905.1 Burkholderiales bacterium
GCAGCGCCTGCCAGCGCGCCTATCGCGAAGCCTATTGCCAGCCCTGCCGACAAACCGCTCACCGCGCTGCCCTACACACCCGGTCTGGACGTCACCGCGATGGACAAAACAGCAGACCCCTGCGTGGATTTTTATCAGTACAGCTGTGGCGGTTGGATAAAAAATAATCCAATTCCGGCAGATCAGGCGAAGTGGGATGTTTATCGGAAATTGGCAGAAGACAACCAACGTTTTTTGTGGGGCATCTTGGAAAGCCTAGCCGCGAATTCAGCGGGTACCGCGACGGCATCGCGCGCCCCGGCGCAGCAAAAAACCGGCGATTATTTTGCGGCCTGCATGGATGAGGCCAGCGTGGAGAAGCGCGCTGCAAGCCCCCTGCAACCGTATTTCACGCAGATCAATGGCATGCAATCCAAGGCGGAATTGCCGAAGCTGCTGGCCAGCCTGCATTTGGTCACCGCCGACGACGGGCTGTTTTTCGGCTTTGGATCGAACCAGGATTTTGCCGATTCATCACGCGTGATTGCGTTTGCAAGTTCGGGCGGACTCGGCTTGCCAGATCGCGATTACTACATGAAAGATGACGCCAAATCGAAAACGATTCGCGACCAGTATTTAGCACACGTCGCGCAGATGTTTATGCTCTTGGGGGACAACGCGGAGACCTCCAAGAAATCGGCTGAACGAGTCATGGCGATTGAGACTTCGCTGGCCAAGGCGACGCTCACCCGCGTCGACAAACGCGACCCGTACAAGCTGTTCCACAAAATGAATGCCAAAGGCCTGCAATCGCTCACACCGGGTTTTGATTGGGGCGCCTACCTGACATCGGCAGGGCTCAAAAATCTAAACACCTTCAACGTCACGGAGCCTAAGTTTTATAAAGCGTTCAACCAACAGCTAAAAGCGCTGAGCTTAGATGACATCAAAACCTACCTTCGCTGGCATGTCGCGCGTTCGATGTCGCCGTATCTATCGAGCGCATTCGTGAATGAAAATTTTGCATTCTTCAGCAAAACACTGCGCGGCGTGCCTGAGCAAAAGCCGCGCTGGAAACGTTGCGTAGCGTTGGTCGATGGCCAGCTCGGCGAAGCGCTGGGTCAGGAATTTGTAAGTCGCGCGTTCAGCCCGGCGCTGAAAGAAAAAACTCTGCGCATGACCCAACAGATTGAGACCGCGATGGCAGCCGATATCAAATCGCTGACCTGGATGAGCGCCGCCACCAAAGCCAAAGCGCAGGAAAAACTGCGTTCGGTCGTGAATAAAATCGGCTATCCCGACAGGTGGCGCGACTACAGTGCGTTTGATGTGAAGCGCGATGATTTTCTGGGTAATGTGGAGCGCGGTAATAAGTTTGAATCGCGCCGCCAGCTGGCCAAAATCGGCAAGCCGCTGGACCGCGCGGAATGGGGCATGACGCCACCGACCGTAAACGCTTATTACAACGCACAGATGAACGACATCAATTTCCCGGCGGGTATTTTGCAGCCGCCGTTGTACGACCCCAAAATGGATGACGCGCCCAACTACGGCAACACCGGCGGCACCATCGGCCATGAATTGACGCACGGCTTTGATGATGAGGGCCGCCAGTTTGATTCAAAAGGAAATCTGAAAGACTGGTGGACCAAGAAAGACGCGAAAGAATTTAATGATCGTACCCAATGCATCGTCGACCAGTATGCGAAATACACGATCGTTGACGACATCAAAATCAATAGCAAATTGACGCTGGGCGAAGACGTGGCCGACCTCGGTGGATTGATTCTGGGCTGGATGGCGTGGAAAACCGAGATCGCCAAAGTGCCCGCAGAATCGCGCGACGGCATGACGCCCGAGCAGCGCTTTTTTGTCGGCAATGCACAATGGGCCTGCGAAATTGACCGCCCTGAAAATCTGCGGGTCAAGGCACTAACCGATCCTCACTCACCGGGCAAGTATCGCGTCAATGGTTTAGTGGTGAATATGCCCGATTTCGCAAAGGCGTTTTCATGCAAACCGGGGCAGCCAATGGTCGCCGCCAAGCCTTGCCGGGTTTGGTGACCGCTCATCAATCACGCAAAATAAAAAAGCCCGGTTGACCGGGCTTTTTTACGGCTTGCGTGAAAGCATTTACTGGCGTGGTACGCCGTTCGCGTTGACCACAATTGTGCGTCCCGGTGGGGACGCCATCTGCACATAATGCTCGCTGCCGCGGTAGTTGTAGGTTACGTCCCAATAAGCGGGGCGTCCACTCGCGGTTTCGCGGCAACGCTGCACATTGCGATCGTAGGTGTTGCCGTTGTTATTGTTACTGCTAATGTTGTTACCGACCGCGCCACCCGCAATCGCGCCTACGGCTGTGGCTACATCCCGGCCGCGTCCGCCGCCAACCTGATGGCCCAGCACGCCGCCCAGAATCGCGCCAACCACCGTGCCGCCGATATTATTGCCGTTGTTGCTATTATCGGAAACTTGCTCGCGCTCGACCCAGCAGCGCTGCTCAGGCGGTCCCATCACTGCATGCACAGAGGTGACGACGGCTTCAGAAACACGCTCGTTCGGGCGACGATAATATTCGTAATTAGGAGAAGCTAATGGCACCGGGTCGTTGTCGTAACGCGCATTTCTATTCGCGGGACGCACCGACGAGATTCGGTCATTGAGCCCCAAACCGCTCAACGAGTCGTAGCTGCCTTTGCGCAGCACCACACAATTACCTTCGAAGCGGGCATCGGTACAAACTTCCCAGCGACCGCGATCAACGATGACCGACGAGGCACGATCGTTAAAACCTCTGTTGCCAAAGTTCTGAACTTGCTGGCTGGTAGAAAATGCACGGCCACGGAAGCCTTCATTTTCATAGAAGGTGATTTGCGCCATTGCGGTTGTGGTGAGCGTGAGTGTTGCCAAGCTCAATGCGGCTTTTAGTTTCCAGTTCATATTCATCTCCAGGATTATTCGAAATTTCGTGAGCATTAAATCATTGCGGCGCTCGATACTGCTACTGCGCTGAACTTATCGCGGGTGTGCCGACTTGTAATTCAGTCGATAGTTGATTCTTCTACGACCTTAGTTTACGAAATGTAGGTCGGCGGGCTTGTCGGCGCTGACTGACGATGTTGTAGGACAAAGGCGCGCCTCCGCCGCCAGCAAAGCAAAAAATCCAGCTCCATTCGTCCCCTCATTCCCCCAATTCGCGCCGCGCAATAACCACTCATCACAAACCCAAAGCCAGCCCGTGGCCTATTCAATAATCTTCGTTGAGTTGATTTGTCCCACAACTTTTTTGGAGATAACTGATGAAAAACGCATCGCTTAAATTGAGTCTGTCTCTGGCAGGTTCTTTAGTGGCTTTATCTGTCGCACTCACCTCAGCACCCGCAACAGCACAACAATTCACCATCACTCCCGCCAATCCCGTTTTACTCGGTGAGCCCGTCGCCATTTTGCTGTCAGGATTGAGTGCGAATGAAGACGTCAAAATCACGGCGGAACGGGTCATGACCGAATGGGGTAGCGAAAAGCGCGCGTTATATCGCGCCGAAGCGACCTTTGCGGTGGGCGCAGACGGAACACTCGATCTGGCGCGCGCCAACCCTAAACGTGGCAGCTACGGGGGAAGCGCCAAGCGGGCGGATGCACGCGGCTTGTTCTGGTCAATGAAGCCGGTTGCAGCGTCGGGGGCAGGCGATGTTTCGCCCGACCGCAAGCTCTTGGAAACCCGTTTGCAGGCGCGCAGCCTCAACGGTGACAAGGTGGTTGCGGAAACGGTTATCACCTTCATAAAAGAATCACCGGACGTGAAAACCGAACCAATCGCGAAGTTTCCCGGTGCCGTATTTGCCATTCAAACTAACGCCAGCGGTGTTAAAACCAAGCGACCTGCCATTATCTTATTGGGCGGCTCAGAGGGTGGCTCGATGGTCACGCGCGGCGCGGCCCAGCTTGCCTCGTATGGCTTTGCGGTCCTTGCGCTGCCCTACTATTCGCCGCCAGAATGGCCGAGTCAAAAAGCTGAGCTGCCTGCACTGCCTGCTGCGTTTGCCGATATTCCCATCGAACGTCTAAACGAAGCCCGTGCTTGGTTGCAAGCGCGCGAGGTCGCGAACGCCGACGTGGACGCCAAGCAAATCGCGATTCACGGCACCTCGAAAGGCGCAGAATTTGCGCTGCTGGCCGGCGTGCACCTGCCGTGGGTCACGTCGGTGGTCGCGGTCGTGCCGACCGATGTAGTGTGGGAAGGCTGGGGCGACAAAGTAGAGCCGGGCAAACATGCATCCTTCGCGTTCAATGGCAAACCGTTTCCATTCGTACCGTATAAAGATTTTGCGCAAGAATTTATGGGTTTTCAAACCGGCGAGGACATCCGCATCCGCCGTCCTCAGGACAAAGGCCGCGCTGCAAATCCCGCGGCGGCGGTTGCGGCGCGGATCCCAGTCGAGCGCATTAAAGCACCGCTCATGCTCGTCGCCGGACAAGACGACCAAGTATGGAACTCCGCGATGATGGCGCACAACATCGCCGAACGACGCGCCAGCGCCAATCTGGAAACCGTATCCCTGATTTATTCCGATGCCGGACATTACCTCAGCGCCACCGGCTACGACCCCACCACCCAATACGATGTAGGCCCCATGAAAGGCGGCGGCACGCCGATGGGCAATGCGCATGCGCAGGCCGATGCGTGGCCCAAGACCATCGCGTTTTTGCAGCGGACGCTTAACGTTAAGAAATGATGATAAGCGGATAAATTTTTGATTTGAAAAATGAAACCCTAATATTGGCGGGTGTTTCGGCATAGTTATGTGCTGTGATGTCCGCCGATACTAGGGTTTTAGTTTTTAGCTTATCTGGATCACAATTTATATCACGTCATTCCATCAAGCCAAAAACGAGAAATCTCAACAAATCGTGCGAACAAAAAAATAAAAGAACGATGTTGAAAGAACTAGCTTCGTTTGTTCTCTGCAAAAAGGTCAGCACGCGCGCCGATTTAGGCAGGCAACCCGCTAACGGCATGGTGGGCTTGAAACATCACGACGCCCAATCACTTCGACGCGGAAACATTTGAATGTAAGCGATGGGTCTTGATCGGAGCCCTGTTCGAAGATGACACTAATGTACGGCGGAAGCGGCGTGATGCCATCAGTAAAAAAACCGCGGGCCACGAATGCGAAAGACAAAGCGTAGATATCATTGTTATGGTCAAAATGAGCCATACGAATTTGGTCACAGCTGTGGAAACGGATATCAACGACATAGGGCTCCTGAAGCGCATCCAATTCAAAGCTGGCATCAATCGTTGGCGCAATCCAAATGTCGTCATCAGGTCGCATGTCGCCTCGCCAGAAATTAAGCGAATAAACGATCGCATCATGGAAATTCGGCCACTCGCCTCTATCCAAGATCGCGCTAGCGTTTTCTACGTTTTTGATGGGGTCGAATAGTTCCATGAAGGCGAAATCTCAAACTCTGTCGTCTAACGATTCAGGCTGGTCGCCTTTTGAGCGAAATATTATCCCTAATGTCCAGCGCAACACGATGGGGTTTGCAACGAATACCAGATACCAATGCAAGGGAAAAGCCCACCAAGAAATTGATGTGGCGTGAACAGCACCAACGGCTATCTGCTGCAGAAGTGTTTCCGGCGCACAGCTAAAGCGACGTAAGGCTGCTTCAAGTGGAATAGCAACTAGAAGGACAGCAGCGCAAATTATTGGCGAAAACAAATATGCAATTTGAGGTGTGACTTGCGGCTGCGCTCCAATCCCATTCAGATAATCCCCCCGTAGGGTGATGAGCAATAACACGCCGCCAACTGCGCCTATTGAGAGCGCTGGGACTGAGGCCCAAAACTTCAAATGAGATGACGCGCGATTCATAATGACCTAACGTTATTTATACCGCCTTCGCGACAGAAACAATTGGGAATTGAAGTAAATGGGTCTCGTCAAAAGCAGTACCGCCAATTCGGTCACGCGATCAATTAGTTTGCTTGATTACCGCATTACGGCGCAACGCTAAGCTGAGAATAACAATTGATGCGAATAGAAACAAAGTGCCGAAAACCAACTGCGCAACCCGATCACCTGCAAAATATGCGAGCGCAAACGCGCTGATTGCAACTGCCAAAGCGGAGAGTTTGCTGATCCACCAAACAATTGGCTGAAGGCCTTCTCTCTTAGTCTGAATTAATCCTATGACCGTGGATAAAACCTTTACTCCGACGAATATCAGAAACAACCACGACGCTACACCACGGGTCGTGAACTCGGACAATAAAAGAGAAATCTCAGGTGTCATTTCCATATTCTATGGTTTGGGTTAGCAGCATTTATATTTGCCCAGTATAAGAGGCAAATTTGTCTCTTATACTGGTCAACTGGCCCAAGACCACCCCGCAAAACGTCCCTCACTTACGTCGTTGGTCTTTTGCGGCAGTACGCAGGAATTCTATGGCGGACTTTCTGATACGTCGTGATCCAACTCCGCTGTGCCTGACGACAATATCGTCAATAAGTGTCGCGCTTTTGCTCGACCGGATACCCATGCTTCGTTTTCCATGTTTTCAAGAGATTCAGACGCCAACGTGGTCCAGCGTCGCGCGAATTCTGGGACGTTCGCGACGCTTCGACAAAGATCCTCCACCGCAGCCCACTGGTGAGTAGAAAGTCTTTCGCTCGACACATTCGCCAATTGATCCTTGCGAATGAAGTACCAAAGTTCGTGTGCAACGTTGTAGTTCCCCTGACTTTCGTAACATGATATTGGATCGAGCGCAAGGGATTCAACATGACCAAGGAACCAGTCGAACGTTGATTGGAACAATTCTTTTTCGGGCAATGGCGTTGCGCTAGACATGGTGTTGTTTCCTCATTTTAGCGAGCGAGTGCGATTTATGTTCTTCGTTGTGCAAAAAGTCTTTCGTTTGGACAACGATATCCTCAAATTTATCATCAAGGTCGAGCAGCAGCCCCGACACGTCCATCTTCAAACTTGACCAACTGTGGCTCTCGGCATCATTGCACACCGCGTTCAGTACAGGCTGCACTTGCGCAAACAAGCGCGCCTCGTGCTCGGCCGCTGACGTCCCAGTCCCCAAAAGTAGCTGAAGGGGCGATAACTCTAGGTAGGCGCGACCGTTGGGCAGCTGACAAACTTTAACTTCTGGCCGCACAGGCAGCTGCTCTATCACCGTATCCACGCGTTGCTGGACAGCGGCTAGCGCCGCTTCGCTAGTGTCTAATCGAATTCGAAGTAGACTGCCACTTTGGGCTAGCGGAGAGATGTAGGCCCAGCTGATTAGCGCCTGACGTAAAGGATAAAGATACAACTCGCAACGGCGAGCGGCGCTGATTCTGTAAACATCAGACAATCGCCCGCGCGTTGCCTGCCAAAGCTTGCCGAAATTGCTCTGGTTTTGTTTGACCACCTCGCTTTCATCTGGCCAGAGTTCACCGATATGCGCAACTGGGGGTGTAAATCCCAGCCGATCAAATCCTTGCTTAAGCCACTGGCACAGCGGGCTTGCGGAAGACGCTAGCGGGGCATGCAAGTCACGCCATTGAAAATGTGGCGCGTCCTGTGGGCTTATATAAAGCGGGTGATCCAGAATCTCCTTCCCGACTGTTGCGGGTGCACTTCTGAAATAAATAAGCCCAGCAATTCCGGGCAGTGCCAAATAACGCTCAAGTTGTTGCAGCTTGTCGCCTTCCATTGTCATTTGGATTGTCTCAGGCGAGTCGACTTTGTGCTCACAGATAACGCGCCGACCATCTTCCAGCATCAACATCATGTCGGGTCGACAACGTTCGTAAACGAACGACACTTGAGTATCAACATCTACAATGCGCGGCAGTTTACCGCCGAGCGCAAAGCAGGGCAGAACTAACCCCGTATAAGCCGCAGCGAACGCAACGTCCGTTTTGAGCGCCGCGGCAATGAAGCAAGTGAGATGATCCTCACGCGCCTGCGTTAACTTTCGTGTTTCCCAGAAAAGGTTCATCTGATTCCTAACGTTGAAGCTGATTGGCGCATGTCTGCGCGCTCGCTTACAGCGCGGGTTTAGCGCCGATTTCGCGTCATTTTTCGGGCAACGTGTAATCGTTCCGCTCGGCCGCATCGCTCGACAGGTACTGGACAAATTCCCATTCGTTTTCCTCGGGGTCGTAGAAGTACAGGCGTTTGCGGTACGGATGCGCGTTCGGCACCCGCGTATTCTCGCGGTAGCCCGCATCTGTGAGTCGCGTGCGCACTATTTCGATATCCGCGACTTCATAGGCGAGATGATTTAAAGGCGAGCCCTTCGGCGTGACGCCAAGCTGGGCTTTCGCTTGATTGAGCGCGATAAAAGTATCGTCGGTGCCCACGTGCACCCAGCGCATGCCGCCAGGCTCCGTCCTATCTTGGCGAATGCGAAATTCAGGAAACGCCACCTGCAGAAAACGCATAATCGCATCGATGTCATGGACGGACAGATTAGCGTGTTCGAGTCTCGGCTTCATCGTCATTGTCTGGTTTCTGGTCTGACGTTATGTGTATCGGAGGCGATGCGGTAGACATAGGGAGCAGCGGCATTTATCTTTCGTAAAATCGCCTCAGCTGTTCGGATGACTCCGTTGAAAGAGTAGCTTGAGTAGGGGATTTACGGCAATTATTTTTTAAACATTCACCGCTATAAAAGTAGGCTGACACCACCCGGCTTCCTTTTACCGAGCGTTGTGTAAGTTAAACAGCATCTTCGTTTACCCAACATTGGTAGCAAATTTATGATCTATGTTGGGCAGCGGGCCCAAGGCCACCCCGCAAAACGTGCCCAACTTACGGCGCTTATCTAAGCGCTCCTCAAAACTATTCGACTCTAACCCCCCATTTTTTCTTCAGGCGGGTGCAACAACAGCGTTACCAGTACCGAGCCATCCTCCAAGCCCTTCAGCGCGTGCGCTGCGCCGCCCGCGACGCAAATCAAGTCGCCCGGCCACATTACCCGGGTGACGCCTTCCACGGAAAATTCGACGCTGCCCTCCAAACATTGCACGGTAAGCTCGCCTGCTACTTTATGCTCGGGAATGACTTTGCCCGCCTCCAAGAACATGCGGAACACCTCTAGGTGCGTCGATAGGTAGAGCGCCCGTGACAGAGCGCTCTCAATCTTACCCGCAATGGGGCGTACATCGATCATTTCTCCCGACGCCGCATGATGTATGGCCATAGATACTCTCCCGCGAAGGCGCCGTTAGCCGGGCTTGCCGTCGACGCGCGACATCGACAGGATCGGCCAGTAGCGAATGGCGTAAATCGCGAACACGAGCGACCAGCAAAGACTGGACATCACAACCGTCGCCATATAGAAACGGGATAGAAACAATCCGCCCAGCACGCGGCTCACGGTCGCGAGTTGGATCAGCGTGAAGCACGAGACTTCAAATCCATCCGCCTTGAGGATGCGACCGGTGTGACCGCGCGCCGTGTGCGTCATCATGCCAATCGTCATGCCGCCAATGGCACCGATAGTAAGGGCGTGTATTGAAAGCGTTTCGGCCATCAGACCCCATGCAGCCAGTGCACGCATCAGCAGATAGATAACGATCCAGCCGTACGCGGCATGCAGGATCCACACCAGCAGTGCCCTCAAGACGCGCCACGGCCGCCACAATGCGAGGCGCGAGGCGTGCGCGCAAGCCGCCAGCGCCGCCACGACCGCAATCACAACGGCGGGCGCCTGCAATAAGTCGGCGGCCAGCAGGAGCCGCACGCTTGCCAACGCCAGCTTTTCAAGGAGCGGTTTGCTCGTGGCATGGGCACCGGACATGCCGTTATTGGTGAACATGGGCAACACCCGTCCGCTGATCGCGGCAATCACGAACAGCACTAGGTCGAGCCCGACCTGCACGCTTGCGAGCTCGGGCCAAGCGACCATGCCCATATGTGACAGATGCAGCGACAAGGCTGCTGCGCCGAGCAGCAATAGCTGCGGCACAAAGAAGTAATTGCGGCGGTTGCCGCTATGCAGCATCGGGATCGCAATGCCGATGGCGACCGGAAACGCCGCGTTCACCAATGCGGCGGTCATTTCAAAAGGTGTCTGCACCAGTACGCGGCCAGCCACCACAGCAGCGCGTAGGCCGCGAGTACGCGAACAGTGGGCTTGGGCTGCCCGGTCCAGCTGCGCACGGCGGTGAACAAAAAACCAGTGATCACCGCAAGCGTGTAACCAAACAGCATTTCATGCCCGTGCCAGACCATACTCGGCGCATAAGCGGTCGGCAAAAAGCCCGTGTATTGACACACCCAGAGCGGAACGGAAATCGCCGCGAAAATGCTGGCGAGTAAGTAGAACGGCCGGGATCCAAGATCCCAAAGCACAAAGTGGGGAGTGGGCGTATTCGCAGCGGGCGCGAAATCAATTTTCATCATGCGAGTCTGACAGCTTTGCGCGTTGGTAGTGTGGGGAATCTGCATCTTCGTTTGCCCAACATTGGTGGCAAATTCATGACCGATGTTGGGCATCTGGCACAAGGTCATGTCGCGAAACCTGCCTAATCTGCAGCCCAAGAACAGACGGGTGGCGGATTTACTTTCAAACCGCAATTCCACATGCATGTTCGAGATACACGATCATTTACTTTCGAGACCCTCGATTCTGCGCGCGCGCACAGTCTTTCCGTCAGGGAAATGAATAATCTCACCTGTCACTTTGCCTCGCACATCACGTACGAAAACCACTATCGCCGGGTCACCTTCAATAAAAAACGCTTCACGAGTTGCCGCCAATAATCTAACGTCTTTGTCATCGCCGTTCGAACGAATATAAAGCTTATCGTTTTGACGGGTCACCGTGTCGACAAATCCCGGCCACCATTCATATTGGCCGACATAGTCTTCCAGAACCTCGGCTTCGACACTGATAGGGGACGGGGAATCAAGCTTATGCGTTTCAGCATGCGATAGAAACACCCAACGGCCATTTTTAAACAAGAACACATCAGTTTCTTGTAGAGGCATGTTGAGAACGCGCGACCCAAAACGTATGTGCTCGGCGACCTCGCACTCGACGACGACTAAATCTTTGCCGATGTCACGCATGTGAAGGGTGCCGACTGTCCACGTTGATCCAGTTGGCGCGCTATTGAACGTCTCCATCTCTTGTAAAGTACGTCGGCGGCCAGTATCGTCTGTATGAACAAAGGCTTCGTCCAACAATGCTCTGTAGGCTGCCGCGTTGCCCGCGCTGTGAGCGGCCAATCGCTTCACAATCAGGTCGCGGAAAATATTCTCCGATCGAATTTCGACAGTTGAACAGGCGGTCACTTGTAACCCTGCAAATATGAATACGGCGTAGCAGATTAGCCGCATGAAATTAACGCTCGCGACTGCTTTGAAACGAGCACGCGTTAGAGTCTGCGGCTTGCAGTGAAAATTGCCGCTGGTATTTTTCATAAAAACCGTTATATCCATTCGGGTGGGTTCATTAAAAGTTTGGCTTGAATGTTGAAATTACGGCAATTACTTTGCACCCCGTTAAAAACACAAGATTACGGTCGAACCACAGACCTTGCAATCACAGTATTGTGTCGTAATCGGGGAGCAGAGTAGGCCAAATTGTTGGCCTCAATCCAGCTTTGGAGTCGTAGACTCTAGCGCCACTCGCTTCTGCTATTTATTCGTTCGTATTCTACGCAAACGGCACCGGAGTCGCTGCGCTCGACTGGGCTACCGTGCGAATTCGCCATCAGTAAACTCTCGATTAAAAAATGAAACCCCAGTATCGACGGGCGTTTCAGCAGGGTTATGTGCTGCGAAGCCCGCCGATACTGGGGTTTAGTTTAAGTTTTCGCTATTCAAGTCAACAAAGATCACCCTATTTTACGCACGTGACATTTTTTCCCAGTTTCGCAATCAATGCCGGCCGCCGAGGCGCTCGCATCACCGTTTATCCGAGACTCGAATCGTCTGCGCCGCCCCGTTCGTACCTTCAGTGTGGGCGTACATTTTCTCGCTTTGTGGATTTCTGCGGAGCGCTTCTGCGCGCGCGCTTGCCGCTTGCGCATCGCCATGTAGTTGCTGCTGAACTTCTGAGAGCATCCACCACGCTTGCGCGGTGTCCCAACCGTTAGCCAGCTGAGCCTCGATCAATGGTTTGGCCCGCTCCGGCTTGCCAGACATGATCCACGCTTTGGCGAGGCCGATGGCAGACTCACCATAGGGACGCGTCTCATAATTTTTCTGGGCCAGCGTCAACGCCTGTACGACGTCGGCCTGGTCTTTCAGAAAATGATCAAGTGCATGGCCGGCGGCGGCTTCGGGAAACAAACGCATGCGTTCCGTGTAAATGCCGCGCGCGCGCGCCATCAATTTAGTGGCCTCCGCGCCATGGCCCTGCTGTTGCTCGATCGCCGCCAAGGCATCCATAAATTCGGGGCTGCCGGTGCGCTCTATTACGCTTTCATAAATTCGCTTTGCCTCGGCTGTGTTGCCGGTGAGCAATTGAACTTCCGCGATATGCTCGTCAATCAGCCACCAACCCTGCATCTCGTCTTCGGCGAGGCGGTACATGGCCAGCGCTTCGTCGAATCGCCCGCGATCCAACGCGACCAAGCCCCGTTGCAGCTTGAGCCACGCGCGCATGGTCGGCGAGCTGCCGTGATAGCGTCTTTCTGCGGCTTCCAGAAACGCGGCAGCTTCGCCGGGTCCGCCAACCCATTTCTTAAGCAGACCCAGTCGCACATAATGTGGCGTGATGCCCACATCGTTCACCAAGCCGCGATAGGTCCGCTCGGCATCGCGGTAGCGACCGGTATACAAAGCAATGTCTGCGCGCAGGGCGGCCAACTCGCTTGGCTCGGCGATAGCGGCGCAGCTATCGAGCATGGCACTGGCTTGCGCCAAGCGGTGCAAGGTGTAGTGCAAACGTGCCCGCGCCATACATTGGTTCACGGGCAATTTTGATCCGCTGGATAGACTCGCCAACAGCGTCTCCGCTTTGGCGTAGTCATCATAGCTACCGGTCAGCCGTGCGCGCTCTTGGTAGAGCGATACGACTTCAAGCTGAATGAGGTTGTTGTCGGGTTGACTTGCTTTCAGGCCAAGGCCGCGCTCAATCGCCTCGTTTAGCTTTGTGACTTCGGCCGCGTAGGCAGGTTTGGCTGCTTCCTTGGACTGCGCGGCGGCGGGTGGAGCGGCCGTATTTGACCTGCCGCACCCACCTACCAGACAAACCATCAACAAGCCCGACAAAATGCCGGGCCTGAATCGTGGCTGGATCATGGATAAAACGCGCGCATATATGGGAATGTTGTCGGTGACGCCAGTCCCGTTTCATCGCGAGGCGGGTTAATAACGCCTACCAGTGTGTTGATATTGTGCGGTGGCGATGTACCAGAGATTCGCAACAGCGCAGCCGAGAGCAGACGGTCAACAACCGGATCATCAAAACCTCGACCATTCGGCCAGCCCGCTGGCGCATTCAGGTTATAGGTGATCACATCCGGCAAGATGACCGGTGCGGCCTGAGCCACACAGGTGGAAATATCGACATTGGCGTTGGTGCCAGGCGGCGTCACTGTCTCGGTGGAGCACGGCGTCAGACCTAGCGTTCGCAATATCGGACCGAGCTTGAAGTGGATGTTTCGCAGTGAATTTGACTGCGGCCCGACCGTCAATAGCCCCGCGAAGTCGCGCGCGTCGTTGGCAGGATCGCCACGATTAAGCGCATCACGCTGGTCGTTGAAACCATTGGCGGTGTTGCCCGGATTAAGCAGCCCGCCGCTCGGCCCGGTGGGTGTGATGGCGATATCGCGCGACAGCAACGCGGTGGCTAGGGCGGGCTCGCCGGTACGGTCAACACGCACGTAACGGTCTTTGGTTGCCGGATTGAAAGCAAATTTCGGCGCGTCGTTAAAGCCGCTACCGCCCGAACATCCGCCCAAGGCGACCAGCGCAGAGGCAACAGCGCAGGACAGCATGCACTTTGAGGTCAAACCATGAATAGCTCTCATGATGCCACCCGACCCGTCGTTGCCCAGATGCGCACTTTCGGCCTGACACCCGCGACTGCCGGTGCCAAAACATCATTGCTCATTTCGAAGACAATTGAGGAGACGTTGCGAAGGGCAAACGAGTCGCGTCTTGGCGCACCGCCACCCAATCGGAATGCGCCGACGAGGTCGCCGTTCTGGCCAGGCGCAGCAAATGACGCGACCAGCGCGGAAAAGCCTTCTGCATCAAAAAAGAACGGATCATTGCGCAGTCCGGCAAAGGCTTTCAAACCGTTCGGTGACGTAAACACTTCTTCTGCGGGGCCAGAAAAAGTACCACCCCCGCCAGGAACGTTTTCGAGCTGCAATCCACAGGTACCATCTGGCCGCTTGCCAAGTTTCGCCATAATTTCAACATCGGCGACATTATCAAAATTCCCGGCGGCATCCGCGCGATCAATGTGCATGGTGTAGAGCACGTTCGGATCACAATAGAATGAACCATCGATACGTGAACGAGGCGCCGGACGACCGCCAAAGGTCATAGCACCTACGGTTCGGGTCGCGTTTTCAGGGGAAGGGAAAATAAAGACATCAGCCAAATCTGCCGCTGGATCAGCATCAGTTCCGGGTGATTCCGCATGGTCAGCCGACATGACAGCCGCGCTCACGGCGAGCGCCATAAGTGCCGCCAGACGACTGGGTGTTCCGCGCAAATTTAACTTGGATAACATTAGCTCTCCCCTTTTCGATAACGTTGATGGATGTAAACCGTTGCTACGTGACAACTATTGGATTTTGGATACAGCTTCAGAAACAAACCAGTGCTGTTGCGGTATGTTGCATGGCGACACGCGGTGTAGCACTTACGTTGCTAGCGCATGCCAATACATTCTGTTACCAATAAAGTTTACCGTCAAGATTGTGGGATTGCAGTACCCTGATCAAGGGATGGGAGCCGTGATGGCCAGCCTATGCTGCTTACGTCTTTTATGGGTTATTCAAGCCTGCCGTTCACTTCAAGGGATCTGGCAGTACCGGCGGCGTTGAGTCTACGAAAGTCAGGTACGCTGCCCAAACATCGTATGTTCTTTGCCGTGTTAATCGTAAGCTGCATTGGGCATACATTTCGTTGCGGATGGTTCCTTCTTGCCAGACGCTGTAAACATTTCCGCAATGTTGTTCTTTGTACTTTGCCCAGAGCGCTTGCTCGCGCTCAATCTGGTCTGCACCCAGATTGAACTCTCTTGCCCGCAAAGTAGCCGCATCAAGGTAACGCTTCAGCTTGGCATCCGCTACATTAATCTGTTTGGTGCGGCACTCAATGCCTTCCAATGTAGTCTTGACAGCGTCACAACCCATCTCATGCGGAGCCCTCGCAAGTGCGGGGAAGGTGATTGTTGCGGCAGCGGTTAGTGCGATCAAGGATTGTTTGAGCATGGGTGCGTTTTTTTGCATTGGTTAACGTCGATGTTGGAAGGCACCAGATTCAGTTCGCAGCTATTTCCGAACACCCTTCTAGCCGACACTTAACTGCGCCTAGCGGTAGGTTGGGTAAACAGGTTTTTCGTTTGCTTAACACGGATGGCAAATTCATTACCGACGTTGGGCAGATCAAACTTGCCCAACCTACGACGCTTTGTTTATGACGATTATCTAAATACGTCTACTTCTATAAACTTATGGTGAGACCGCGCGCTATCGCCTCAATCCCTTTAAGTCCGCTTAGTTCTGCGCACGAGCAAATTCGTCGACGTCAATATAAGTCGGGCATGAAAAATGTCTTCCGTCGTTGGGCGCGGTTTTTATTGCCTGGTATGCCATGCATTAGGCTCCTGAGTCGCTATGCTCAACCGCGATAAAGCATCATTCGAGTTGAGTAAACTATCGATTCAAAAATGAAAAACCAAAATAGACGCGCGTTTTGGCACGATTATGTGCTGAGATGCTCGCCAATGCTGGGGTTTCAATCTAAAGCAATCGCCTAGGTAAGTCAGGACACAAAAAACTATTTCACCCGCCTCTTACTAAAGTGCTCATCTATTTGGTCGC
>JBBRZG010000091.1:0-15958 GCA_038236905.1 Burkholderiales bacterium
ATCAAAATCGGCTCAACCCTCATCACCAATCACGGTGCGGGTGTAGATCATGCCCTGATCCGTGAATGGGTCCGGCAAATTGCGGCACTTTCCCGCGCTGGCCATGAGGTGATTTTGGTGTCGAGCGGGGCGATTGCAGAAGGCATGAAACGGCTTGGCTGGACTACGCGTCCACATGAAGTAAATCGCCTGCAAGCCGCTGCTGCCGTGGGCCAAATGGGACTGGTGCAGGTCTACGAATCGGCATTTCGCGAACACGCGCTCGGCACCGCGCAAGTACTGCTCACCCACGATGATTTGGCGGATCGCAAACGCTATTTAAATGCCCGTTCCACGCTGACCACGTTGCTCGATCTCAACATCATCCCGATCATCAACGAGAACGATACCGTCGTCACCGATGAAATCAAATTCGGCGACAACGATACCTTGGCCGCACTTGTCACCAATTTAATTGATGGCGACGAACTCATCATTCTTACCGATCAACAAGGCTTGTTCAGGGCAGACCCGCGCAAGGACCCAAGCGCCACGCTGATTACCAACGCTAAGGCAGGTGATGCCGCGCTCGAACAAATGGCGGGCGGCGCGGGCTCCGCACTGGGTCGCGGCGGCATGTTGACGAAAGTACTCGCCGCAAAAAAAGCCGCCCTGTCAGGCGCTTCCACGGTGATTGCACACGGTCGAGAGGGAGACGTTTTGGTGCGGCTCATGAACGGCGAAGCAATAGGCACGCGACTCAGCACGGAATCCCTATCGCTGCAGGCCAAAAAAACCTGGATGGCAGGCCACGTCAAAACCAGCGGTCGCCTGCTGCTGGATGCAGGTGCCACACGCGCGCTCATTCGCGATCACAAAAGCCTGTTGCCGGTTGGAGTCACTGCCGTTGAAGGAACGTTTGAACGCGGCGAAGTCGTCAGCTGCGTGGCACCGGACGGTCACGAAATAGCGCGGGGCCTGGTCAATTACTCGTCGGCCGAGGCCGCACGGATTGCGAAGAAGCCGACGGCAGAAATTGAGCAGGCGCTCGGCTACATCGCGGAAGTGGAATTGATTCATCGTGATAATTTAGTGATGCTTTAGCCGTAAGTCGGGCAATATTTGGGGGAGTGCGGATTTCAGCTATGCTTTACGTTGTTATTGATTTACCGTCCCACTTCCAGCTTATTTTGCAATTTCCGTTCCCGTTGATACCACCAGACCAGTCCCTTCTTGCCGATAGTTCTTTCGAATAATGCCAAATCCCATCACCCTCGCCGCTTGGAAAAAACTTGCCACGATTGAAGTGAAATCGATACCGGTATCGGCGCTGAAGCCTGTTCACGCTGCCGGTCTATACGCTGATTTTTCCCGCCAACCAATAGACTCCGCAGTGTTGAACGCCTTGCTGGCGTTGGTCGACGAGTGCGGGGTTCTCACTCAGCGCGCAGCCATGTTCGCCGGTGAAAATGTGAACACCACCGAGCATCGCCCCGCGCTCCACACGGCGTTGCGCGCACTGACCGGTGCGGCGGCAAACGTGCCGTTGATGATAAACGGCGCAGATGTGCGCCCGCAAATTCGCGCTCAGCTTGATCGGGTAAAAACATTTAGTGACGCCATTCGCCGCGGAAAAATTCGCGGCGCATCAGACCAGCAATTTACCGATGTGGTGAATCTGGGCATCGGCGGTTCCTTGCTCGGGCCGGAATTCATCTGTTCCGCATTGACAAAATTTGCCGACGGTCCGCGCGTGCATTTTGTATCGAATGTAGACGGCGCGCATCTTGAAGATACCTTGGCCACGCTCAATCCGGCCACCACGCTTTTCACCGTCACGTCCAAAACGTTCACCACTGACGAAACGCTGACCAATGCGCGTTCCGCCATTGCTTGGGTGACCGCTCATCTGGGAGCAGATGCCATCCCCAAACACTTTGTCGCCGTCACTGCGGCGCCAAAACTCGCGGTCGAGCATGGTTATCCGGCCACGCACATCTTCGAATTCAATGATTGGGTGGGTGGGCGATTTTCGCTTTGGTCTAGCGTCGGGCTGCCGATTGCGTTGGCATGCGGGTTTGAATGCTTTGCCGCGCTACTGCGCGGCGCTGAAGCGATGGACCAGCATTTTGTGCAAGCGCGCGCCGCCGAAAATTTACCGATCATGCTGGCGCTGGTGGGCATCTGGAATCGCAACTTTCAACACATGGGGTCCCATGTCGTGCTGCCCTATGCGCAGCGGCTTTCGATACTGCCCAATCATCTGCAACAACTGGAAATGGAATCCACCGGCAAATCAGTTGACCTCGACGGCAACCGCGTTGATTACCACACCTGCCCGATTATTTTTGGCCAGGCGGGTACCAACGGCCAGCACTCATTCCACCAATTGCTGCATCAGGGCACCGACAAATCTTCGGCCGATATTGTATTGATCGCGCGCCCTGAGAGCGCGCTCAAAGAACACCACGAAAAACTTCTCGCCAACGGCATTGCGCAGGCCGATGCGTTTTGGCAGGGAAAGTCTTTTAAAACCATTTTTGCCGAACTGGAATCAACGATTGCCGATGAGGCTGAGCGGCGGAAAATAGCAATGCATCGGGTGCATCCCGGCGGTCGCCCCGTCACCATGCTGGTAATGCCAACCGTTGATGCCTTCAACCTCGGTGCACTGGTTGCGCTGTATGAACACAAAGTATTTGTGCAGGGCGTGATCTGGAACATCAATCCGTTTGATCAATGGGGTGTGGAGCTTGGAAAAAAGATTGCGGTGGCACTGTTTCCGTTGCTCGTCGCATCTGAAACTTCTGCGCCAATGAGTACTGCGACGAGCGCAACACCCGAACATCTGCAAGGGCTGATGGCGCAACTCAAGCTCGCCGCAACGTCTGATTGATCGTCCGTTTAGTCTTCCACTCAGAATTTAAGATACGCTCAATTCATGCCGCACCCGGACATTCTTGCCAGCCTGAACCAACCGATCTTCGAAATGGATTTTGACGGCAGGGTCACCTATGCGACGCCCGCGCTGGCGCAGTGGACAGGTCGCGAATTTTCGCCCGCGTCTGCCTATGATTTTGCGGAAGTGGTCAACAGCAAAGACCGCGTCCGATTCAACCAGGCACTCAAACGGCTGGTGAGCGGTCAAGCCTCAAGGGCAACAGTCGCCCTGCAACTAAAATCCAAAGGTGCCGCCGAGCAGGGCGCGGTAGAGCTGACGCTGACGGTACTTGCCGAAAATGAGGCCGTCGATTCAACCGACATTCAGCTTTCCGGCGCAACAAAAAAAACCGCCCGAATTGCTGCGTTTCTGCGTGACACTCGTGCCGAAAAAGCGGCCGAGGCTGCCGCCAATCTGCAAAGCACTCACCTACTGGATCTGGTTGAAAATATCACCGATGGTTGCGTCGTTGAAACCGCGGACGGCTCGATAGAAATGGTGAATTCAGCATTCTGCGAGATGTTCGCCATTGATGTTGCGCCACAGTCGTGGGTAGCCACTTCATGCGCGAGCTTGTTTGAACTCGCGTCGATGGTGGTGGAGCGCAATGCTGGGCCGGTCTATTCATCACAGATCGTAAACGTGCCGCTGGTCACTGCCCTGTCGCTCGGCGAAAGACAAATATCGCACACGGTTTTTGCGGCGGTGCCCGACGCCGGTTTGGCCGTCGGCACCGCAGTCGGCTCGGCCGGCCGCCTACACCTGTTTAAGCACGTCGAAACACCCGCTAACATCACAGCGGGCATCGTTGCGGGTGAGGAAGCTAATGACGGCACGAATAAGAGCGTCGACAACCCTGCAAACCAAGGCTTGGCTAACCGTAGTCGCATGCAGTTACAATTTATTGAACGTATCCGCGCCGACCTGGCCACCACCATCGACGCCGCTTTTAGCGCGATTCATCACGCCAGGCAAACCGAACTATCCGACCGCGCGCTGGAGCACTTCAGACGGGTGGAGGCCTCTGCCCATGCTGCGGTCAGCGCTATTGCCAGCTTGGTGGATCTGGCGGATGCAGACGCGCATCCCATCGCGCTTGAAATAGCGCCATTTCACTTGCGCGAAAGCATCGCGAGTGTATTAAACATACTGGTGCCGCGTGCGGAAGAGCATGGTGTCGAAATGACATTGCGAGTGGAACAGGACGTGCCAGAAATCCTGACCGGCGACGGCGCGCGCCTGATGATGCTGTTGCGCCACCTGATCGAAGTGGGTTTCCAGAATCACGATGGTACCGACGATGGTGTCCAGGATGTAATTATCGGCAGCAAAATAAGCGGCGCAAAAATTTCACTTACGATTCAACCCGAGTACACCGATAACGGCGCCATCTATTTAAGTTTTACGATCGAGCATCAATCACCGAAAAAGAGCGCGAGTGCCCATGCGCCAAACGACACACCAAACGATACGCAAGCTGACGATATGGCAGGCGGATTGGCGAATGCCAACAGCATACAACTGGCGCTGGCGCGACAAATTGCCCGCGCGCTGGCCGCACATGGCGCAAGCCTCGCCGACCCCACAAAAGCCGCTAAACCAAAACCCGCCAACAACGCAAACACAAGAAGCGATATTGAAATACACCGGCTCGACCAACGCAGCAGCAAACCGGCTGGCAAAAAACCCGAAGTGCCCATGCAAATCACGTCGTATAAATTTACCGCGCCGTTTTCATTTGCGGCAAAAGAGCCTACTCCTCATCGCCCTACCTTCGTCACCCTTACTGGGTTACAGGTGCTGCTGGTCAGCGCGGATAAAGATGAGCGCCAGCGATTGGCGGAGCTGGCACGCAACTGGCGCATGTTGCCACGAGAGGCCGATGACGCCGCGATGGCGCTCCAGCTTCTGAATCGGATGGCTGACGAAAAAATTGAGATTCCGCTCGTGATTACCTCCAATCGGCTGCCGCTGCAGGATGGATTTTTACTGGCTTTCCGCATCAGGCATCATCCCAAACTCATGGACACCCGGGTGATGATGCTGGCTAAAAACGGCAGGCCGGGCGACGCCATTCAATGTCGCGAAAATGGCATCAGCGCCTATTTGCGCGACCCCATCAGCCCCGATCAACTGGTGGATGCGGTTGGCGCGGTCATGGGCACCAAGGACGATGCTGAAGCCACCCAAACATTGATCACGCGCCACTCGTTGCGCGAGGCAAAGACCGGTACAGTGCTGCTGATTGATGCGCACCACGATCAGGCCGCGATAGCGGCCAATATTTTGAAACGCCACGATTTCAGGGTGGTTATTGTTGAAACCGCCGCCGCTGCCGCGGCCTCGCTAGCTCAGGACTTGTTCGATGTCATCATCGTCGATGGGCAGGCCACAGGGTTTGAGTCCGGCCTGAGCATCGCCGTTCAGTTACGCCTCAAGCTCCCCGATGGCGCGGATATCCCGATCCTGCTGGCGCTGACTGACTATGCCAAAGTGGATGCCCGCGAGTATCAGGGCGTGATTACCAAGCCTTACGAAAAAGACGCATTGCTCGAAAAAGTGGCGTCGGCCATAAAAGTCTCAAGCACTATTGCGGTAAAAATTCCGCCTACAAAATTGCGCAGATCAGGCGACTAATACGAGGCAGGCCCGCTGGACCGCCTTGCGAATTATTCTGCGGCGTACGATTGGGTTGCCGCCTCGTTCTGCAGCCGACCCGCGATTAATGCATCGGCGAGTTCAATAAAGCCTTCGCCGCAGCGCCCAGCGGTGACATAGGCGGGCCGATGCACCATGCCCTCTGCAAAGTCGCTCACATTGGCAACGCCAACCGAATGCGGGAAATAGGCAAACATGGGCGAATCGTTGGGTGAATCGCCGACAAAAGCGAATTCACTCTTATGCTCATCGAGGTTTATGTTGAAAATTTCCTGCATAAAAAGTTTGGTGGTGGAGAGTTTGTCATGGGTGCCAAACCAGCCATTGACGTGAATGGAACTGATTTTCGCGGTCAAACCAGCAGCCTCCATTAAATGCTTGATACGCTGAATTTCACCGGTCGGAAGCGGCGCAACGTCTTCACAAAAATCAATCGCAATATCCGCCTCGCGATAGGCCTGATCAGATGCCAAGGCAGCGCCGGGAACCTCGCGCAAGATGTGCGCCGCGATTTCCAAACAGCGTTTCTTTTCGATTGCACGGTTGGATTCAGTTGATAAAAACCGCTGCACTAATTTTTTTCGCATCTGATCATGTCGAAAGTAAAACGCGCCGTTTTCACCCACGACGCCATCCACCGGCCACATCCGCGCAATATGATCGCACCATCCCGCCGGCCGACCGGTGATCGGCACGAGCATAAAACCCGCTGCTGTCAACCGCTCTATTGACGAATACGCCGGTGCGGTAAGGCGCCCGTGTGTAGTCAGCGTGTCATCTATGTCAAAAAATAGCCCTCTAATACTGGCGAGGCTTTCCAGGCTAAATTGGCTCAACGGGCTCATGGATATTGGGGTTTGCTATTCTTTCAGGCCAAGACGGTCGGCCATTTCAGCAATAAAGCTTGACGCCCGCTCGCGCTCGGCGCTATTCATATGCAGACCGCATTTGCTACGCCGCCATAAAATATCCTCAGGCCGGCGCGCCCACTCTTCGCGAATAAAAAATTCAATCTCGCGTTCGCATAGCAAATTGGTGCCTTGACCAAAAATCTTGCCCAAATCCGCCAACGTCACCACACCGGTCAATATCAAGTCAGCACGAGAACCATGACGCATGACCAGCCTGCGCAAGAAATCTGCCGGCAAACATGAATACTTTTCCGCTAATGTCTGCGTGGCTTTCGACACGCTATCGATATTGCCTCCGGGCAGCGGCAGCTTTTCTGTCCACGGGTTTTTCATCGCGGGATAAAAGGGTTTTAATTCCTGCAAAGCATGTTCAGCAAGCCGTCGATAAGTTGTTATCTTGCCGCCAAAAATTGATAGCAACGGCAGCGCACCTTGGTCATGATCCACCTTCAACACATAGTCACGCGTAATTTCACTGGGGTTATCTGCGCCATCGTCATACAACGGTCTGACCCCTGTATAACTCCAAACGATATCTTTTTCGCACACAGGCTCCGCCACAAACCGATTCACCGCGCGCAGTAAATACGCGGTCTCGGCAGCCGAGATGCTTGCGGCGTCTGCAATTGAAGCCACCTCTACATCGGTGGTGCCGATCAGGCTGAATTTCTCTTCGTACGGAATAATAAACACTACACGTTTGTCATCGTTTTGCAGAATGTACGCGTGCTGGTGATTATGAATCCTAGGCACCACGATATGACTGCCTTTGACCAACTTCACGTCGGATGCCGTCGGCACACGCAGGGTGTCGTCGAGCAGATGCTTTACCCAAGGCCCAGCTGCGTTGACGATACCTTTGGCGCGCGCCTCAGTCGATGCGCCCGAATCAACATTGCGCAGCGTGAGACGCCATTGGTCAGCGTCACGCTTGCCGTCAACCAAACGTGTACGCACGCGAACATCCGCGCCATTTTCCCGTGCCGCAAGGGCATTCAGCACGGTCAATCGGGCATCATCGACTTTCGCATCCGAATAAAAAAATCCGCGCTGATGCGTGGGTGCCAAACCCGCGCTATACACCGCATCAGGAAACGCGATTGTGCGGGAACCCGGCAGCGAAATTTTGCCGCCAATGTGGTCATACATAAACAGGCCAAGGCGCACCATCCAGGCGGGGCGCATGTGTTGATCGTGCGGAAGAATAAATTCAAGCGGATGGATGATGTGCGGCGCGATGCGCAGCAAGACCTCGCGTTCCTGCAGCGCCTCGCGCACGAGTCGAAACTCGTATTGCTCCAAATAGCGCAGTCCGCCGTGAATAAGTTTGGAGCTCCACGAACTTGTCGCCGAAGCCAGATCATCCTGCTCCACCAGCAACACCTTCAACCCGCGTCCTGCGGCGTCACGGGCGATGCCGCAGCCATTAATTCCGCCGCCGATAATAGCAAGGTCGTAAACTCTGTCGCTCATAAAACGGTCTGTTGAAAACGGTCCAGCCACAGCAATGAAAACGCGGATTTGGTGTCGGTGATTTCGCCACGACCGACCATGTCCACCGCGTCTTTTAGCTTCAAGGTGAACACCTCCAGGAACTCACCCTCATCACGTTGGTGGCCTCGAAATTCCAGTCCGCGCGCGACGTACAACTGAATTTTTTCATTCGAATAACCAATGCCGGCGTCAAGTGTGGCGGCATGTTTCCACTCGCTGGCGACGTAACCCGTTTCTTCTAACAGTTCGCGCTTTGCGGTTTCGAAATGCGGCTCACCCTCATCAATTTTGCCGGCGGGCAATTCAATAAAGTGGCGGCGTGGTGCATAGCGAAATTGATGCTCAAACAAGAGCGTTTCGGCATCAACAAACGCCGCGATGATGACCGCACCGGGGTGCAGCACGTATTCGCGATATGACTCCGACCCATCGGGCAGCCGCACGCGATCAGACTGAACTTTAATTAACTTGCCGGTAAGCAGGCGCTCACTGTCGAGCGTGTGCTCGGTGAAATCCGGAAATTCTGACGCAGACTTGGCCACACCCTCAGAAGGATTTTTGAATGGCATTCAGGCATGCCGTCATTAAACCGCCTGGGACAATACCCAAAACCAGAATCGCGAGCGCATTCACCGACAGCACCGCACGCATTTCCAACGGTGCGGTAATCGGCAAAGTATCAGTCGGCGGATCGAAATACATTACCTTTACCACGCGTAAATAATAGAACGCGCCGATGACGCTCATTAACACCGCAAACACCACCAGCCATGTGTAGCCGGCATTGAGGACTGCTTCAAGCACCGACAGTTTGGCCCAGAAGCCCACAAATACGGGTATGCCCGCCATTGAAAACATGACGAATAACATCAGCACCGCGAAAAATGGCGAACGCTTGTTCAAGCCCTTCAGATCATCAATATTTTCGGCTTCAAATCCATCCCGCGACAACAGCAAAATAATGCCGAACGCCGCGAGCGTGGTCAGCACATAGGTCACGATATAAAACATGCTCGAGGCGTATCCATTCTTGGTACCCGCCAGAATGCCAAGCAGCAAAAAGCCCATATGCGAAATAGTCGAATACGCCAGCATGCGTTTCAAATTAGTTTGGGAGACCGCCACGATATTGCCAATCGCCATCGACAGCACTGCCAAGATCACCAGCATGCCCTGCCAATCCTGTACCGCGCCGCCAAGCGCGTCGGCTAAGATACGCATAATGAAGCCGAATGCGGCGATCTTCGGCGCTGAAGCGACAAATAACGTGATGGCGGTGGGCGCGCCTTCGTAAACATCTGGAATCCACATATGGAACGGCACCGCACCCAGCTTGAACGCCAGGCCAGCGACAATAAACACGATCCCGAACGTGAGCAGGGGATCGTTGGCGCGACTACCTGCCACTACCGCGGCGACGCGGCTGACGTCGAGCGTGCCGGTCGCCCCATACACCATCGAAATGCCGTACAGCAACAAACCTGATGCGAGCGCGCCGAGGATAAAATATTTCATTGCGGCTTCGGTCGATTTAGCGGAATCCCGGTTGAGCGCGATTAAAGCATAACTTGAGAGCGCGAGTAATTCGAGGCCCAAATATAAAGTCACAAAATGATTGGCCGACACCATCACCATCATACCCAGCGTGCCAAACAAGATGAGGCAAATGAATTCGCCGCTAAAAAGTTGGCGCGCGGCCAGATAGGCGCGGCTGTAAATGATCGTGGTTGCCACGGCCAGCAATAACGATACTTTTAACAGCGTCGCCATCGCGTCAACCACGAACATATTGGTGAAGGCGTATTGAACCGGCGTCACGTTGCTCGCGGCGATAACCGAGCCCGTGGCTGGCGGCACCGCGACGAAAATGACCAGACCTGCGGTAACGGCCAACGTCAGCAGCGCCGACACCAACAGGCGGCCTTCCTGCTTATCACGTGCCCAGAACAGATGCGCCACCATAATCAGGCAGAGCAACGCGAGCAGCGCGGCTTCCGGTGATGCGAGACCGATATTGAACGAGGCTAAATTAATTTGTTGGGGATTCATATTGTTAGATTCTCAATTCAGCTTGCCGGTTGCAACGTGCTTAATCAACGCATCGACCGTGACGTGCATCACATCCGTGAATGGCTTGGGATAAATACCCATCGCCAACACCAGCGCGGCAAGAATGCTCAATATCAGCATCTCGCGACCGTTAATATCCGTCAACGCTCTGACATCGTCGTTCACCACCGCGCCGAAGATAACCCGCTTGACCATCCACAAGGTGTAGGCGGCACCGAGAATGAGCGTGATGGCGGCCGCAAAGGCGATCCAAAAATTAATTTTCATCGCGGCCAAAATTACCAAAAATTCGCCGATGAAGCCTGATGTGCCTGGCAAGCCCGCATTCGCCATACCAAACAAGACCGCGAAGAACGCAAACTTTGGCATCGTGTTGACGACGCCGCCGTACGCCGAAATCTCGCGCGAATGCACCCGGTCATACAAGACACCGATACACAAGAACATCGCGGCAGAAATAAAGCCGTGTGACACCATCTGTACCAAGCTGCCCTCGATACCCACCACACTTCCCATCTGCTGGCCGCTGAACAAAAATAGACCTAGCGTGACAAAACCCATGTGTGAAATCGATGAGTAGGCAACCAACTTTTTCATGTCCGTTTGCGCAAGTGCGACAAAGCCGATGTAGACAATGGCGATGAGTGATAACGCGATCATGAATCCAGATAGCGCAGCGCTCGCATCCGGCACAATCGGCAAATTGAATCTCAAGAAACCGTACGCGCCAATTTTCAATGTGATGGCGGCGAGCACCACCGAGCCACCGGTCGGCGCTTCGACGTGGGCATCGGGCAGCCATGTGTGGACCGGCCACATCGGCACCTTTACGGCGAATGATGCGAAGAACGCAAAGAACAAAACGGTTTGTGCGGCAATGCCGAGCGGCACTTTATGAAAGTCGAGGATGCTAAAACTGCCGTTGGTGACGTTATACAAATAGATAAACGCAGCCAACATTAACAGCGAGCCGACCAAGGTGTACAAGAAAAACTTGAACGCAGCATAGACGCGCCGCGGGCCACCCCAGATGCCGATAATCAAGAACATCGGAATCAACATCGCTTCAAAAAACAAATAGAACAGAATCGCATCCATTGCCGCGAAGACGCCGTTTACCAGGCCGGACATGATTAAAAACGCGGCAAGATACTGCGAGACTTTTTCTTCGATCACCTTCCAACCCGCGATCACCACCAAGATGGTGGTGAAGCTGTTCAGAACAATCAGTAGCGTCGAGAACCCATCAACACCCAATGAATAGTTGATGTTAAAGCGCGAAATCCACGGGATGAATTCACTGAACTGCATACCGCTTGCAGCGTTGTCAAAATGCACCCATAACGGTAACGACACCAGCAGCCCGAGCACACTGCCCACCAGCGCAGTCCATCGCGCCAGATTTTTTTGGGCATCACCACTCATGAAAAGTGTGAGCACGCCCGCCACAATCGGCACCCAAATTGCCAGGCTCAAAATATACGAATCGGAATGCATATTGTTATAGATTTCAGAACGGGCGAAGCTTGAGGAAAAGGATAGTGAGCAGCCCAAACACACCAATGATCATCGTGAACGCATAGCTGTAAACAAAACCGGTTTGCAGCTTGCGGGTAACGCCGGAGAACCAGCCGATCAGCTTGGCGGTACCGTTAACAAAAAATCCGTCGATGATGGTCACATCACCAAATTTCCATAACGCGCCACCCAGCTTGCGGGCGCCGCGGGCGAAGAACCAGTCATTGAAACGGTCGAAGCCATACTTATCTTCTAGAATTCTGACCGGGAGCGCGAAGGTGGCGCGAATTTTTGCCGGCAATTCCGGTTTCAGGATGTAGCAAACCCACGCCGTTACCGCACCAGCCACCGCAAACCAGAACGGCAGCGAGGTAAGTCCATGCAACATCATGGCGCCTGCACCATGGAATTCATCTTTGAGTTCGCGCATGGTCTCGCTGACCTTGATCGCGCCATCGAAGTAGCCGCCGAAAAGCATCGGCTCGATTAGCAAACCACCGATTACAACCGACGGTATCGCCAGCAAAATCAACGGTAACGTCACCACCCACGGCGTCTCGTGCGGCTTCTCGCCCGGTGCCAAACCATGATGCTCGTGATCGTTATGAGCATCGTGCTTATCGTGCGCATCGCGCTTATCGTGCTTGTCGTGCGCATCGTGCTTGCCGTGCGCCTGATGATCATCATGATCCGCATTTTGGTGAAATCGCTCTTTGCCGTGGAAAGCAAAGAACACCAGTCTGAATGAATACAGCGCGCCGACATACACGCCCAATAATGCGGCGATGTAAGCGATTCCTGCTCCGGGCGTATGCGAGGCGTGGATCGCCTCAATGATGGTGTCTTTGGAAAAGAATCCCGCGAAGGGTGGAAAACCCGCATTCGCTAGTGCGCCAATCAACACGGTGAAATAAGTGACCGGCAAATATTTACGCAAACCACCCATTTTGCGCATGTCCTGCTCGTGGTGCATGGCGATAATGACCGACCCTGCACCGAGGAACAACACTGCTTTGAAAAAGGCATGCGTCATCAAATGGAACACGCCTGCCGAGTACGCACCTGCACCCAGCGCCATCGTCATGTAGCCGAGCTGTGAGAGCGTGGAGTAAGCGACAACCCGCTTGATGTCGTATTGCACAATCGCGATCAGCCCCATAAAAAACGCGGTGATTGCGCCGATCGTCAGCACGAATGAAAGCGCCGCCTCCGACATTTCAAACAGCGGGCTCATGCGCGCCACCATGAAAATACCGGCGGTCACCATCGTTGCGGCGTGAATGAGCGCGGAGATCGGTGTTGGACCTTCCATCGAATCAGGCAGCCACACATGGAGCGGAAACTGCGCGGATTTACCCATTGCACCGATAAATAAACAAATACAGGTCACCGTAATCAACGACCATTGCCAGCCTGGAATCAGCGTGATCATCTGGTCCTTCAAAGCGGGTGCCAGACGAAATGCCTCGGCATAATCAAGCGTGCCCATGTAGGCGAAAACAAGGCCGATACCGAGCAGGAATCCAAAATCACCGACGCGATTGACGAGGAAGGCTTTCAGATTCGCGTAAATTGCTGTCGGGCGCGTGTACCAAAACCCGATCAATAAATACGATACCAAACCGACTGCTTCCCAACCAAAAAATAATTGCAGGAAGTTATTCGACATCACCAACATCAACATCGAAAAGGTGAATAGCGAAATATAGGCGAAGAACCGCGTGTAGCCTTCGTCTTCAGCCATATAACCAATCGTATAGATATGCACCATCAGCGACACAAACGTGACGACCAACATCATCATCACGGTGAGCGAATCGATTAAAAAACCGACTTCAAGCTTGATGCCGTCTGTCACCAGCCAGGTATAAATCGAGCCATTAAATGATTTGCCCGCGAGCACGTCTTGGAAGATAAAAAATGACAACACCAGCGACGCCGCAACACCGAGGATCGTGACGCTGTGTGCGAACCCGCGACCCAGGCGCGGACCAAGGAAACCGGCCAACACCGCGCCCACCAGCGGCAGCAATGGAACGGCAAGCAGAGCTAATTTATTTTCAATCATGAATTCGTTATTTTTATAAAACGGAACAATTAACTTGTTTCAGCCATGGCCAAAACACTACTATCGGCGGGCATCCTGGCGGCATATGCTTGAAGATGCCCGTGGATAATGCCCCTCCAGCCATGCCACCAAATTTAGCCTTTCAAGGTGGCAATATCATCCACATTGATGCTGCGCAAATTACGGAACAGAATCACCAAAATTGCCAAACCAATCGCCGACTCGGCAGCCGCCACGGTGAGAATAAAAAACACCATCACCTGCCCGCTTAAATTTCCCCAATGATGCGAGAACGCGATGAAATTCATGTTCACCGCGAGCAACATCAATTCGATAGCCATCAGCAGCACGATAATATTTTTGCGATTCAAAAAAATGCCTGCGACCGAAATCGCAAATAGGATTGCAGATAACACCAAGTAGTCTGAAAGGGTAATCATATTAGCTGTCGTTCAGTCTGTTGTTCAGGCGGAAGGCTTAAGAACAGCCGCTGTGCTCGTGGCTATGGTGGCTGTGGTGGCTGTGGCTGCTGCAGGCGCGGACGGAATTTCTTGCTCGGCATCCATCTTGATAATTTTCAAGCGATCGCTGGCTTTAACGCGAACCTGATCGCCAACGATTTGTGATTTTGCTTCCTTACGCGGGCGCAGCGTGAGCGCAATCGCCGCCACGATCGCGACCAGCAAAATGACGGCGGCCAGTTCGAACGGCAATAGATAATCCGTATAGAGCACACGACCCAATTCTTTGCTATTCGAAACCCCCGCGGCGGGCGGCACACCGAACGCTTTATTGGCGAGAGCGAAATTTTTGCTGGTGATCAGCAGAATCATTTCCACCACCATCGCAATCGCCACCGTGGCGGCCACCGGCAAATATTTCCAGAAGCCTTCGCGCAGCTTGTCGAAATTAATATCCAGCATCATCACCACAAACAGGAACAACACCATCACCGCACCGACGTAAACCAGAATCAGCGTAATCGCCAAAAACTCTGCATACAGCAACAGCCACAAGCCCGATGCGGTGAAAAACGCGAGCACTAAAAACAACACCGCATGCACCGGGTTTCTAGCCGTGATGACACGCAATCCTGAGACGATCAGAATCGCGGCAAAAATATAAAAAATAATAGATTGGAAATTCATTGTTGTTTTAATTTAGAACATCTATTTGATAGCGCTACTCGCTGTTCACTGTATATTTTTGCGGCAACCGCTTAACGATATTTCGCATCTTCCGCGCGACGGCTGGCAATTTCATCCTCGTATTTATCGCCAATCGCGAGCAACATCGGCTTCGTGTAATAAAGATCGCCGCGCTTTTCGCCGTGATATTCGAGCAAATGGGTTTCTACAATCGAATCCACCGGACATGATTCTTCGCAGAAACCACAGAAAATACATTTGGTCAGATCAATGTCATAGCGCGTGGTACGGCGGCTGCCATCCTCACGTTGCTCAGATTCAATCGTGATTGCCAGCGCCGGACACACCGCTTCGCACAGCTTGCAGGCGATGCAACGCTCTTCACCGTTCGGGTAGCGACGCAGCGCATGCAGGCCGCGGAAACGGGGGCTTTGCGGGGTTTTTTCTTCCGGAAATTGCACGGTGATTTTGCGCGCGAACAAATGCCGCCCGGTCAACTTCAGGCCTTGCAGCAGCTCGCCCAACATCATGCTGCTCATCAATTCTTTGGTTCTATCCCACATGATTACTTTCCAAACCAGATAGAAAACGGTGCCCAATGGCGCACGGGATCCAGCATCATTACGCCGACCGCGATAATCCACACGATCGTTACCGGGATAAATACTTTCCAGCCGAGTCGCATAATCTGGTCATAGCGATAGCGTGGAAACGAGGCGCGTATCCACACAAACATGAGCATGATGAACATCATCTTTGCGAACATCCACAAGATGCTTGACTCGCCCAAAATGGGAATAGCCTTCGGGAATGGTGATAACCAGCCGCCCAAAAACATGATGGTCGAAATGGTCGCGACCAGCAGCATGTTCGCGTATTCCGCCAGGAAAAATAGCGACCACGTCATACCCGAATATTCGACCAGCGGCCCCGCCACAATTTCGGATTCGCCTTCAGCCACGTCGAACGGATGTCGATTCGTCTCGGCCACCCCGGCAATAAAATGCACAATGAAGAGCGGGAATAGCGGAATGAAAAACCATCCACCCAAACCAAACGCACTGTCTTGCTTTGTGACCATTTCCGTCAAATTCATGGTCTGCGCCGCCATCAAGCCACCAACCAGCGCAAAGCCCATGGCAATTTCGTAACTCACCACTTGCGCGGCCGA
>JBBRZG010000092.1:0-15789 GCA_038236905.1 Burkholderiales bacterium
CCTGCTATATCGGCAACGGCGTGGTGCTCTCGCCCGCGGCTTTGCTGCAAGAAATTGATGAGCTGACCGCAGCCGGGCTGGATGTGGTGAACCGCTTGCGCATCAGCCAGGCCTGCCCGCTTATTTTGCCGTATCACGTTGCCGTGGACCAGGCCCGTGAGGCCAAAATGGGCGTCGCAAAAATCGGCACCACCGGTCGCGGTATCGGCCCCGCTTATGAGGATAAGGTGGCCCGCCGGGCGATACGGCTCAATGATCTTTTGTTCCCCGATCGTTTCCGCGAAAAATTGATCGAAGTTCTCGATTACCATAACTTTGTTTTAACCCAGTATCTGAAAGTAGACGCGGTCAGTTTCGAATCGGTTTATGAGCCCACTCTAGCGATGGTTGAACGCCTGAAGCCGATGATTGCAGACGTATCGGCAGAGCTTCATGCGCTTATGGATAGTGGCAAACAATTGTTGTTTGAGGGCGCCCAGGCCGCGCTACTCGACGTGGATCACGGCACTTATCCCTACGTGACATCCTCGAACTGTTTGGCCGGTCAGGCATCCGCCGGTGCGGGCGTGGGGCCACAGGCACTGAATTACGTGCTTGGCATCACCAAGGCATACGCCACGCGCGTGGGCTCAGGGCCATTCCCTACCGAGCTTGAAAATGAAATCGGTGAGCAGTTGCGTAAACGCGGCAATGAATATGGCTCGATTACTGGTCGGCCTAGGCGTTGTGGCTGGTTTGATGCCGCAGCCCTAAAGCGCGCAGCGCAAATAAACGGGCTCACCGGGTTGTGCATTACCAAGCTCGACGTGCTCGATGGTTTGGAGACGTTGCGAATTTGTACCGGATACAAAATTGGTGGTGAGGTGGTTGATATCCTGCCTTATGGCGCTGAAAATATTGCGCTTTGCGAACCGATTTATGAAGACCACCCCGGCTGGTCGACAAGCACCGTGGGCGTTAAAAATTGGGATGAGCTACCCGCCGCCGCACAAACCTATCTGCGGCGCTTCGAGGCGCTGGTAGGCGTGCCGATCGCATTGGTGTCCACCGGACCGGATCGTGAAGAGACGATCGTTTTGCAGAGACCGTTTGACTAACAAAAAGACGGTTGCAGCGGAAAGATCGCGACGGGAACAAGTTCAAGGGTAGTTGCCGAGTATGCGGACGCTTAACTCCAAGCTGCCATGCAATACAAAGAGATGTCCGTAAATAGGGCATCTTCAAGCAATAAACCCCTGAAACCCGCGCCCAGACTAGACGTTTGCCGCAACTTTCTCCTTGGGTTGCATCGCCATACGCACCTGCTGTAACAAATCAGCATCGGTGTAAGGTTTGGTCACGTAGAAGTCCACGCCAGCTCGCTTGGCCTGATCGCGATGCTTATCCATCGAGCGAGAAGTAATCATGATGATCGGCAAGTCGCGGGTATCGGCTCTACGCCGTAAGTGCTCGGTCAGTTCGAGCCCATTCATATTCGGCATTTCCAGGTCGGTGCAAATCACATGTGGCTTAAATGTCTCAAGCATGCGGATGGCGTCCAAGCCATCGCCGGCACCGACCACTTCAAACGCTGAATCCTCCAGCAGTTGTGTCAGTGATTTTCGCACCGACAGTGAGTCGTCGACCACCAGTACGCGCCGGGTTTGTTTCTTTGCGGCTTCGGCCAACTGCGCCGCAGCTGACGAAACGACAATCGGTTTCGCGACCAGTTCCTGTACATTGAGCAGAGGGACAACGGTGCCATCACCCAGCAATGCCGCACCTGAAATACCGTGCACGTTGGGCAGATAGCGGCCCATGTTTTTAACGATGAGGTCGCGGCTGTCCACCACTTTATCGACCAACACGGCGACGCTGCCGCCGTCCACGCGGATTAACACCTTGGGATGTGCCGCGATGATTTTCTCGTTGAGCGGCACGCTGGGGTAGCCGGTGAGCTTGGCCAGATCGACAACTTCGTGTTCAACATTATTCAGCCGCAGCATCCAGACATTGGCCCGGTTTGAGAGATCGCCTTCCAGCGGCGAAAGCGCTTGCTCGATATTGTGGATCGGAATCGCAAAAATTTGGTGTGCCGCTTCAACCAGTAACGATTGTTGGGTGATCAGCGACGCTTGAAAACGCAGCGTAATCTCGCAGCCAAGCCCGCTTTCAGAGTGAATCTCGACCGAGCCTTTAAGCTCTTGGAGGCGTGAGGCGACCACATCCATGCCGACCCCGCGGCCGGAAATCTCGCTGACCTCACTGCGGGTGGAGAAACCTGGCAGTAGCGTGAGCCTAGCCAGTTCCGCGTTTGAAAAATTTTGCTCGTTCGAAATGAGGCCGTTGAGCAGCGCCTTGTCGCGGATCCGTGCATAGTCCAGACCCCTGCCGTCATCCTTGACATGGACCGTCACGCTCGACCCCTGACGTGTGAAATCAAGCTTAATCAGACCGCCGCGCGGCTTGCGGCCAATCTCGCGGGTGGCAGCGTCTTCAATGCCATGGTCGACCGCATTACGCAAAATATGCAGCAGCGGATCAGCCAACTTATTGAGCACGTCACCGTCCACCAAAATATTTCCACCGGTGATTATCAGCGACGCCTCTTTACCCGTTTGCTGGCAGGTTTGACGCACGTTGCGCATCAAGCGCGCCGCCAGCGATTCAACCGGGGTCATGCGGGTAGAAATGACTTGAAATTGTAGATCCTTGTTGAGCTGATTTTGCTGTCGGAGATCGTGCTGGATATTCGCCACATCATCTTCAAGTGCCACGCCAATCTCGCGGGCATCCGCACACACTTCAACCAGCGAGCGCGTTGCGCCATGCAGCTCGTTATAGCGATCAAGCTCCAGTGGGTCGAAGCTCGCGTTATTCTCATCGCTGGCAGTATGTCCGCCTTCGCCATCTGGCTGATGCGCTATTTTGTGCAAAGAAAGCCCGCGTAGTTGCACCATTTTTTCAAGGTCAACTACGCGTTCTTGTACCGTAATATTTTGTTTCAACAGCGCCTTGGCGCGGGTATCAGCGGTGGTAACACGGCTTTCGAGCTGGCCCAATTTAGTCGTTAATTCGCCAACCAACCGGAATAGTTCATCGACCGTTTTCACCGGGACACGCAGGCTCGCTTCCGGATCGATCGCTACTTTGGCAGCTGCTTGGGTGTCTGGTTTGGCGCTAGAGGCACCGGCGGATGTAGTTGGCTTTATTGAGCTATCAAGCCGCGCGCGATGCTGAGCCGTTTGGGGAGGCGTTGGCAGTGGTGCCAGCGACGGGGCAATGGCCGCCGAATCTGGAATGCCCGCGTCAATGGTTTCAAACTTTTCAATCTCTAGCGAAGCTTCAATGTCGCCTGCCTTGATGCGATTGGCCCATGACACGATGTTGCTTAGGACCGCGTAGGCGTTGTCCGGTTCGTCTTCAGCGCCCTGCAAAAACCCCACCATTTGTGAGAGGCAGTCGCTCGCATCGGCGAGTGCTAAACCGATCGCACGCGGCGGCGTCATAGGATTCTGCTCAAAAAATTCCAGTACATCCTCGGTGTAATGCCCAATTGATGCAATCCCGCGCAAGCCGACGATGCTGGCCGAGCCTTTAAGCGAATGCGCGATTCGCTTCGCGTTGCGGAAATCATCTGCTGAGGCGTTACCTCGGGCAATATTGGCGGTGAGATCAGAAAATATAGCGAGATTGCCAGGTGCTTCGTCAATAAAAGCATTGTAAACATCACGGTCTGCATCTTCAGACAGCGCCAGCGATATATCGGCCAGCGTAACCTCAGCCGGTTTGCTGGCGGCTTCCAGATCTGCGACAAGCTCGGCCGGCATCACCGGCGGAGTAGTGAGTTCACCGATAAGCTCGATGCCATCGGTATCATTTAGCTTAGCTGGAAGCGTTGCTGAGCTCAAATATTCCGCCATTGCCAGCGATGCGTCAAAATCCGCGGGGGCCAACAAATACGCGTCTACCAGTAAAGGCCATCCTTGCAGATACGAGCTGGCAGCCGCACGTTTGTCTGCATCCACCATTGCCAATGACATGAGCATGGTGTTCAGATGCCTGCACCAGACATTGAGCCCCGGCATGCCCAACATATCGGCGGTCGTGCCGATGCGCTCAACCTGCGCACCGTAGCTTTCAAAAGCTTCCAGAAACCCCGCGTCCGCGTCGGACCCGCTGGAAATTACGCCGAGCCATGCATTGAAATCAGTCACCGTTAATGCAAGCTCTTTGCGCATTTCGGTCAAAAACGGTGTCATGGGATTGGATGCCATTGTGACTATTTCTAGTGATATGAAACGATGATCGAATTTTTCGGTGGCGCGGCAATCTCGGTGTTGGGGTATCGATGCATTTGGGCTTAAGCTGCTGCGGGAAGTTTGAACACAGAAACGGATTCCACCAGCTTTTGCGATGCGGTTACCAAGCTCGATGTCACCAGGTTTTGGGCGCTTAATTGCTCGGCGGTCTTTTCCGTCGAATCCGTTATTTCGCCCGCGCCCAAACGCAAGTCTTCCACCAGCTTGAGTTGACCCAATGAGCTTTCGGCAATACTCTGCACGAGCTGCACCAGACGTTCAGTCGTTTCGCGCGTTTCGCGCATCTTTTCGCCTGAAACCCGCGCCATCTCTGAACCTTGTACCACTTGGTCAATCGTCTTGTTCACGGTTGCGATGGTGTCATTGGTTTCGATCTGAATGTTCTGTACCAAGCTCGCGATCTGGGCTGTAGCCTGGCGCGAATTTTCCGCCAGACGCTGAACCTCCTCAGCCACCACCGCGAAACCACGGCCGGCGTCACCGGCCATCGCTGCTTGCATGGATGCATTGAGCGACAGCACGTGAGTTCGTTCCGAAATGGTGTTGATCAGTCCCACGATCTGTGAAATCTCCTGCGAGCGTTCGCCCAATCGCTTGATGCGCTTTTCCATTTCAGAAATTGTGTCACGAATGGCATCCATGCCGCGCACCGTGTTTTGTACTGTATTCATCGCATTTTCGGTTGAGGCGGAAGCATCTGAGGCGGCGCGGTTCGAGCTTTGCGCTAGCTCCGCCACACGTCCCATACCCTCAGTCGCCATCTGTAAATTGGCGACCAGCTTTTCAACGGTGACGCGCTCGGCTGAGGCCTGTTCGTTGACGGCGTCGGACTGCGCTTTCACCCGTTTAGAGGCGTGTTCGACGACGCCAGCGATCTTGCTCACATCGCGCAGCACCGAGGTCGTGGCATCGGTCAGTTGGTTTACAGAGTCACCGAGGGTGCCAATAATGTCTTCGGTGACCGGCGCTCGCACCGTTAAATCGCGCTGGGATAAATCGGCCACCGTGCCCAACAGCCCGATCACAGAATTGTTAAGCTGGTCGTTTTCTTTTTCGGCTTTAGCCAACGCGGCGACGCGTTCCTGCAATAGTAAATTCACCGTGCGACCCAAATCACCCACTTCGTCTTTTGCGGTAACCGCAGACAGAGCGGTGAGGTCACCGCCGCGTACTCGATCGACTGAGCTTTGCAGCGATTTCACTGTGCTCGTTACGTTGCGCAAAATGAAAAATCCAATCAATGCGCCCAGTGCCACAAATACCAGAACCAGACCAGAAATAAGAACCTGAAATTGACGGTGACCCGCCGCAATGATTTCCAATTCATCCCGCAGGATGTTGAGCGCCAAATCGTTTAGCTTGGCGACCGAGTTCATTGATTTTGTGTACTGACCAAAATAATCGCTGGCTGAAATGGCGGGTATCGCTTCCGACAAAAGCTGCTTTCGCGTTAGCACCGGAGGATCTTTTTGAATTTCACTGCTTGCGCTTAAGTCGGCTTGCAGACGTGTACCGATCCGCGCTACTTCCTTGATCGCCTTGTTAAAAAAATTGGTTGACGTGCCGGCAAAATAGCTCTGCAGATCGAGAATGACTTTTAAACGTGTCCGATCGTCATTTAAGCCTTCGCCAGATCTATTCGCATCTGGCTTGGTTGTTAGGGTATCGCCTCGCTTTGCCGACATGCCCAGTAATGTCGCTGTACCGAACCCTTGTGCCTGCCCGAGAAAGTCATAATCCTTTGGCAATTCGGTCACTCCGCCCTGAATCATGAAATAGGTCTGGGCATCTGGGTCAAACGACATTAGTGAAGTGTCAGACAGCAATTCGATGAAGCCGAGTAGTCGTTTGATTAACGCGCCATGGTCATCGAAGTTTATGGTGTAAGAAGTGGATTTCTCATTTGACCTAGCGGAAAGCTTGGTCCATTCGCTTTTGATTTTGTCCCATTCGGCGGTCACTGTCGGCTCGCTAAATTCAACGAGCCTGTCATCAACCTTTTTGAGTAATTGGCCAATCTCTGCGTCTTTCGGCTTCAAGGCGGCACCGCTATCGGCGCTGCCTAAAATAGCGGCAGTGGAAAGGCCGCGATGCGCGCTTATTTCTTGCATTACTTTGATTGCCGCCCGCACGGGTTCGATGCCTGATATCTCCTTCTTTGCAAAGTCAATTTTACCCTGCTGTGTGGTGTAGAACTGATAGAACGGGAAAGCGGTCATCACGAGTGCGATCGCTCCCAAAATGCCGAGCTTTGGGCCTAGTTTAAGGTTATCTAAGACTGAAAACTTCATTTAAAACTCCCATTGAATCTATGTTTTATATCGTTGCAAGATGAGGCTAAAGTATCAAAAAGTGTGTGGATAGATTGTTGTTATCAGCACAAAAAGGTTGCCGCAGAAATGTAACTGGCCGATTATGCGAACTGTTTAATTTATCGATCTCAGCGGCAGATAACATTTAATTATTTCGTCGCAAATCGGCGCGTGAAGGTCTCAAAGAATCGTCGATCGTCAAATTCCATCCAGATGCCGTCGCCATCGCGATATGCGCTGTGTGCGAAACGGGCCATTCTCGGATGACCACTATCAATAGACACCTCGTCGGCGGGCAAAAAGCTTTTACGCACCGGTAGGCCGTCAATCACCACGCCTATCGCGGCATCGCCATAGCCTAGTACGAGCAGCATTGGTGTTGCGTGTGGGTCATGCTTGACGTTAAACCACCGAGCAATCTCGAATACCGGGACGACATTGCCGTGCAGGTTGGCCAAGCCTTTTACGCCGTCGGGGGCTCCCGGCAGGCGGTAGACGGGTGGCATCGTGACGAGTTCGCTGGTGGCATCAAATTTGGCGAGAATGTATAACTCACCGACACGATAGCCTTGTCGTTCAATCCGGTCGTCCGTGCGATTAGTGGCATTTTCGCGTGCGCTAATTTCCGCAAATAATCGCGTTTGCGCGGCCACCATATCTGAGATCCTGGCATCGCGAGCAAATGAGTCCGCCTGAGCGTCTTCAATTGCCTTGGCCGCCGCGCTGCTTAAATGAGTGTCTGAATTCGTTGGCGAAGTTGAGGGTGACATGGCTGATTCTGCGTTGAAATCGAATTAAAGCGAGCGTAAATGCTCTAGGATTTGCTCCGGCGTATAGGGCTTGCTCACAAAACCGGTTGCGCCTTGCATTTGCGCCCACAATTTGTCGGCCTTCTGATTTTTGCTTGTTACCAGCACAACGGGGATTGACTTCGTATTGGGATCCTTTTTGAGCTCACGCATCGTTGCGAAACCGTCCATTTCCGGCATGTTGATATCGAGGAAAATGATATTCGGTTTTTCAGATTTCGCTTTGCTTACCGCCTGTTTGCCGTTGACTGCTGTGGACACAAAATGGCCATCTGCTGCCACAATTTTTTCAATGTTGATTAAATCTGCGTTTAGGTCGTCTACGCACAGCACTTTTTGCACGGCCATTCAGTTGCTCCAAAGAATAAACATCAAGATATTTACGCTCAAAATTTATTTACCTCTGTAATTACAGCCGCTTCGCTGATCGGTTTGGGAACAAACCCTTTGCCTCCCTGCATTTTTGCCCAGAGCTGATCCGCCTTCTGCGATTTACTGGATACAAAAACGACCGGAATATCTTTGGTTAGCGGGTCCTTTTGCAATTCGCGCATCACCGCAAATCCATCCATGTCCGGCATCACGATGTCTAAAAAAATCAGGTCCGGCTTTTCGCTTTTGGCCCGCGCGACCGCTTCGATACCACCTGTCGCCGAAATAACATTCACGTTCGCACCAGATACAATTTTTTGAATCATGGTGAGGTCAGCCGCTGCATCATCAACACATAGCACTTTGGAGACAGTCATATATTTCCTTCAGGACAAATCAAAATTTCTAAAACGTTCGAGTGGCGGTAGTTTTTTTGCAGTCAATCAGTGAGGTCACGCGCGATTCGGTAAAAAACGGACAATGGTTTCAAGTAGCTTTTCCTCATCAACCGGCTTCGTTAAATACGCATCGCAGCCTGCCATTGCACCGCGAATCTTGTCAAAAGGAGAGCCTTTGCTGGTAAGCATTACGACATGGGTTTTGACCTGGGTTTTTTTGCTTTTGATGAGTTTGCACACCTGATAACCGTCGATACCCGGCATTACAACGTCGAGAAAAACACAGGTGTAGCGCCGTTGTCCGGTAAGGCCAACGGCTTGTTCACCAGACTCGGCATAGTCGACATTGAAGTTAAAGGGTGACAGTTTGTTACGCATGAATTCACGAACGGTCAAATTATCGTCGACCACTAATACCCAATCGGCTGCAGAAGATGCCGGCATTGCGATCGCAGCGCTGGGCGGCATAGCGGGCGGTGTTTCAGGCGACGTGGCAAGCGGTGCTGCGGGTGGGGCAAACCAAGATGGGGAAACTTGAGGTTGTGTGGTCTGGATTGGCTGGATTGGCTGGATTGGTGTGGTTTTAGCAATGATTTCGCGTGAAACAGGCGCAAGCGATGTAAATGCAGGTGTTGGTGGTATGCCGGCACTCGCTAGACTTGAAGCCGGAATCACATTGGGCAGGGTTTTCTCGAAGTCACTTTGCGCAGCTGCGTCAGCCGCAATAGCGAGGTCAAATGCTTTGAATAAGCGGGTCCATTGTAGTGGCCGCTCCAGTAGCGGATAGCCGGTGCCGTGATCGCTGGCACCAATCATGATTGCCGGAACGCGGCGCGTGGCATTGCGCTCGTTGAACAACGCGACTGCCTGGGCGTCACTTGAATCAACTAAAAATAAATCAGGTGAAAACGACACACTGGAGTGCTGGGTGAATTTTGGCTGCCGCCGCGCGGACAGGCCAAAAATGCTGGATAAAACGATGCGTTCGGTTTGGTTGAAGCCGATCACTTCAACGGAGTAGGCGTCTTTTTTCATGGTGCTCATATTCGCTCGATGTCATTGATTAGTTGAATCGTGTGGTATTCGTAGAGGGTCCGTGCAGTGTGTTCGTGAAGCGCTTATTTTGCGTTACCGATTCGATAATAGTTTATGACTGTCTAGCATGTAATTTATTTGTCAGTGTGCTGGTGATTTTTTAAAATGATTGTTCCGATATCTCGAGCGCCATATCTATCAACATCCCGGCGTTCGCGATGCGATCATCAGGATTTTTTGCCATCATCACATTGACGAGCGGTTGAAGATGGCTGAATTGTGCGGGCAGGTCCGGTATGGCCAAGTTTACGTGCTGATAGAGCAGGGCTTGAGTATTTGATGCCCGATACGGCTTCTTGCCCGTCAGCAACTCGAAAAACATGACGCCAAGTGCGTACAGATCAGCGCGATGATCGACGTGTTGAGCAGATGCCTGTTCTGGCGCAATGTAGGCCGGCGTGCCGAATACTTCGCCGTGGGCGGTAATAGAAAGCCGCGTGTTTTTAAGCGTCGCAATCCCAAAATCCGCAAGTGCGAGCGAACCATCGGCGCGCATCATGATGTTGTCCGGTTTCATATCACGATGAACCATGCCACGCTCATGAATCGCGCCCAGCGCTCCCGCCACTTGTATCAGAACCGCCAAGGCAACATCCACAGAGATATCGCTTTGCATCAATCGCCGCAAATCACCGCCTGGAAAATATTCCATTGCAATATAGGCGTGTGCCGCAGAAAATCCTTGCGCAAATATTTTTGCAACGTTCGGATGGTCGATTTGCGAGATAAGTGCATATTCGCTGATAAACCGTTGCAGCGTTTCGCCACCGTCATCTTCGGTGATGTGAAGCAGCTTTAACACATGCTGAGCCCCGGTTGCACTATGTTCCGCCAGGAATACTTGTGACATACCGCCTTCGCCTAACTTTTTGATAAGGCGATAGCCCTGCAACTCAATTTCAGGATCCGTTCGACGACTTGCCACCGCAGCGTCTTCGATTCTTTTAAGTTCCAGCTCGAACAGCGAAAGTGCTGATGGCGCGCCACTCGTCTCATAGTTGTGATTAGCGAATGCCTCCGTGTTGTTCACCACGGCGGTCTGCAAGCTATCGTAAAAAAGCCGGTTTTTTTCGGACTCGTCAGCCTTTGGTAACAGCCCCATCACTTCCGCAATGTTTACGTTGGCAGGCGTCGTCGCGGGGTGCTGGTTGGTAATACTTGCGTCAGTCGTTTTTAAAGGCAGACAAGTGCTCGAAGTCTGACCGCTGACAATGCGCGTACCTGCAAGCTCGAGCGTGTCTTCGCTGGCGACAATGCTCCAAGAAAGCTGTTTTGTGAGTCTCTCAAAATGGGTGGCAAGTTCCACCGTTTCTCCGCTAATATTAGTCTCCGTATTCTCATTTTGCCCGACTGCGACAGCCCCGCTCGCAACGCAAATAATGCCACTGTGGATGCCTACGCCGATACTAAACGTAGGCAGAGATTGAAGCGGGAAACGTTGCTTGATCCACAAGTCAAATTGCTGAGCCGTGTGGGTCATCAGGAGCGCGGCCTTGAGCGCCCGCTGAGCATGACTAACATGCTGGCCGCGCGCGCCGTCGAACATAGCGACCACTGTGTCACCGGCAAACTTCACCACCCAGCCGTTTTGCTCCAGCAGCGGCTCACACGCTTTGACGAAATAAGCATTCAACAACTCCACTATTTCGGCGGGTTGTAAGCGTGCGGTGAATACAGAAAAATTGCGAATACCCGAAACCAGAACGGAGCCGAGAATATTTCCGTCTGCCATCGCGACCGGTTGAGTGTGGAACTGTGCTGACAATTCAGGTGACAACGATACCGGTATGAACAATTCAGGAGACGACGATTCCAAAGGACGCAATGCGCTCAATGATGGTCCGCGAGTTTCGCGTGGAGGCGTTGCGAGCAATCCTGATGTATGCGGAACTGCGATGCCTTGCGTCGGCGACGGAGGGTTATTGTCAACCGGCCTGCGCATGCCTTCAAGGCGTTTTAAGCGCGATGATATTGAGGTTAACAAATCATTACGCCGCACGGGTTTGGCAAGAAAATCGTCGGCACCTAGATCCATGCCCCGCCGAAATACCGAGGCGTCGCTATGTTGTGTGAGCAGAATAATCGGGATGTCAGCCAGCTTTGTGTTGCCACGGATTTTTTCCAAAAACTGGAACCCGTTCATATTGGGCATTGAAATATCGGAAAGGATCAAGTCAGGCGGATTTAGTAACGCCATCTGATAAGCGGTCTCACCATCGCCTGCTACTTGAACCTCAAAATTCGCACTCGCCAGATGCAGACGCACGTACTCACGGATGGTCGGATCATCATCGACCACCAATATGTTTGCCGTCATCACATCATCTGCAGCGATATCCAATGCCCCCCCCTGATTCGATACCGGCTATTCAACCGGCTTTTTAGTGTAATTGCCGAATCAACCCGGCATGCCCAAATTTTCCCTGGCTCAAGTTTTTTTATTCATTGACTAGTCGAGATACTACCAAAGCAACAGATTGCAGGTTGCTAACTTTTGTCAATTACGCTCAATTGCAAAGCGGATATTTAATCGGACAGTGAATTGTGTCAGAGAATCAAATCCTCAACCGATAAATTATTTAAAGCCTAATATCGGCGGGCCTTCGCAGACATATTTAATCGGGAAGACCCACGGATGCTTGTGGTTGCGTCCAATGAAAGGGCTGTCATCTCGTCTGCGAAGCTTGACTAACGAATGAGCCCCATGCGCATCGCTTTAATGACTGCAGCATGTTTATTGTCACAGTCTAATTTTTGGATGGCATTGCCTAAATGAAAATTTGCGGTGCGTTCGGTGATGCCCAAAATACAACCGAGTTCCCAGGCTGTTTTACCTTCAAGTGTCCAGCTAAGGCATTCCAGTTCACGCGCGGTCAGCTTTGGCAGATCGGCATCTGCCCCCGGGTTCCAGATACGCATCATCGCGCTCTGCGCGAATGCACCGAACAGTTGAGCGTCTGCCACTAAGCGAGAAAGTTCACGCGGATCTGTGGTCAGAGGTTGGTCGCGAGACAAGCCGATTTTGTAGCCGTTTCCCAAATGATCGCGAAGTGAAATCGCAATGCCGCTATCGAAACCGAAAGCCTTGGCGCTATCCCACAAATCAACCGCCTTCGCCCTCACGTAGAGTCCTTTATTCCAAACCAGCGGTAGGCTGCTTGAAAAGGAATGCCTGACGATTGGATCTCTTACCATCGCGTCATTATCGTAAAGTGCTTTTTTCCAGGAAGCCTGGTAGTTGTCCACGATTCTAGCTGCGACTTGGGCCTTTCCTGTCTTACGAATGGTCATAAACGCGCACGCTTGACTGAATCCCGCGTTCTCAGAAAATGAGGTGAGTTCTTTCAGCAGCGCGCTCTCTGTTGAAATTTCCATCATTGACTGGTAGAGCTCGTTCGCCATCTTGGGTAATTCTTCGCAGTTGTGACGCTTTTCTCAATGTCGCCGGGGTTTGAAACAAAAATAAGCAGTTGCATACCATGTGAGCTTACACGTTGTTATGTCGCGTTCAAGGCTGGTAGCCTGTCACATCTGACAGCGCAAAGCTATCGGCAAACTGATATGTTCACAAAAGTTTTGATTTGTGTTGCGGATGCTGTCGCAATAAATATTGAGAACGTTTTTCCACTAACCCGCCAAGGTGAAATTTATGTTACTTCGAAGCAGCGAGTATCGCCCCGTAAAGCTACCGTTTTCTGAAGTGACTCGGCTTGGTTTTAATCATTGGCGAACGGAATGGAGGCTACCGCTGCCGGGCGAAGAGTCTAGCGAGTTGATGGGTTTGGTGGGTTGCGGCAGCTCCACCTGGGAAGTCTACAGCGACCAGCTAAGCGCTTTTTTGCGCTGGAACTGGATCGTTGTAGAGGGCGACGTGATTACGTTGACAGATCCCGCAGATATTCGCAGTAACGTGGTCTTGATGGGCGATGGTGACCATAATTTGCCAATGCACGATTCAGCTGCGGTGCTTATGTCAACCATCCAATCGCTGCCGTGGCGTCAGCCGGTTGAAGTTCTGCTCGCGGATCGTAAGCGCCGGATTCACTGACTGCATTCGGGGACTTAAACGCAGCTTCGCGTTGGCGAGAGTTTCGCCGACGCGAAGCTATGCCAAGCCCGTTTCTGGTGGTTACATCTCGCTTCGCGCCCTGAATCGACGCTAAGTTTCAGGGACTTGGTTGAAGTTAAAGAAACCAATCGTTTTTATGAGCGCGCCTCACGTATTTTTGTTCTTAGAATGAAATAAAAATTATTCTAAACAATGGGTTGCACAGACCTGTCAGAACTGACAGCTGTCTTCGTGCGCGGCTTCGGGTCTGATGGTGGTGTGGCGGCAGGGCGCAAAAGCCGCACAAATCCAGACACTAGGACCTAACCGGAGATCTTCATGTTTACGACAGACAAATTCGAAGTCGCACAAAACGCAGCGATTGTTAGCAATGAAGTTTTAGAAATCAGTTTGGATGAGCTCGCTCAAGTGGGTGGCGGTGACGTTTCACCATTCCCGACCACAGGCGGCTAAAAGACAAGTTTATTTTTTTATTTACGGCAAATCGGATTGCCGGTAGGCCAGACCGATAGCTGATTTCGGTGACGTTAGCGCAAGTCTAAATGTCGATTCAATTACAGCCCAGTACCCAATTCGTCTCTGTTGGCCGGGATTAATTCTGGTTTTAATAACGAGGCTCGCGAACGCGGGCCTCGTTTTTTTTTGTGAATTTTCACATATCAAGCAAAAAAGACCGCTCACGCGATCTTTTGTTCTGGCAAACAAAAAAAGCCGCTTTCGCGACTTTTTTGTGTTTGGTGCCCGAAAGAAGACTCGAACTTCCACGGTGTTGCCACCGCTAGGACCTGAACCTAGTGCGTCTACCAATTCCGCCATCCGGGCAAATTAGCGACACGCTTACAAGCGAGTCGCGTAAAATGAGCCCGAATGTTATCTGAGAAGAGCTAAATTGTCTACACGATCAAAGAATGTAAAAAGCAAACCAGCGGCAGCGGGCTTTAAAATTGCCAGCCAAATGGCCCACCCAGCCGAGAGCCAAAAGCCCACCGCGGTTCAAGTAAGCGAGTCAAGGCCTTTGATGCGATCCCTTGACCCGCATATCGAGCGCGAGCGCGCGAAATACGAAAACCCCATCCCCAGCCGGGAGCTGATTCTGGAGGTCCTCACCGAATTTGGCGTTCCCTCCCACCCGGACGATATCGCCAGGAAGCTGGAAATTGCCGATGGCGAGCAAGATGGATTTATCCGCCGTTTGAATGCGATGGAGCGTGACGGGCAGGTGATGCGCAATCGTAAAGGCGATATCTGCCTGATCGGCAAACTAGACCTCATCACCGGCAAAGTGCAAGGCCATCCGGATGGATTTGGTTTTTTGGTTCCCGATGACGGCTCTGATGATTTATTTCTGGGGCCAAAACAAATGCATCGCGTGCTGCACGGTGATCGTGCCGTGGTCCGCGAGATTGGGCTGGATCGGAAAGGACGGCGTGAGGCGGCCATCGTAGAAGTGCTGGAACATGCCAACAGCAAAGTGGTGGGGCGATTGTTCGTGGAGCATGGTGTGTTCTTCGTGATTGCGGAAAACAAACGCATCAGTCAGGATATTTTGGTCGAGCCCGGCTATGACCGGGGTGCTAAAGCAGGACAGGTGGTGGTGGTTGAGCTGGTCGCTCAACCCTCAAAAAACGCCGAGCCGGTCGCACGCGTGCTGGAAATTTTGGGTAATTACGCCGATCCGGGAATGGAAATCGAAATTGCGCTGCGCAAGCACGATCTGCCGCACGAATGGCCCGCCGAAATTGAGGCGCTGGAGAAAAAAATCCCGAAGAAAGTCACAGCCAAAGACATGCAGGGTCGCGAAGATTTGCGGAAGCTTCCGTTTGTGACGATTGATGGCGAAACCGCGCGCGATTTTGATGATGCGGTGTATTGCGAGAAACAGGGCAAGGGATTTCGTTTGTTGGTGGCGATTGCCGACGTGTCGCACTATGTCAAAACCGGCGATGCACTGGATCGCGAATCACGGCTTCGCGGTAATTCCGTTTATTTTCCACGGCGCGTAATTCCGATGCTGCCGGAAGCGTTATCCAACGAAATGTGTTCATTAAAGCCGGACGTGGATCGCCTGGCGCTGGTGTGCGAGATGCAAATTTCGCCCATGGGTGAAGTCAAGCAATACAAATTCATGGAAGCGGTTTTCCATTCCGCAGCGCGGCTCACATATACCAACGTTGCAAAAGCCTTGTATACAACCGAGACCGATCACGGCATCGACGCCAAATTGATGCCGCACCTGAATATGCTCAACGCGGTCTTTCAAACGCTGCTGCAAGCGCGTGCCAAGCGTGGCGCGATTGATTTTGAAGGCAACGAAACGATGATGATTTTTGATGAAGGCGGCAAGATCGAGCGCATCATCAAAACCACCCGCAATGACGCACATCGTTTGATCGAAGAATGTATGTTGGCCGCCAACGTATGTGCGGCCAATTA
>JBBRZG010000093.1:0-15658 GCA_038236905.1 Burkholderiales bacterium
CGCGTTGCAGCAGCACAAGCAGAGCAGGAACGGCTTCGGGCCCAAGAACAAGCGAGCGTAGCCGCAGCTGCCAAGGCCAAGCTTGAGGCGGAAGAGCGCACGCGGCGAGAGGCTTTGGAAGAAGCGAAACGCGTTGCAGCAGCACAAGCCGAGCGGGAACGACTGCAGCTCCAGGCCAAAGAACAAGCGAGCGTAGCCGCAGCCGCAGCTGCCAAGGCCAAGCTTGAGGCGGAAGAGCGCACACGGCGAGAGGCTGAGGAAGAAGCGAAACGCGTTGCAGCAGCACAAGCCGAGCGGGAACGACTGCTGCGGCAGGCCCAGGAACGAGCGAGTTTAGCTGCAGTCGCCAAGGCCAAACGGGAAGCCGACGAGCAAGCCGAACAAGCCGAACAAGCAAAAGTTCAACACAGGCCGGCGGATAATGTCCCGCGCGAAACGGTGTCACAGGACCTGCGACAACAGATCGATGAAAGCGCGGAGCGTGCAGATGCCATCGACATGCGAGCGGCAAATCCTACATTCATGCCTGCGAAAGCAAACAAGAATGGCACAGCACTTGGAGTCGGCGTTGTTGCCGCGATCGGTGTGTTGGGCGTTGCCATTTTCTTTGCCATTCGACCAACGCCTTCGGTGGTGACGTTGCCCCCTGTATCGACACCTAGCTTGGGAGCGCCAGCGCCGGTCGTTAAGGTCGAAAAGCCAATTAATTCACCGCCAGCGCCGAAATCGTCGGCTACTGTAACGACTCCAGCAGCTGAACAGAAGCCGGCTACGGTAAGCGGGCCCGCGACAGTACCTGTGAGTCCCGGCCCACTCAAAGCCGTGCCGCAAGCGCGAAAAACGGATGATATCGCGGAGCGCGAAGCCGCCGACAAGCGAAAAGCAGAGCGCGACAAACTCGAAGGGGATTCGAAAGCCCGTTTGGACAAAATGAAAAATGATCTTTTACTAATGCAAGCGAAGTCGGACGCGCTTAAAGTTGAAGAAGCCGCTAAGCGTAAGAGCGAGGAGGAGAGGTTAAAGGTAGAGGCCGCCGCCAAACTAAAGAAAGGCGAGGAGGATAAACTCAAGGAAGCGGACGCTGCGAAGCTTAAGAAAGCCGAGCAAGATAACCTGAACTCAGCCGAAGCCGAAAAGAAAAAGTCTAAAGTCTATGTGGCACCGACCTTCTAGCAATCTGCCCCAATTGTCACGCTTAGCATAAAATCAATGTAATGCATAGCCCCTAATTAGAGGCCCAAAAGTGCAGACGCGGCAGTCAATAATGAACATCGGTAAGTAAACTATCGGTGTGACTGGCGTCGAAACTGGGCATAACTCAAATGAAGTTTTTGCTTTTATAAATTTAGGGTGGGCAGCACGTATTTTTTGTTTCATGAAATCTAGCATCAAGCACAACTTGTATCCACAAAGAGAGGAATATCATGAAAAGAATTTGGATAGGGCTATTGTTTGTATCGGGATTGGGTCTCAACACTTCCGCGTTTGCAGCCGAGGCAGCTGACGAACTGCGGGTCACTGTGGGTATAAAAACGTGGGTAAATACTTGGGAGACATGGGACGCCACAAGTTCAGCGGGGCGACTTGAGTCCAGCACGACGGGAAACAAATTGGCTGCGATCCCGAATATTTCCCTTGGTTATGGAGATTTTTACGCCTCAGTTGGTTACTCTACGAGAACTAACTATAGGTTTCCAAACTACACTTCCGACACCTCTCTCAACAATAACCTGCAAGCCAAGCGAGAAGAAACCGATGTCAACGTTGGTTATTGGATCCTGCAGGGCCAAGCTGGCGGGCGAATTGGGGTTTCTTTAGGGTACAAGGAAGTCAATCAATATTTCAAAAACGCCGATTTTGATACGCCATTTGATAAATACAAATACAAGGGTTGGACAGTCGGCATTATCGGTAGCGCGCCTATTTCCAATGGGTGGAATGTCTACGGCAGTGGCGCAATCGGCCCTACCCGGCTTCAGTCTAAGATACCTTCTTCGTCCGGAAGTTATGTTTCTACAGAGATCGGAATAGCCTACCCACTGGCAGACAAGGCTACGATAAGCCTCGGCTACAAGGTACAGATTATTGATGTTAAGGTTTTCGGCCAGAGGGCGCGCGATAGCACAAACGGCCTCATCGCGGGGTTGAACTACACTTTTTGAGCGACTGTCATCGTTTACCGATCATGTTTTAAACCGCAACGGGATCAGAGATGAAAGGTGTCGTGCTTGCGCAAACGATGACGTATTCGCTTTAGTCACACTAAAAATTTGCCCAAACAAAAAATTAGGGGGGTTGCGATTTCTCGCAACCCCCCTAATTCTCACTGCTAAATTCTTTGGTAGGCCGTGCGGGATTCGAACCTGCGACCAACGGATTAAAAGTCCGCTGCTCTACCAACTGAGCTAACGACCCAACAACTGCTTTTCTTGCAAGACATGCGTCCAGCGAAGCCCTAGATTATACAATTCCTACGTCATTCGGGTCAAGCCTGTGTTTGGCGAGATCCAAATATCGTCCTCAATCCTCTCGCAAAAGCTTCCAATATTGAAATTTCAGCATCGCTGCACAGCCGACTATCATGCCTGCCAACGCGATGAACGAGCCCAGCGCCAAAGTGGATACGCCGGATATTCCCTGCCCGATGGTGCATCCCATCGCGGTCACGCCGCCCGCGCCCATTAACGTGGCGCCGATTAGGTGATTGCGGGTATCCGCGACATCCGCAAATCCTTCCCAGCGGAACCGGCGAAACAAAATCGAGTAAGCAAAAGAGCCCGCGATCATGCCCATCGTGCTGGCGATGCCGAAGGTGACGATCAGTGATTTATCGCTCCACAACATCAAGAGCTCCACTGAGTATGCAATCGGCGCGACGAAGGTGAGGGATTCCGCAAACTTTGAATTAGTGCCAAAAAATACCGTTTCAAGCGTGTCAGGATTTTCACCATAGCCAATGTGTGCCGTGATGTACCAGCCTGCCACCGCCGCCAGACCGTAGCCCAGCCCACCGAGCCAGCCATCCACACTCCTACGAAATTCGGCGCTTTTCAACACAAAAATCAGCATGCCAACACTTAGGATTGCGGCGGCCGAAATTTGCACCATTTTTTTATCAAAGCCGGTCGCGGCAATCAGTGAACCCAGCTCCTGGGTCGCAATGCCGCGAGTGGACACATCAACGCTCACCGTATCCAGATAATTCACGCGCCACACGCCGAATAATCCCTTGATCGTCATATAAGCTGAGACGCCGAGAAATACAAACACCACGAGCGATTTCACATTGCCACCGCCAATCCGCACCAGGGTGCGACTTCCACAACCCGACGCAAGCGTCATGCCCGCGCCAAACATCAGCCCGCCGAGCGCATACGATAGCCACGTGATATTCGGGCGCACATAAAACGATTTGCCCAAATCGATAAGGCCAAATGCATAAAGCACTTGTGCTCCAATAGTCGCGACCGCCATCGCCAGCACCCACATGCGCATGCGCGTCCAGTCGTTCATGTTGACAATATCGGACACCGCACCGAGCGTGCAGAACTGTGTTCGCTGCGAGATCGCGCCGAGAATAAAAGCGACGGCGAACGCGAGCAGCGCGACGGTGGTTGTGAGGCTAGCGATGCTATTCATATATTGGGTACGCGGGAGCGATGAGTGTTGACCACGCAATTATCAGCTCTATTTAAGTCCGACGAAACTTAGAGGTTTTTTGATGCAGGCCTAGATAGTGAACCCGGGCGCCTTGCTTGGTACGGGGATGTAAAACCGGCGCGTTGGCGCGCGAAATTATCGCGAAAGAATAATTTTCAAAAGATGCTTGACAACCCCCCCCCCCATTGACCATATGCTTACCTATCTAATAAAAAATACGTACAAAAATTATTTCAGCCTCGCAACTGTAATTAGATAAATGCAGAAAGCAAGGAATACGGCAACGTCGGCACTTTCTTAAATCTTGGGGAGTCATGAAGGGTAATTTAAAGGGTAAGCTGCATGAAAATTTCATTAAAAAGTTATATAAAGCATTTCCTTGAACTTGCGAAGCGGATAATTGCGAGCTTCGCAGCCATTGCGTCATTTCAGGCTGCGGGGCAAACTCAGCAGTTCGATACCATCTATGTGACTGACACATTTCTTCGCCCAGGTATCCGTGAATATTCCGCGCCACCAAGCAGTGGCGGAAGCAACAATGGAGAACAATCGGTAACGGCTAATGAGGTGCGCGTGCAGAAATGTATGAATTTACGCGCTGTCTATGCGGCACTGAGTTGTTCTCGAAAAGAAGTATCTGCACCTTCAAGTGCAGCGGACCTGCGAATACCGTCGCGTTACGGTGAAACTTTGTTGTGGGAGAGCAGCGCACTAGCGTTTGCTCAGCGCCTGTTTAATGACCGACAGCTCGGTAGTGCCCGTACGGCTGCTGCGGATGCGGTTTCTGCCGGCCTCATTGCATGCGTCGGCATCGTATCTTGTCAAAACGATGTGCTGTTGTATTATGGAATCAACCGAACATCATATGGCTCGTTAGGTACGTTAGGGGATATAAATGCAATCTACAACGATCTCCTTCGACAAGTAGGGTTGGGAGGCTCGCTTGATACTTCGGATGCAGGCGACGTTATCAAACGATATTACGGCTTAGACTCATGTCAAGGGCTCCGTAATTTGGCCAGTAACCCGCAAAATCGATGCGGCGCGCTATGAAGGAGCTACACCGCATGCCAAAAACACCCGCACATATAATTAAATTAACTATTTACGTTATCTTGGTCGCGATATTTTTGATTGGTTTGTTTCAGCTGATTCGTTCAGGGCAGCGTGCTTCCGAGCCCGACAGCACACTGAACTTAGTTAGCGATGGCACGTTATTAGGCCCGATCTTTCCGCGTCTCAAACTTGAAACGCAACCTCGTAAAAATACGAGTTCTAGTCAAAATATTTTTTCTTCATTGACCTATCGTCCACAGCAAGTACGCCCTCTAAAACAATATAGTGGTTTACTTGGCCCGGACGGTTCGGTGATAAGAAGTGCAGCTGGTTGGTGGCTATACGCAAACTCACAGGCCGAAGCGGAATGGCTTGATTACTTTGGCTATCCCACTCCATCTGAAGAGCTGATGTTAGCGAGTATGTCTGACTCGGCGCTGAACACATTAGTTTCTTCTGGCGACTTAAATGCAAAGTCGCACCAAGTCGCGCGTATGACGGACGAAATATTCAAATCTGAAAACACTGAAAAAACACGGACTGTTGAAGGCTTGCTGGGTCGACTTCTGGTGGAAGGAGGGCCTTATCAGGCGTTCACAATTTGTCGTGTTTATAGCGAATTGCTACAGTCCTTCCAAGATTTGCCGCCAAGCGAGCAGACATCAAAGCGCAGGGGTATTCTCGAAAGTGTCGGGCGCTCGGCACAGTTGGCGTATGAACTTGGATCCGCATACGACGATCACACAATGATGGAGTTACAAAATGGCTATATAGCCGGCTTGCGTGAACAAATCGGCGTTGCAGCGATAGAAAATAGGACCTCAGTTGCGTTATCTAGAACTCTGGCCTCGATAGCGGCAAGGAGAAGCGAAATTAATGTTTCCCCGATAGTGCTTCGGCCGCGTCCTGAGACTCCTCGAAGCGCCTCTTTCGTCCCACTAGAAAGATATTGAGATGAAGCAGCATTTCTACGAAATTTCATCGACATACGCATTAATCTCAGTAATTTTGCTTTTTTATGCCACTAGTCTGCACGCGGAACCTGAGAGGAGTGTTCCGCGCCTAGACAAAATGTCTCAAGACAACAATGGTCATCTGACTTGCACCGACCATCGTAAGCAATTTACCGCGTTGCGCTGTGCGGCAAGCGCAAAAACAGTACCATCTGAACCCTCACGAGTGTGGGAGCTTGAAATTCCAAAAAACTACGGTACCTCATTGATCTGGGAAACAGAGTTATTGAAATTTTCTCAGGAGCTGTACAGCGAGCCGCCAAAGGATCTTCGCAAGCGCTCTTCCGAGGTTTTGAGGTTGGCGATTGTAGCGTGTGCGAAAACAAAGCAGTGCGAAAATGAATTGCTTGAATATTTTGGGTTGAGCAATAAATCAGGGTTTAAGCTTCCAGATTTAGAAGCAAAAAAAGACGTAAGCAACGATCGAAACGAACTGCTCGCTGCAACACTGGGCGAGAAACTGTATGAGGCTGACGCTGGAAAACTAATCCGTAGGTTTTTAAATAGAGGGGAATGCGCAAGAATTATAGAAGAAGCGAAGAGGTCTTCTTGTGAGCTCAGTGTTCTTGCGCGATGAATAGTCTCGTGATCGAGCTAGAAGGTCACAATATATGAGACGTTAAAGTTTACAAATTCGCTGCATATCTAGTCGGATCCACCACGCCCGCTACGGCAAACCCTTCCCTACGCAACCGGCAGGAATCACAAACGCCGCACGCCGAGCCATTCGCATCCGCCTGATAGCAAGAAACCGTCATCGCGTAGTCCACGTTAAGCCTTACGCCCTCGCGAACAATATCGGCCTTAGACATTTTGATAATTGGCGTGTGGATCGTGATGGCGCCGCCCTCGACCCCGGATTTAGTCGCGAGCCGCGCCATGGTTTGGAACGCGTCAATGTACTCGGGGCGACAATCGGGATAACCGGAATAATCCACCGCGTTCATGCCGGCAAAAATATCGGTGGCCCCTAGAGTTTCCGCCCACGCCAACGCTAGCGATAGAAAAATCGTATTTCGCGCGGGAACGTAGGTCACCGGAATCCCTGTAGCGGGCTGAGTCGGCACCAGCGACGTGGGGACGGCGATACTGGTATCGGTCAATGCTGAGCCGCCCCAGCCGGTGAGATCAAGTTTTAAAACGCGGTGTTCTGTCGCGCCGAGGGCTTTTGCAACATGAGCCGATGCCACCAGTTCAGAGCGATGCCGCTGACCGTAATCGAAAGACAACGCATAGGTCGCAAATCCTTGTTCGCGTGCGATTGCTAATACCGTTGCTGAATCGAGGCCGCCTGATACAAGGATGACTGCTTTTTTCATAATAATTTTTTGCTGTTCATGTGATCAAATTCTGCAGGGTTTAGCGGTCGTCGCTTGGTCTCTTGCATTACCGCTTTTCTTACACGCCGCGCAACTCACCCCAAATCACTTTATGCAACTGTACTTGCATCCGCACCGGTAACTGATCGCGCAAAATCCACTCGGCCAATTGGGCGGGGGAGACATCGGTAAATGAAGGTGAGAACAATATGGGACATATTTTATCAAGCGACTTGTCACCGAGCAGCGCTTTCGACCAGATGTAATCAGATTCGCTGGTAATGACAAATTTTATTTCATCATTCGCCGTAAGCCGCGCCAGATTTTCCCACCGATTTTTTTCACTCTCCTGTGAGCCGGGTGTTTTGATATCCATGATGCGGGAAACGCGCGTGTCCACGTCGGCAATGTCAATTGCGCCACTGGTTTCAAGCGAGACCGAATAACCGGCGTCACATAATCGCGAGAGCAAGGTAAGGCAGTTTTTTTGCGCAAGGGGCTCGCCCCCGGTGACGCACACATATTTTGTTTTATGCGTGGCAACGTCGGTGAGCACCTCCGCAATCATGCGTGTCTTGCCTTCGTGAAATGCATAGGCCGTATCGCAATAACCGCACCGCAGCGGACAACCGGTCAGGCGTACAAAGACGGTGGGCAAGCCGACCCGGCTCGATTCGCCTTGTAGTGAAAAAAATATTTCGTTGATGCGTAATTCTTCGCTTCTGGCCGAAGCCGAGGGGGACGAGACTTTAGCTTCGGCGGCGCGTGGGATGGCGGCAGGAATCGTTACAACAGACGTCATGGGGTTTACTCCTACCTTCGGGATGCTTGCAGGCGCGTGCGCGCTTTGCTGGCCGCTTCAGAGCCGGGGAAGCGCGCCACGATATCTTCTAAGGTATTGCGCGCAGAACCATTGTCGCCTGTCTCCTGCTGCACGCTCGCAATCGCGAGTAATGCGTCAGGAACTTTGGAAGATTCCGGATAATTTTTTAATAAGCTCTCTTGCATGGAGCGCGCATTTGAAAAATCTTTCAAATTGAAATAGGCGATACCGATCCAGTACTGCGCGTTCGCGACCAACTGGCTATTCGAAAAATCTTTTGAAAATGTTTCAAACGCGCGGATCGCACCGATGTAGTCATTACGGCGGAATAAATTGGAGCCCACATCGTAGGCTCTATTTTCTTGCTCACGCGTGTACACGGGACTTGTCCCGCTAGGTGCGGGCCGAGTCGCCGCGCCGAGCGGCCCTGACTGTATTGCGGGTTCCTGGCTGGTCGGTATGCCATAGGTTACCGTCGCTGTATTGGAAGCGACGGGCACACCTGCCGCCAATCCAACGGGTGAGCCTGGCAGCCCAGTCGATGCTAGGAGAGGTGCCGCACTCGCAAAGCCTGCGCCAGCACTTGCTCCTGTCGCAGGCAACCCCACCGCACCCGCACCCGCGGGCGCGGTCGAAAGCGGCACATTTACTGCTGGTGGCGCGTCGCCCACACCTTCCAGTTTGCGAAGGCGCGAATCGATGTCCAGATAAAAGTCTTTTTGCCGTTTGGCCAATTGCTCGTTTTGATTAGTCAGTACTTCGACTTGGCCGCGAAGCCGCGCGAGTTCCGCGTTTAATTGTTCAAGCTGATTGAGAAGCTGAAGGATGCCGATGTTCTTTATCGACTCATCAAGCTTTTGCATTCGTAAATCGTTGTCGCGATTTTGCTGTTCGGTTTGCGCACGCAATGCCTTGATATCTTTGCGTGCTTCTTCATCATCAAACAAACCAGCAGCAGCGTTAAAGCTCATCACTGAGCTTAACGCCACCGCGATAACCGCAAACGAAACTTTGCTTCTGCGAGCGGCTAAATTACTGGGCAACAAACTCATCACTCACCGTCGTAAACAACTTCAACACGACGGTTTTGCGCCCAAGCTGCTTCATCATGGCCGGTTGCACGCGGCTTGTCTTCGCCAAAGCTGACGGTCTCAATCCGATCCGCGCCGACTCCTAAAATGGTCAAAGCGCGACGAACTGCTTCACCGCGGCGCTGGCCGAGTGCCATGTTGTATTCACGCGAACCACGCTCGTCGGCATGACCTTCGAGGCGAATTTTGCGACCGCGATTGTCGTTCAGATATTTCGCATGCGCTTGAATCACGTCGGTGAATTCGCTCTTGACGGTGTCTTGATTGTATTCAAAATAGATTATTCGTTTTGACAAAATGTTGTTGGGATCCTTAAGCGGATCAGTTTTTCCGCTCACGTTGGTATTGCCCATGCCGGAGGTGGTCGGTGTTGTCGACGTGCCTGTCTCTGGCGTGACAGGTTTGCTGTCAACTTTAACGTCCTTGCCGCCATCTTTGCTTGCACATGCAGCCAGAACCAAAGCTAATCCAAAACCAATAAGAATTTTTTTCATTTTTTACCGCTCCTTTGAATGACAAAACTGGAACAATCTGCACAAAAACACGGGTTAAAAATAGCATTTGAAGCTATGCGCTACGTTGAAAATACCGCTGCCCCTAATATCTCGCAATAATTATGCGCCATCTGTGCGCAAGCGAACGTTACCGAAAATTCGTTCCAGCCTTGCAAGCGCCCGTCCTCAGACAAATTCTTAAAACGGTAGTTCCATATTCAGCAACTACTCAACCGGATGTGCTCCCGCCCATGCTTCGTCATTTCGTGACGGAACCGGGTGACGATCCATATGGCCCCCAAGCCGGCTCGCGCACATCGCCTGCCGATGAGGTCAGTTTTGATTTCACCCGTCCATCGACTGAAACCGAACCCAGCGCACCACGACCACCTGATTTTGATTCGTACAAAATGGTTCGGCCATTCGGCGAAAAGCTGGGGCTGTCGTCGAGCGGGCCGTCGGTCAAAACCGTGATTTGATTGCTGGCGAGTTCTAAAGTCGCAATCCGCAAATGGCTGCTCGCGTCGCGAGTGACAAATGCCACCAATTTCCCGTCGCTGCTGACGCGCGGATTAACGTTGTAGTTGCCCTCAAACGTCATCCGTGTTGGGGTGCCACCGGCTGCGGGGACTTTGTAAAGCTGCGGTCCGCCAGAGCGGTCCGATACGAAAATGATATTGCTGCCATCGGCCGTAAATGTCGCATTGGTATCAATCGAATTACTTTGGGTGATGCGAGTGGCCTCGCCGCCGTCTGCCGAAATCACGTAGATCTGGCTGACTGCATCCTTCGATAACGCCACCACTAAACGTCGGCCATCAGGTGCCCAATTGGGCGCGTAGTTGTCGCCGCGAAAGTTTGCAATCGTCTTGCGCTGGCCGGTGAGTAAGTCTTGCACAATCACCGTGGATTTGCGGCTTTCAAATGAGACATAGGCGATTTTATTGCCGTCCGGTGACCATTTGGGCGAGCGGATCGGCTCCTGCGATGCCAGTACCGTTTGCGGATTGAATCCGTCGGCATCCGCCACCTGCAATTCAAATCGGCTACCTCGCTTTAGCACGTAGGCAATCTTGGTTGAAAATACGCCCTTTTCGCCGATCAGCTTTTCATAAATCTCATCAGATATTTTGTGAGCGGTGGCGCGCAATTGTGAGGCTGAAACGGTGTACGCAATGCTCGTCAATTGATTTTGCTTTGCGACATCAAACAGGCGAAAACGCACTTCAAATTTTCCGTCAGCCGCGGCATTAATCGAACCAATAACGAGCGCCTCGGCGCTGCGCGACGACCAGTCAACAAAATTTACCTGCGATGGCTCGGACGGTGATTGAGTTAATCCGCCGGTATTCACCATGCGGAACAAGCCGGTGCGGGTGAGATTATTGATGATGATTGGGGTGATATTTTGCGGCGCGGTCAGCTCGTTGCCGAACGGCACAATCGCGATCGGGATTTGCCGTCCGGCGCTGGTGGTGACATCAATAACGAGCTGCGCGCTGGCGTGCTGTGATGTTGCCAGCCCACCGAAAATCAGGATTAACATCCATGCGAAATAATTTGCGAACCTGCGCGAGAACGTGTCTGCGCGATGGCGTATGCCGAAGGACGGCATTAGCAGATTTAGAGGTCCAAGGGCAAAAAGGTCGCCCTTAAAAGGTTGAATGTCTCGAATCATGGGTTACCGCTCGTGTTCGATATTTAAGATGAGAGTGCGGGTTGAGCCTAAAAGTTCCGGCTTATCGGGCAACGGCCATTGCTGGATGCCATTGATAGCCCGCTCAATGGACTCATCATACACGCGGTTACCTGACGGCTTGACCACCTGTGCATCGAAGACAACGCCGTTCACGAGTAGCCGCAATCGAATTTGTACCTTTGGCCGGTCGGTAACCGTATCCGGAATATTTGCGCGGCTACGGATGAGCGCGGCGATTTTGCCCGCGTAATCGGCCTGTGCGGCTTGCTGCGAGGCAAGTTGCGTTGCCAACTGTAAAGCGCGCGCCTGATTTTCCCGCGCCTGCGATGCGGCTTGTTCCTGCTTTATTTTGTTATCCAGCGCGCGCTGGTTGGCCGCGTCTTCACGCTGCTTTTTTTCCAGCTCAACTTTCTTTTTGTCCTGATCTTTTTTTGCATCTTCAAGCTTTTTCTTGTCGGCTAATTCTTTCTCTTCGCGTACCTTCTTTTTATTGGCTTCGCGTTCCTGTTTCACCTTCAAATCGATTTCAGCTTTGGTTGGCTGCAGTGGCGCTTTTTCTACTTCAGGTGGCGGCGATTTTTTTACGATCGGCGGCGCTACGGGGGGCGGTGTGGGTGTGGGCGTAGGGGCGGGCGTGGGATCGGGCTTAGTTGGGATAGGGGGTGAATTCCGCACAGGCGGTAGCGAATCCCACACCTCCGCCATCAGCGGCGCGGCAGGCTTAGTTTGCCATGACACGCTGAACACCAGCAGCGCAAAAAAAGCAGCATGCACCAGCAGCGCCAATACTAATGCCGGCCCGCGACCCTGGTCTTGACGCTTACCGTTATGCCGGGCTCGATTTTCTTCAGGGGCACGCGACAGACGGGGATCGCGTAGATTGGGGCGCGGTGAATAGGCGGCCATATTAAGAGGCGAGATACCGCAAGCGCCAGCATTGGCGGGCGTTTTTAAGATGCATGTCTGAAACGGCAATATCCACGGGCATCTCCAGCCAGATACTCTGGATAAGCTCGCCCTTATTGGTGCTTAGGCCGATAGGGTCTACCAATTTCATTTGTTGCCCACGTGGTCAAACACTCGGCTTTGCCAACAGCCCGACGCGCTTGATCTGACCTTTTTGCAGACTATCCAGCACCCGCAATACATCTTCGTATTTCAAATTTTTATCCGCGGAGATCACCACGGCCTGATCGGGTTGCTTTGCCTGGATACCGCGAATCGTCGGCAGCAACTGCTCACGTGATACCGGCTGTTCTTTGCCGCCCTGTTGGCGATCCACCAACACGATGGCACCGCTTTTATTGATGCGAACTTCCAGCGGGGCAATGCTTGGATCGAGCGCTTGGCCGACACTCGGCAAATCAATCTGTCCGGGTGTAATCACTTGTGCGGTCACCATAAAAATAATCAGCAGCACCAGCATCACGTCGATATAAGGCACGACGTTAATTTCAGCGATCACTTTGCGCGGTCGGCGCATGCTGGTGACGGCCATTTAGCCCACCGCCTGACGTTGCAGAATATTTGAAAACTCCTCGATAAAACTTTCATATCGATTCGCCAGCCGATCAATTTCGGCGGTGTAACGGTTGTATGCGATGACTGCCGGAATCGCCGCGAACAGACCAATTGCGGTTGCGATTAGTGCCTCGGCGATACCGGGCGCGACCTGCGCCAGCGTCGCCTGCGCCACGTTGGACAATCCGCGAAATGAGTTCATGATGCCCCATACAGTGCCCAGCAGACCGATGTAGGGGCTGACCGAACCGACGGTCGCTAAGAATGACAAATGTGATTCGAGATAATCGAGCTCGCGCTGAAAATTTGCTTTCATCGCGCGGCGCGTGCTGTCCATCAACGCGCCGATATCGGAGCCCGCGCGCGTTTTCAGTTTCAAAAACTCTTTGAAGCCGGCTTCAAAAATACGCTCCATGCCGGCAGTCTCGTATTTGCCCGAACTGGCCGATTGATACATGCCGATCAGATCTGTGCCGCTCCAGAACTCGCGTTCAAAATCTTCCGCCTGCTTTTTTGCGCGCCGCACAGTGAACAGTTTCACGAAGATGTACCACCATGACATAAAAGAGGCCAACGCCAAAATCCCCATCACCACCTTGACTGGAATCGAGGCCTGCATCACGAGCGAAAGCACGCCCAACTCCTGCGAAAAATTTAACAAGTCGCCTCCATCTTTCTCTTCAATTCCGCCGGGATTTCCAGCGGCTTAAAATTATCTGCTGACACCGACGCCACCGTGACCCGCGCCTTGACCAAAATCTCTTCACCGCGCCGAATCTCCTGATGGAAAATGCAGCGCACGCGGCCCATCGTTTCAATCGACACCGTCACTTCAAGAGCATCATCAATTCGCGCGGGCTTCGCGTAATTAATCGTGATCTCGCTCACCACCCACAGCATTTTATGTTTGCGGGTGAGTTCACCGTTGTTAAAGCCCAAATAACGCAGCCACTCGGTGCGGGCGCGTTCTAAAAAATGAATGTAGCGGGCGTGATAAACCACGCCGCCTGCGTCGGTATCTTCATAGTAAACACGTTGTGGGAAGGCGAAAGCAAAAAGGTCCGTTTGCTGGGCATTTTTTAATGTTAGTTTCGCCATGTTGTTTTGATGTGATGGTTGTCTGACAAGTCTGGCTAGAAAAGTTCCGGCACGTTGGCACTCGCGGGTCGCGTAATGCCGAAATGTTGATACGCCAACAGTGTCGCCATGCGCCCACGTGGCGTGCGTTGCAAATACCCTTGCTGGATCAAATACGGCTCCAGCACATCCTCAATCGTGTCACGCTCTTCACCAATCGCGGCGGCTAAATTTTCGACACCCACCGGCCCGCCATTAAATTTTTCAACAATGCACAGCAGCATGCGACGATCCATCGTATCGAGCCCGATCGCATCTACATCCAGCATCTTTAAGGCCGCATCGGCGATCTCTTTATCTACCGTGCCGTCGCGCTTTACCTCTGCAAAATCGCGTACCCGCCGCAGCAGCCGATTCGCGATCCGTGGCGTGCCGCGTGAGCGCAGCGCGATCTCGTGCGCACCGTCTTGCGTCATCTGCACTTTCAATAATTCAGCCGAACGCGTCACGATCAATTGCAGTTCGGCGGGCGAATAAAATTCTAACCGCGCCACGATCCCAAAACGATCTCGCAACGGATTCGTCAACATGCCCGCCCGTGTGGTCGCGCCGACCAGTGTGAACGGCGGCAAATCAAGCTTAACCGAGCGCGCCGATGGGCCTTCACCGATCATGATGTCGATCTGATAGTCCTCCAGCGCGGGATACAAAATTTCCTCGACAACCGGATTCAGCCGATGAATCTCATCGATGAACAACACATCATGGGGCTCAAGATTGGTCAGCATCGCCGCTAAATCTCCAGCGCGCTCCAGCACCGGGCCGGAAGTCTGTTTCATGTTTACGCCCATCTCACGCGCAATGATGTGCGCCAGCGTGGTTTTGCCTAGACCGGGCGGGCCGAATAGCAGGGTGTGATCCAGCGGCTCTTTGCGGTTGCGTGCGGCCTCAATAAAAATCGCCAGCTGGCTGCGAATTTTTTCCTGGCCAATGTACTCGGCAAGCTGCTTGGGCCGCAGCGCGCGCTCTTGCACTTCCTCAAGCGACGACGCTTTGTCCGCCGTGATGATTCGGTCCGGCTTGTCGGCGGTTACGGCGGTGAGACGGTCAGGTTCTAGCATCTCTCGATTTTACGATGCTTTCGTAAGCTTCCGGCGGATGTAAATCGTTTTGTCGACAACCGCCACGATCTTGTCCTCAGCATCGACGACATTGATGCGATAGGTTGGCTCAAATTTTTCGCCACCCGCCGTTTTCTCGCGAACCTCACGGATACGTTCATCTGTCAACCTGAAATACGCAAATACCGTCCCGCGCCCCGGGCTCACAAACTGAATATTCGCCGATTTATCCCAGACGACATACTCCCGCCCCAGCACGTTCATCAACATCAACATGTAAAACGGATCGGTCATCGCATATAGCCCACCTCCAAAATGCGAGCCCACGTAATTCTGATTGCGCAACGAGAGTTTCATCCGAACCGACACCGCTCGCCAGTCGGATGAAATCCGCAAAATATGAATCCGCATCCCCCAAAACGGCGGCCAGCAATTCATGAGGATGCGGAATAAGCGAGGGCCGATTTTGATGCGGCTGTAGTGGCCTTGCTTCGAGGAGGACATGGTTTTTAAAATGAAAAGCTAGTATTGGCGGGCGTTTTGGGCTGGTTTAGTCTGAAGATGGTCGTGGATATTGGCTCGTTAGTTTTGCTACCGCAATTGCGGCTACGCAATTTGCCGCGGCGAATTACTCCATCAAGTTCGGCAAACAAATATTCCGAACATGCGTTTCAAATATCTGCGGCAGTCGCGCCATCACCATTTCTTTACCCATTACATCAATCGCTAAAACCGCTTCGCGCAACACCTCAAGCGTGAGTGCTTCCAACGCCAATTTTGAAAC
>JBBRZG010000094.1:0-15485 GCA_038236905.1 Burkholderiales bacterium
ACACTGGCCATTTGCCGCAGCGCGCAGCCGTGCGCCATCTTGATGTCCTCCGCGTCCTTGGTCGGGGTGCGCAGCGCCATCGCGATGTCGTTGGTAATCTGATCGCCCGCAATCGGGATCACCGCCGTGTGGCGAATCGCACCGCCGGTGAACACGGCGATATCGGTGGTACCGCCACCAATATCGACCAGACATACGCCCAAATCTTTTTCGTCCTGCGACAACACGGCGATCGCGGAGGCCAACGGCTGCAGCACCAAATCGCTGACTTCCAAACCGCATCGCCGCACGCATTTCATAATGTTTTGCGCCGCGCTGACCGCGCCGGTGACAATATGGACTTTGACTTCCAGCCGCACGCCACTCATGCCCACCGGCTCGCGCACATCTTCCTGACCATCAATGATGAATTCCTGGGTGAGGATGTGCAGAATCTGCTGATCCATCGGAATGTTCACGGCGCGCGCGGTCTCGATCACACGATCCACATCGAATTGCGACACCTCTTTATCTTTGATCGCCACCATGCCGTGCGAGTTAAAACTTTTGATATGCGATCCAGCGATCCCGGTCAGCACATCGCGAATTTTGCAATCGGCCATCAGCTCGGCCTCTTCGAGCGCGCGCTGAATGCCGTTGACGGTGGTTTCAATATTGACCACCACCCCTTTTTTCAAACCTTTCGAGGGATGCTGACCAATACCCAGCACTTCAACGCTGCCCTCGGGAGTGACCTCGGCCACGATGGCCACAATCTTCGAGGTGCCGATATCGAGCGCCACCAGCAGATTTTTTGTTTCGCGGGGTTTATTCATTGTTTTTCCCTGATTACTTTTTGCATCATTTTGATTTGCCCGCCATCACCGTGCGAACCGCCAAGCCGCTTTGATAACGCAAATCGATATGCGCGTTGGTGGCCTGCAATGTCGCAAGCTGCTTGTAGGCGCTGATGTACCGGGCCAGACGCGCATTCGCATCCGAGCGACCGAGTGCCAGCGTGGTGCCGTTATCGAGCTTCATCCACCACGCGCGGCGGCTCGATAACTGCAGCTCTTTTGGCACGCGCTCTACCGCCAGCAGCTGTTTGCGAAATTGGTCAAATCCGGCCAGCACCTCTTTGCCACTGCCCTGAGGCCCAGCAAAGACGGGCATCTCCAGCCATTTCGAATCGGCATTTTTTGTGGCAGCACCCGCATCGAAGACCTCACCAAAGTTATTAACCATCAGCGTTTGGCTGGACGCGGAGGATGAATTGTCTGCGTCCGTGCTGGCAGCTGCAACATCACGCCAGTGTCCGTATGGGGTGTGTTCTTCAATTTCGATTTCTAGCGTGGCTGGCAATTGACGGCGCACATCCACATTGCGCACCCAGGCGACTTGTTTGACCGCTGCCTGCACTTCATCCAGGTCCGCACGCAGCATGCTCAGCCGGGTTTTTGCAATGGCGTTCGCGACCTTCTTCAGATCCTCCGCATTCACCTGCTTAAATTCGCCTTTGAATTTCACTTCGCGCACCGGCCATTCCGGCAACCACTTCCACACGGTCCACGCCATCCCCGCAGCGGTCAACATAGCCAAAAATGCCCCGGCGAGCACGACAATGCGCTGGCGGAAAAATGGCACCGCGACTTGGTTCGATGATTGGGATGGTTGTGCTTTTGCCATGATTAGCTTTTGAGCGAAGCCGCCTCCAGAATGCGCACACACAAATCGGCATAACTTAAACCCGCCGCACGTCCCGCCATCGGCACCAGCGAATGGCTGGTCATGCCGGGTGAGGTATTCATTTCCAAAAATGCATAGCGACCATTGGGCTGCAACATCACATCCGCCCGCCCCCAGCCGGAACAACCCAGCACACAAAAAGCTTTAAACGTATCCGCACGAATCCGCGCTTCAACATCAGCATCAATTCCGGAAGGGCAGTGATACTTCACAACATCTTTGAAGTATTTATTGGCATAGTCGTATTTGCCTTCCGGCGCTTCAATACGAATGAGCGCAAGCACCTCGTCATTGACCACCGACGCGGTCAGCTCTTGCCCCGCAATAAACTCTTCAGCAATCACCAGCGGGTCAAGTTTCGACGCGAGTTCATACGCATAGGGCAGATCGGCGACGCTGTTCACCTTGGTGATGCCAATGCTGGAACCTTCGCGCGCCGGCTTCACGATCATCGGCAGTTTTAAGTCGCCAATGATTTTTAACCAGTCGCTGTCTTTGTGAATGATGTGATAACGCGGCGTGGGAATGCCCGCTGCTTCCCAGATCAGTTTGGTGCGCCATTTATCCATCGCCAGCGCACTCGCCATTACACCGCTGCCGGTATAAGGAATCTTCATGGCTTCGAGCACGCCCTGCACCGTGCCGTCCTCGCCGAAGCGGCCGTGCAGTGCGATAAACACGCGGTCAAATTTCTCGCGGGGCAAATCAAACAGCGAATGCACCGCCGGATCAAACGCATAGGCGTCAACCCCCTTTTCCCGCAATGCCGCCAGCACGCCATTACCGGATAGCAATGAAATTTCCCGCTCCGCCGAGGGGCCGCCCATGAGTACCGCGACCTTGCCCAATTTCTTAACGTCGTTCGTCATTCGTGCTTTCCCACAATTTTTACCTCACGCACCAGCCCAATACCGGTGCGTGCCATCACGGTGTCATGCATATGCGCGATCATTGATTCGATGTCGTTTGCGGTTGCATGACCCAGATTAATTATGAAATTAGCGTGCTTCGTGGACACCTGAGCGCCGCCCATCGTGAAGCCTTTAAGTCCGCACGATTCGATCAGGCGCGCCGCGTGGTCGTTCGGCGGGTTACGAAACGTGGAACCTGCATTCGGTTTATCCAGCGGCTGCGAGGCCATGCGTTGGGCAAGCAATTCTTTAATGCGCGCCTGCGCGACAGCTGCATCGCCGGGAACAAAACGAAAACGCGCGGATACAAACCATTCCTCCGCCTCACAAAGAGCGGCAACATGGCGATAGCCGATATCGAAATCGACTTTGGTTCGTGTGTGCAACACACCGGCACGATCAATCGTGGTTGCGCTTTCTATCTGATCCCAGGTTTCGGTGCCATAACAGCCCGCATTCATCGCCAGCGCGCCACCGACTGTTCCTGGCACGCCCGCCAGCCATTCGGCAGCGGCGAGATGATTTTTTGCCGCAAATTTGGCGACATGCGGCGACGGCACACCCGCGCCCGCCTTCACGATCGTTGCATCTGCAGCATCGATCACCAACCCGCTCAACACCGGCGTGGTGATAATCACGGTGCCCGCAAATCCGCCCACGTCACCATGACCACGCACCAGTAAATTGCTGCCCAAACCCACAAATAATATCGGCTCATCAACGGCGATGGTCGGCAGGAACGTTTGCAAATCGGCAAGATCAGCCGGTTTGTAAACACGTTGCGCTTGGCCCCCCACCCGCCATGACACGTACTTCATCATGGGTTCGTTAAGCTTTAATTCGCCCCGCAGTGTGGGCTTGAATGTTGGCTCAACTTTAGGAGGAAATTTCATCGCCTCAGCCATATTCATTCACCGGCTCCGATGTTTGCCAGGCGCGGGGCGACGCCGCTGACTGAGCCCGCGCCCATGGTGATGACAATATCGCCGTCACGAACGCGGCTCTCTACAGCGGCCGCAATTTCATCCGCCGTATCAACAAAAGTGGGCTCAACTTTTCCGGCGACACGAATCGCGCGCATCAATGCACGGCCGTCGGCGGCGACAATCGGGCTCTCACCGGCGGCGTACACATCTGCCAGTACCAACTCATCCACAGTAGACAGAACGCGCACAAAATCTTCAAACAAATCACGGGTGCGGGTGAAGCGATGCGGCTGGAAGGCAAGCAGGACGCGCCTTCCCGGCCACGCCCCGCGTACCGCGGCGATGGTGGCGGCCATCTCAACCGGGTGATGGCCATAGTCATCGACCAAGGTGTAGGTGCCACCGGCCGCAATGTTTACTTCGCCATAACGCTGAAAGCGACGGCCCACGCCGCTAAAACTCGCGAGTGCTTTTGCAATATTTTCATCTGACACCCCCACTTCGCGCGCAATCGCAATCGCGGATAAGGCGTTCAAGACGTTATGCGTCCCGGGTAAATTCAACTCAATCTCAAGCAGCCGTCCATCGCGCCGCTGCATGGCTGAGAACAACATTTTCGTGCCCGATGCGCGAACATTTATCGCGCGCAATTCAGCATGCTCGCTAACGCCATAGGTCATCACCGGTTTCGACAAGCGCGGCATGATCTCGCGCAGATTTACATCATCAGCGCACAGCACCGCCAGCCCGTAAAACGGCAAATGTTCGAGGAATTCAACAAACGCGGATTTTAGTTTGGCGAAATCATGCGCGTAGGTTTCCATGTGGTCTTGATCGATATTGGTGACCACCGCCATGATCGGTTTCAAGAATAGAAACGATGCATCGGACTCATCGGCTTCCGCCACCAAATACTCGCCCATGCCGAGCCTTGCATTGGTGCCAATGGAATTCAATCGCCCACCGATCACGCAGGTCGGATCAAGACCCGCACTTCCAAGCACATGCGAAATGAGACTCGTGGTGGTGGTTTTGCCATGCGTTCCCGCGACCGCGATGCCCTGTTTAAAGCGCATCAGCTCTGCCAGCATCATGGCGCGCGCCACTACCGGCACGTGTGCCAATTTGGCTGCGACCACTTCAGGGTTATCCGCCTTGACCGCGCTCGAAATCACCACCACATCGGCACCTTCGATATTGTTGGCCGCATGGCCAATCACAATAGTCGCGCCGAGCGTGCGCAAGCGTTTTACCGAGGCGCTTTCCGACAAATCAGAGCCGCTGACCTGATAACCCAAACTGAGCAGCACTTCGGCAATGCCCGACATGCCCGAGCCGCCGATGCCGATGAAGTGGAGCTGTTTGACTTTATGCTTCATGCGGGCGCCTGTTGGATTGACACGGCAGCACATGCGGCGGCGCAAGCGGCGGTGGCGTTGGGTCTGCCCAATCCGCGCGCGATGTTCGCCATTTCATTGGCTTTGGCGCGGGTGATCGACGCCATTTTTTTAGCGAGCCCCTCGGCGGTTTCTTCAAGTTGCGAGACCAGAATTCCCGCATTCTTATCAGCAAGAAATTTTGCGTTCGCCATTTGTTCCTCGGCCACAAACCACGGCAGCGGGATCAAAATACTCGCCAGTCCCGCCGCAGCAATTTCGGCCACCGTGATGGCACCCGAGCGGCAGATCAGCACGTCGCACCAGCCATATGCCGCCGCCATGTCATCGATAAATGCACGCACATCGGCGGTCACGTTTGATGATTTATAAAGCGCAACCAACTCGGCATAATTTTTCTCGCCCGCCTGATGAATGACCTCGGGCCGCGAATCAGTTGGCATTAATTTCAGTGCCGCCACCACCAGCGCGCTCATGGTGGCGGCACCCAAACTTCCGCCGACAACCAGCAGACGTATCGGTCCCACGCGATTTTCCATCCGCACATCGGGAGGCGCAATTTTCAAAATATCATCGCGCACCGGCGTGCCGAGCCATTCCAGATTTTTAGGCTTGGGCAACATCGCCGCGATCGCATTTTTTGGCTGTTGATTAAAGCTATCGGGAAATCCCACCAGCACCCGATCGGCAAATAATGCCAGCGCACGGTTGGTAAGGCCTGCATGCGCGCCGGGCTCGTGGACCACGACTGGCTTGCCCAGCATCGCAGCCATCACACCGCCGGGGAATGCAATGTAGCCGCCCATGGATACCACCACGCTGGGCTTGATGCGCCGAATAATCTCAAACGATTGCCAGAATGCGCGCACCAATCTGAACGGTAACGTCAGCCACGCGATCAGGCCTTTACTGCGCACGCCTGCCATCGCCACCACTTCAATTGGATATCCGGCGGCAGCCACCAGCTTGTGCTCCATGCCAATTGGGGTCGCCAGCCAGACAATCGAGAAGCCTTGCTTTTCGAGTTCGCGCGCAATCGCAATGCCGGGAAAGATATGCCCCCCGGTGCCTGCAGCCATGATGAGCGCGGTTCTTTTCGCGATCATGAGCGACGCACTTTCGAAGTGGAGGTTCGCGTTTGCGCGCGATTCTCATAATCGATGCGCAATAAGATCGCGACCGCAACACAATTCACCAAAATGCCGGTGCCGCCAAATGACAGAAACGGCAGCGTTAAACCTTTGGTAGGGAGCAGCCCCATATTGACGCCCATGTTGATGAACGCCTGCACCGTAATCCACACGCCAATACCCTGCGCGACCAGTGCAGCGAAATATTTTTCACGCATCATCGACTCGCGTCCGACCGCGAATGCGCGGTGAATGAGCAGTGCGAATAAACCAATGATGACGGCGACGCCGACAAATCCCAGCTCTTCTGCAATCACGGCAAGTAGAAAATCGGTGTGCGCTTCAGGTAAGTAAAAGAGTTTCTCAACGCTGGCGCCGAGGCCTACCCCGGTCCATTCGCCGCGACCAAACGCGATTAACGAATGGGTAAGCTGGTAGCTTTTTCCGTAGGGGTCCGACCACGGATCCATAAAGCCTTTCATGCGTTCCCAGCGATACGGGGACGTAACCACCAGCGCCGCGAATGAAACCGCCAGACAGACGATGAGCGCCGCAAAGACCCGCCAGTTCAAGCCACCCAAAAACAGGATCGCCATCGTTATTGAGGTGATCACGACCAGCGCGCCAAAATCCGGCTGACGCAACAACATCGCGCCGACGAACACCATCACGCCCGCCATTGGCAAAAATCCACGCTTGAAGTCGTGCATGAAGGCGGCCTTGCGCACCGTGTAGTCGGCCGCGTACAAGACCGCGAGCAGCTTCATCACTTCAGACGGCTGCATTGACATAAAGCCTAATCGAATCCAGCGCCGACTGCCGTTTACGTCTTTGCCAATACCGGGAATCAACACCAGCACCAGCAAAAATGCGCACGCAATGAATAACCACGGTGCCATCCGCTGCCAGGTGGCAATCGGAATTTGAAAAGCAATGCAGGCGACGACGAATCCCAAGCCCAAGAAAATGGCATGGCGCACCAAAAAATAGTGGGCATGAAAGCCCCACGCTTTGTCCGCTTCGGCAGTTGCAATCGACGACGAATAAACCATCACCAGCCCGACCGCGAGCAGAATCAGCACGCTCCAAAAAATGGAGAGGTCCAATTCAGCGCGAGGTGCGACGGGGCTATACAACACCTGTGGCCTCCATTCTGGCTTTTAGCGCCTGCACGCACTCGGCAAAAACGTCGCCGCGATGCCTGTAGTCTTTAAACATATCGAAGCTGGCGCAGGCGGGTGACAGCAACACCGCATCACCGGAAGATGCCCGTAAATAGGCGCTCTCCACGGCGTTCGCCATGTTCGAGGCGTGGATTGTGTCGACCCGCGCGGAGGTGATCGCGCTCTCGATGGAACGCGCATCCTTGCCGATCAGCACCACCGCTTTGGCGCGTTTGCGGATCGGCTCGGCGAGCGGCGAGAAGTCCTGCTCCTTGCCTTCGCCACCCGCGATCAGCACGACCGGCATCATCATGCCGTTAAGCGCCGCCACCGTGGAGCCGACGTTGGTGCCCTTTGAATCGTCGTAAAACGTGACACCATTAACGGTGCCGACATTTTCCAGCCGGTGCGGTAGCCCGGCAAAATGGCGCAGGCCTTCAACCAGCGGCGCGGCTTCACAGCCAATGGCGCGGCACAGCCCGATCGCCGCCAGCGCGTTAGCGACGTTATGCAAGCCCGCAACCGGCATCTCGTTTAGCGCCATCAGCGCGACATGCCCTTCCATCAGTTGACCATTCGCGGTACCAAAGTCGCTGTCCGTCGGCGCGAAATCCAAGCCAAAGGTCGCAAATGATTTGGAGGCATCAACCATCACCAAGCTGGCGACATCTTCACGGTTCAGGACTTGATGTCGGGCGTGTTTGAAAATGCGTTTTTTAGCCCGCGCATACTCATCCATTGACGCATAACGATCCAGATGATCCTGACTGAGATTTAGCATGGTTGCGGCATCAAGCTGCAAGCTGGATGCCGTCTCAAGCTGAAAACTGGACAGCTCAAGGACGTACACGTCAGGCTGGCCGTTAATATCCACACGCGCCATTGCATCCAGCACCGGTAGACCGATATTGCCGGCCACCACGGTTTTCAATCCGGCGGACGCGCACATCGCCCCCACCATCGCGGTGACCGTTGATTTTCCATTTGAGCCGGTAATGCCGATCACTTTGGGTCGTTGTCCGGTGCGTTCATTTAGTTCGATTTGCTGCCACGCGAAAAGCTCGATGTCCCCAACGATTTTCTTGCCCGCCGCGACGGCGCGCGCGATGGCCGGGTGACACGCGGGCCCAGCAACGGCCACGCCCGGGCTTGCCACGATGAGTTCGGCGTCGCCAATAGCGGCTTCAAATGTTTTTCGGTCCCAGTCACCGGTGATGCAGTCGACATCGGGATGGCTGGATTTGAGTTGATCGAGCCCTGGAGGGTCGTCTCGGGAATCGGCGAGTCGCACTGCAGCACCCACACTTTTTGCCCATCGGACGACAGAGAGTCCGGTATCTCCCGCACCAAGAACAAGTATTTTTTTGTCATGCCAATTCACTCCTGTTCCTTACGATGCTCGGACGACCAAAAGTGCGACGGCCCAGCAGGGGCGTGCCGACTGGCGCATAAATGGCTCAAAATGCGCGCCGGTGCTGGGGTTTGAAAATATAGTGTTCATGTCTTGCTAACGCAATTTCAAGGTGGAGAGGCCAAACAGCACCAGCATCATGGTGATGATCCAGAAACGAACCACGACCTGATTTTCTTTCCAGCCTTTTAATTCGTAGTGATGGTGTAGCGGTGCCATGCGGAAAACGCGTTTGCCCGTAAGCTTGAATGACGCAACCTGAATCATTACGGATAGTGTCTCGACCACGAACACACCACCCATGATGATGAGCACAATTTCCTGCCGGCAAATCACCGCGACCAGACCCAGTGCCGCGCCCAACGCCAGCGCGCCCACATCACCCATAAACACTTCAGCTGGATAAGCGTTGAACCACAAAAACGCCAGGCCCGAACCGGCAATCGCGCCACAGAAAATAGCCAGCTCACCGGCTCCCGCGATGTGCGGCACGCCCAGATAGGCCGCGAACACTTTATTTCCGGCGACATAGGCAAAGATCGCCAACGCCGAGGCCACCATCACCGTCGGCATGATCGCCAAACCATCCAAACCATCGGTCAAATTCACCGCGTTGGAAAAACCCACGACCGTAAACCAGCCAAGAATGATGAAGCCAATCGTGCCTAGGGGAATTGCAATCGTCTTAAAAAACGGCACAATCAAATCGGTTTGCTGCGGCAGATTGGCGCGGTAGGCAATGTATGAAAGTGCGACCGCGGCGATTACCGTTTGCCAGAAAAACTTGGCTTTCGCCGACAAGCCTTTGGAATTTTTATGCACCACTTTTCGGTAGTCATCAATCCAGCCGATCACACCAAAGCCAATGGTGGTGACCAAACATGCCCAGACATAACGATTTTGAAGATCGCCCCAGATCAGCGTGGTGACGGCTACCGACACCAGAATCAGTGCCCCGCCCATCGTCGGCGTACCGGTTTTCACCAGATGCGATTGCGGACCATCGCTGCGGACCGATTGGCCGATTTTGAGCGCGGTCAGTTTACGAATCATCCACGGTCCGACGATGAACGAAATCGAGAGTGCCGTAAGTGCCGCCAGCACCGTGCGCAATGTGATGTAGCCGAACACATTGAAGGTGCGAACGTCCCTGCCGAGCCATTGGAAAATTTCGAGGAGCATCGTTAGTGGGCTCCGTGAGCAGGGTGATGAATATTAAAATCAGGAACCAACTTTTCGACCACACGTTCCATCTTCATAAAGCGCGAGCCTTTTACCAGCACCGTGACATTCGGTGCGAGCACTTTTTCAAGCTCTTCCAACAAGTCATCAGTCGATTCAAAATGCCAGCCATCGCGGCCCAACTCAAGCACGGTTTGCTCGGTCAGCGTGCCCAGCGCAAACAAACCATCCAGCGCGGCATGACGGGCATAGTTGCCGATATCGGCATGCATCGCCGGCGCATCCGCCCCCAGCTCACCCATATCGCCCAGCACCAAATATCGCTTGCCCGGTTTTGCGGCCAGCACATCAATCGCGGCGCGCACCGAATCCGGATTTGCGTTGTAAGTATCGTCAATGATGGTGGCATCTTTGTGGCCGCTGTAAACCCGCAAACGACCCGCCACGCCTTCAAAGTCTTCGAGTCCCAAGCACACTGTTTTAAGCGGCACCTCCAGCGCAATGGCGGCGGCGGCGGCGGCCAAGGCGTTGCGCTGGTTATGTTCGCCAAGCACGAATAAATTCACGTCTACGGATTCTCCGCCGTGCTTGATCACCAGCGTGTGTTCGGTAAATTCGCCCACCACATCATCGCTGGGATCAATGCCAAAGCCAACCACGCGCCGCCCATCATTCAAGCCGCGCCAATAGCCACCAAAGCGATCATGCATATTCACCACGGCAATGCCGTCAGCAGCGAGTCCGGCAAAGATCTCGCCCTTGGCCTGCGCGATCAATTCGCGCGAGCCGACTTCACCAATGTGTGCGGTGCCCGCCATGATGACGAGCGCCACATCGGGCGACAACAGCTTCGTCAAATAATCGATTTCACCCAGATGATTCATGCCCATTTCAAACACCGCGTATTGGTGTTCGCTATTCAGCCGCAGCATCATTAGCGGCAGGCCGATATGGTTATTAAGATTGCCCGCGGTGGCCAGCACCGCCTCGTTCCCGGATACGCCCACATGTGCACACAGGATTGAACGCAACATTTCTTTTACGGTGGTTTTACCGTTGCTGCCGGTCAGCGCGATCATAGGAATCGAAAACTGTTTTCGCCAAACTTGCGCCAATTGGCCCAATGCCAACACCGTGTCGGCAACAATGATTTGTGGCATCGTGGACGCCGTCGCCACTTCACGTGCGACCAGCGCCGCGCTGGCACCGCGCACCAGCGCCGCCTCCACATAATCATGGCCATCAAAATTTTCGCCCTGGATGGCGATAAACAATTCGCCAGCGGTCACCGTGCGGCTATCAATCGATACGCCCGTAAAGCTTGCATCGCCGTTGACCAGACGGGCACCCAGTTGCTGCGCGGCAGCAGCGGTGGTCATGTTGATGGTCATGCCGCACTTTCCATCTTGCGTCCGGTCCAGCGGGCCAGCGCCTCGCGCGCTTCTTCTACATCGCTGAAATGGTGTTTGGTATCGCCGACGATCTGATAATCCTCGTGGCCTTTGCCCGCGATCAGCACGATATCGCCCGCGCGCGCTTCGTTCAACGCTTCATAAATGGCTTGGTGACGATCCTCGATCGCGCGATACGTGGCACCCTTCAAGGCAGGCTCGATGTCAGAAATAATCGCGTGTGGATTTTCATTGCGCGGGTTGTCGGAAGTGATGAAGGTCACATCCGCGTACTGCGCAGAAATCGCACCCATTAACGGGCGTTTGCCACGATCCCGATTGCCCCCGCAGCCAAACACCGAGATCAAGCGGCCATTGTGCGGAACGATGGCGGCAATCGTCGACAACGCTTTTTCGAGCGCGTCCGGCGTATGCGCATAATCCACCACGACCAACGGCTTGTTGCTATCGCCAAAATTATCATCTACCGCGCGCACGGTCTGCATGCGGCCCGGCACGGGTGCCAACTCACCCACCAGACGCGCCGCTTGCTGCAGCGTAATGCCGCTGACCAGCAGCACGCCGATGACCGCCAATAAATTGCTGATGTTGAACGCGCCCAGAATGCTGCTTTCAACTGCTGCCACACCGTGCGCGCCACGAATTGAGAACGACAGGCCGCTCGCCGATACCGATAAATTGCTTCCAATCAGATCTGCAAATTTACTGCCGCCGTTACAAGCATAGCGAATCACACTTACGCCGCGCGCAGCCACCACATTGGCTAACTCGCGACCAAATACATCATCAACATTGATCACGGCGGTTTGTAAACCGCTGGCTGAAAACAGCTTTGCTTTCGCCGCGCCATAGGCTTCCATCGTGCCGTGATAATCGAGATGATCGCGGGTGAGATTGGTGAATACCGCCACATCAAATTTCACATCATCGACGCGACCCTGATCGAGACCGTGACTGGAAACTTCCATCGCGCAAGTGGCCGCATCCGCATTCACCAGCTCACGCAACGTGCGCTGTAACACCACCGCATCCGGAGTAGTGTTGTCGGACGGTGTCAGTTCACCGACCAAGCCATTGCCGATCGTACCCAGCACCGCCGAGACTCGCCCGGCGCGTTGCAGTGCCTGCGCCACCCATTGCGAAACGGAGGTTTTACCGTTAGTGCCGGTCACCCCGACCATCCACAGCGCATGCGACGGATTGCCATAGACATGAGCACCGATGGCACTGGCGTGCGCTTTCAAATTATTGGCCGCGATATGCGGCACTTTCCATTCCGGCTTCCACTCAAATTGGTCGGCGTCGTAGATCACCGCAGATACTCCGCGGCTGATGGCGTCCGCGATAAAATCGCGGCCATCGCGCACCGCACCGGGATACGCTACAAACGCAGAACCCTGTCGCGCTTCACGGCTGTTGGCCGTGATATCGCTGATCCGCGCCGGCAATTGATCGATCGCGGCCAACAAGCCCTTGACGGTTGCAAACGCAATTACGGCAGGCGTCATCTCGCTAGCCGATGTCTTGTTGATTGTTGGTTGCATCTCAGCCACGCTCTTTCAAGGCAACTACGCTGGCGGCGGCCACTTCGCTTCCCGGCGCATCTGGCGGCACCCCAGCCATGCGCAAGGCCTGCGTCATCACACTTGAAAATACCGGCGCCGATACTTCCGCGCCGTAATGTTTACCGGCGGATGGCTCGTCAATCGTAATCGCTAAAATGTAGCGCGGATTGGACACCGGGCCGTAGCCCACGAACGAGGCGAGGTAACGAGTCTGATCATATTGACCGTTGATGAGTTTGTAGGCGGTGCCGGTTTTACCCGCCACGCGATAACCCTGCACCTGACCTTTTTTCGCGGCAAGTTCGGTCACGTTTTCCAGCATCCGCGACATGGCGCGGGCGGTTTTTGCAGAGACGATCTGTTTGCCAATCACGTCCCCATCGCGCTTCAAAAAAGTGACCGGCAACAACACGCCGTCATTGGTAAAAACGGTGTAGGCACGCGCCAGTTGAATCGCGCTGACCGATACGCCATAGCCGTAGCCCATCGTCGCCTGCTCAATCGGCTTCCAGGTGCTGGCCGCGCGCAAACGCCCCGACGCCTCCCCCGGAAAACCGGTTTTAGGCGTGAGCCCGAAGCCGAGCTCGTTATAAAAACTCCATAGTTTTTCGGGCGGCATTTGCAGCGCTAATTTTGCGGTGCCGATATTGCTCGATTTCTGAATAATTTCCGACACCGTCATCTGCGGCGCCGGGTGGGTATCGGTAATAGTCTTCGGGCCAATCGTGAGCCCGTTACCGGTGGCGATAACGGTTTCTGGTTTCACAATACCGGCCTCAAGTGCCGCGGAAACCGCAAACGGTTTAAACGTCGAGCCGGGCTCAAACGTATCCGTGACGCTGCGATTGCGCATTTGCTGCATTTGCACATTGGTACGATTATTGGGATTGAAATCCGGCTGATTCACCAACGCCAGCACTTCGCCGGTATGCGCGTCGAGCATCACCAGTGCGCCACCCTTGGCCTTGTTCAACTCAACCGCTGCTTTTAATTCGCGGTGCGCAATATATTGCAGGCGCTCATCAATCGACAAACTCAGCGGCTTGCCCTCGCGCGGAATTTTTAAGCTTTCGACGTCTTCAACAATCCGACCCTTGCGATCTTTAATCACGCGGCGCTGTCCGGGCGAACCTGCCAGCGAAACCTGTTGCGCCAATTCAATGCCTTCCTGGCCCTGATCTTCCACGCTGGTAAAGCCGATCACATGCGCAGCGGTTTCACCGGTCGGATAAAAACGTCGAAATTCACGCTGCTGGAATAGCCCCGGAATTTTTAGCGCCATCACGCGGGCCGCCTGATCGGGCGACATCTGGCGCTTGACCCACACGAAATTTTTCTCTTTGTCGGCGAGCCGGATATTCAGCGCTTTGGGTTCCATCGCCAGCGCCGCCGCGAGCTTGGTCATTTGCGCGCTGTCGAGCTGTTTCATGGCGGACGGTGCCGCCCAGATTGATTCGACGGGGGTGGATATTGCCAGCGCCTTGCCATTGCGATCCATCACCGCGCCGCGCGAGGCCGGCATATCCACCACGCGCACAAACCGCGCTTCACCCTCGGCTTGCAGGAAATCATTATCAAAACCCTGCAAGTAAAACGAACGACCGATCAGCAGCACGAACGCGCCGAGGCAGAAAATTAGCACGAAGCGCGAACGCCATGCCTCAAGCTTTAAGCGCAGTTCGGGAGACGCAATTTTGCGCGAGGAGAAGTTCATGGCTTGGCTGTTGTTGGCGCAGTTAAGTTTGAATCCACCACCAAAATCACCGTCTTTTTCGGGTCAGGCTGCGTCATGCCCAAATCGCGCTGGGCTTTTTGTTCAATCCGTTTGCCGGTGCCGACGGTCTGGCTTTCAATCTGCAGTTCGCGCCATTCCTGATCGAGCTTGCGCTCACCATCTTGCGCGGTTTGCAGCTCCATGAATAATTTGCGCGCCTGGTGCTGCGAGGTGACGACCGACAAGGCGCAGCCGACCAGCGCGATTAACAAAATTAAATTAAGCCGCGTCATTTCGCACCGACCGAAGTGCGCTCGGCCACGCGCATGATCGCGCTGCGCGAGCGCGGGTTTGTTAAGACTTCGGCGTCACTCGGCTTGATCGGGCGACCGATCACCGTCAATGTGGCTTCATTGATTTCATTGGCGCGAATCGGGAAATTTGAGGGCAGACGATCTGCCTTGGAAGCGGTTTGCATAAAGCGCTTCACGATGCGGTCTTCCAATGAGTGGAAACTGATCACGACCAATCTGCCTTTCGTCCGCAAACATTTCACTGCCTGCGGTAAAACTTTTTCTATTTCTTCAAGCTCTTGATTGATGAAAATCCGTAAAGCTTGAAACGTGCGGGTTGCGGGGTGTTGGCCCGGCTCGCGCGTACGGACAGTTTCTGCCACGAGCGTGGCAAGCTCGCGCGTGGTCCGAATACGTCCGCCGCCCCTTGCCGCAACAATCTTCCTTGCAATCGACTTAGCAAACCGTTCTTCACCATAGCGCCAAATAACCTCCCCAATGTCGCGTTCTTCTGCGCGATCCAACCAATCTGCCACCGTCTCGCCCGAGGTCTGATCCATCCGCATATCCAGCGGCGCATCAAACCTGAAACTGAAACCTCGCTCTGCTGCGTCCAGCTGAGGTGAAGACACACCCAAATCAGCCAGAATTCCATC
>JBBRZG010000095.1:0-15101 GCA_038236905.1 Burkholderiales bacterium
ATCTTTGGTCTGGCGGCCGGCGGATTCCTGATAAAGCTGCGGATATGCATCGCGCTCGCGCATGCGGAAATCGGTTGACGATTTGAACGGACCTTCTTCAATCATCACCACATTCAAACCTGCCGCCGTTAAAATTTCCGCGGTAGTTCCACCACCCGCGCCAGAACCGACGATTACCACGTCGCACTCAATATCAATGTCGCCCGTTAGACGCGAACCGTCCAGCACTTTCCAGCCGCGCGATTTATCGTCACGGGCAATTTTGATGAAATCCGGAATCACGCTCGCCGTCATTGCAGTCCCAGTTCTTTTGCAAATGGCGGCCCATCGTAATTAATCTTTCCCCAAGAAAGCGGGTTGCCATACCAACACGCAATCATCAACCGAACCAGTGCTTGATAGCCCTGCTGAAACAACGCAAAACGGTGATTGCGCCAGCGATCTAGGAATTGTTTGATCTCATCCTCGGTAGCGTTCGGCCACGACGCAGAAATACCCACCACGAAGCGGCGCGTGATGGGCATCGTGAGCAGACTCAATAATTCCTCCACTTCGCGTTGCACCGCAGGCGATAACCCGGCCACGGTCCGATCAAACGCTTCCACCACTTCATTGATCGCTATTTGTCGCGAAACTACATCCTCCGGCAAGCTGCCCGAAAGAATCACCGGCGCTAACGCAGCGATAACGTCTGCGTCCTTGTTTACCAGTTTCTTGAGATCGAGCGAGCCCTGGACCGCTTGAGGACTCGCGATAGCAAACGCATGATGCTCAAGTGAACGCGTGACCGCCAATGCGAACGCGCCCGCGATGCCCACTTTCAAAAGCTGGCGACGGTGTGGTTGAAAGCGCAAAGTCATTTCAGCAACAGCTTCAACATCGCTTCCACCCGTTTCCCATAAGGCGGCTTGAGCAGGTTGAGACCATTCAGCCTGGGCTGACGAAATATCGGCTTTAATTTTGAAAACGTATCGAAGCCGAACTTGCCGTGATAGGCGCCCATCCCCGACGGGCCGACGCCACCAAATGGGAGGTCTTCTTGCGAGATATGCAGCAATGTTTCGTTGATGGTTACACCGCCCGCGACGGTTTCCGAAAGCACTCTTTCAATGTGTTGTTCACTACGGCCAAAATAATAGAGCGCTAACGGGCGCGGATGATCGTTTACATATTGAATCGCGGCGTCAAATGAATCGTAAGGTACGAGTGGCAGAATCGGTCCGAAAATTTCTTCTTGCATCAGAAGCATGTTTTCATTCACGTCGTGAACAATCGTTGGAGCGATTTTTTGCGCGGTTTGATTTTCAATATCACGTGGTTCATTTGAAATTAAGAGTGGTGTGATTGATGCACCTTTAGACGCGGCATCAAGCAAATAATTCTGCAGCCGGGACATATGGTGAGCGTTGACAATGCTGGTGTAATCCGGGTTATTGGCCAGCGTCGGATAAAGGGCGGCCACAGCGCTCTTCGCCGCCTCAGTAAACGTCGCTTCTTTACCGCGCGGCAGCAGCAGATAATCCGGTGCGATGCAGGTCTGGCCGGCATTCAAACATTTGCCGAAAATAATCTTCTGTGCGGCCCCAGCAATATCGGCTTCAGGTCCAATAATCGCGGGCGATTTTCCGCCGAGCTCCAGGGTCACCGGCGTTAAATTTTCTGCCGCGGCGCGCATCACTTGGCGACCCACTGACGTCGAGCCTGTAAATAATAAATGGTCGAATGGCAATGCCGAAAACGCGATGGCAATTTTTGCATCGCCGTTAATCACCACAACATGATCTGACGCAAAAGTTTCCGCGATCAGCTTGGCGAATAGCGCCCCAAAGCGCGGTGTGAATTCACTCGTCTTGATCAGCACCCGGTTACCCGCACTGAGCGCCGCCACCAACGGCCCAACCGCGAGCATTAGCGGATAATTCCACGGTACGATGATGCCCACAACGCCGAGCGGCTGAGACCGGATTTCAGTGCGTGCAGGCATGAACCAAAGAGAGGCAAAGCGCCGCTTGAGTGACATCCACGATTTCACATGGGATCGGGCATGACGAATCGCGGATAACGAGGGAAATATTTCGAGCAGCTGTGTTTCATGCGTTGAGCGATTGCCAAAGTCCGCGCTGATCGCGGCCTGAATGGCAGCGGTGTTCCTAACCAGTAGTTGCTCTAATTTTTCGAGCGAGATACGTCTCGCATCAGCCGGTGGACAACGATCAAGCGCATATGCGGCACGCGTTTGCAGAAACTGATTTTGCAGCTCTGCGGATGCGGTTATTGGGCTCGCGTCACTGGTTTTGCTCAAGTTCATAAATCGCGGGTGTATCGTCAAAATGGAAAGGTAGAATACCAGCGCAGTAGAGTCATTGAATGGTTCAATTAGATTGAATCCTCTAAATTGTGGGCGCTTAGCAACTAGAATCCGAACATGATTGAAAACTTGAAAAAACTGGAAGCGTTACGAGGAACTGCATCGCTTGCCGACCTGGACGCTGCGTCTTTTGTGCGCCTAAAAGCCGTGAAGGCCTGGCAACAGGAGCGATTAAAACGCACCTATCCAGATTTGTCGGTAGATGTGCGCTACGGGCCTGCCACGGCGTTTTTCATGGATGAGCTTTATGGCATCAAGGATTCTGCGCTGCGTGATCGTGACCTAATCCGCATGTATCCGACTATTGAGCGCGTGTTGCCAAAATTTGCCTATGACGCGGTGAGCAAGGCGTTGGAGCTTGATGTGATCTCGGAAGAATTTGATCAAATACTGGCAAAAAAAATAAGTCATGTAGTCATCAATGATGAAAATTACGCCGAAGCATTTCGTCAGGCCGGTACAAAAAAAGATCGTTTGCGTCAGGTCGAGTTGATGCGCGCTGTGGGTGCCGAGCTGGACGTGGTGGTGAAAAAACCGATGATTTATTCGACATTGCGGTTACTGCGTACGCCGGCCCGGCTGGCGGGGCTGTCGAATATGCAACAGTTTCTGGAGGCCGGTTTCACGGCTTTCAAGCACATGAACGGCGCAGAATATTTTCTAAACACCATTGCCGAGCGTGAGATTGCTTTGATTGAACGGTTGTATTCAGGTCACCCCGCACCGTTCGAGTTTTCTGCTGGCGAAAGTAATTGAAAACATCAAGGCGCGCGACCTTAAGCTTTTTTTGAGGTTGGCTTTTTCGCCGCAGTTGTCGTTTTTATTGGTACTTTGCTTGCAACGGGTTTTGCCGTCGCGAGCGCGGCATCCAGGTTTTCAACCACCGATTTTTCAATTGGACCTTTCATCGCCTTTAGCAAAAACCCGAGTGTCACTTCCAGCTGCATATGGGATTCTGTGACCATCATTTTGCCGTTAACGCCAGACCGCTGAAAATTAAGCGTATCGCCACTCCAGGTGAAGACCAGATCAAACTTCTCGTTCAGTTTTGCCGACATTTTATCGGCGGCTACTTTCGCGCCCTTAAGTCCCAGCTGATGCGTGCGCTTTAATGAAATGTCAGCCATAAGTTTTCCGTGTGGGTTTTAAAGTCTTAAGCGCCTAGTTTACTTAAAACCTGCAACAACTGAATTCATCGCAGCCAATCGTATTTCATCGCTGCGGGGTTGCCGGGGTGTATGGGCAGTCTTATGATTCACGTTATTGTTATTGGCGGGAATAAAGGATCGTAAAGCATGTTGGTTTGGATAAAAAAGATTGAGACCGCGTATCGCAGGCGACGTGAGCGGCAATTATCGAGGCTGACTGCTGATCAGCGTGATGAAGTCGCGCAACTGTCCGCGATTGTTATGCGGTACCAACTGCCTTTGGCCGCTACTTTTGTGGTTTTGTGGCTGGCCGGCGTGTTTGGCATGCGCTTTAGTAGCGAAACGGTAAGCTGGTTTGAGGCGATTCTTGTCCCGTTAATTGCGCTCGGTGGGGTTGGCTTCGGCCTGCTCGCGGTATTTTTACAGCCATGTAGCCCTGCTGCATCTTCGGAAGCCAGCCTCGTTACCCCAAGTAACCAAACGCCTAGATTCTCCCGTGTACTGCCGACATGGCTGGTGCTATCCGTTATCGCGGTTGGCTGCGCGATGGCAGGCGCGATCCTGGGTGGGTTGGTTGGGAAATTTGTGAAGCAAGGATTTCAGGGGCTGGGGCTGGCGGAAATTCAGCGCGTCGCCATCCCTGTTTTGATTGCAGGCTTAGTGGCGGGCGTTATTTACGCGTTATTGACGGCAGCGCTTTTGCAGCTTCGGCGCAATTTGTTGATTCGAAAAAATGAAGAACTCAAAGCTTCAGCCCGGCAGGAACGGGTAGCGCGTCAACTCACCGATGCGAAGCTACGGCTCATGCAGGCGCAAGTGGAGCCTCATTTTTTGTTCAACACCCTGGCGAGCGTGCAACATCTGGCCGAAGCCCGATCGCCAGAAGCCGCCAAGCTAACCGCGCAACTTATTTCATTTTTGCGCGGTGGCTTGAGTGGTCTGCGCGAAGATTGCACCACTCTTGAACGCGAATTCAGTATGGTCGAGTCGTATCTTCTGATTATGAAAACGCGCATGAATGAACGTCTTGAATTCAGTCTTGATTTACCTCGCGCCTTGGTGAATGAAAATATTCCGCCCGCCATGCTGATTTCGCTGGTAGAAAACGCAATCAAGCATGGACTTGAACCACAACCCGAAGGCGGTCGTATTGATGTGGTTGCGCAGCGGGCGGTCGATGGGCAGCTCACCGTTAGCGTCAGCGACACGGGGCGGGGTGTGGTGCGATCGGACGGTCCGGCGAACCGCCTGGAAGGTGGCGTTGGTCTCGGTAACATTCGTGATCGTCTCCATGCCATCTATGGCGAGCGTGCTTGGCTCGAGACGAATGCTAATGTGCCTCACGGGTTTGTTGCAACGCTTACTGTTCCAGGCGAAAGAAGAGGAACTAAGGAGGAATGAATGCCGACTGCGATTATTGCTGAAGACGAAAAACTGATGCGCGAACGTCTGCGCGATGCCCTCGCCCGCTTGTGGCCGGAGCTCATTATTGTGGGGTTGGCAGAAAATGGCAGCCAGGCGGCTTCGCTTATCGCGACGCATAAGCCGCAGATTGCATTCCTCGATATTCGCATGCCAGGCAAAACAGGGCTGGAGGTTGCCGCCGAACTAGACGATTCAACACATATTGTTTTTGTGACCGCCTATGATGAATTTGCGGTCAATGCATTTGAAAATGGTGCAGCCGACTATTTGCTAAAACCGGTGGAAGATGACCGACTGACTGCGACTATTGCGCGTTTGAAAAAGCGACTGAATTCTGTGCCTGGCGATTTGACGGGATTACTCGAAACGCTGCTGAATCGCGACGCAAAATCAACCACGACCAAATTGAAATGGATTCGCGCCTCGCTCGGCAACCAAACGCGTTTGATCAACGTGGACGATATTTTATTTTTCCAATCAGACACCAAATACACGCGCATTGTGACCCAAGACGCTGAGGCGCTGGTGCGAATTCCCCTGAAGGAGTTGATTGACGGTCTGGACGAGGAATTATTTTGGCAGGTGCATCGTGGCACCATCGTAAACGCCAGCGCAGTAGACCGCGCCGTGCGTGAAGCGCCTGAGAAACTGACGTTGCATTTGAAGAGCCGAAATGAAAAGTTAGCCGTATCGCGCCAGTTTTTTCATTTGTTTAAGCAGACTTAAGCTTAGAAGGCGATCGCACTTCCTATGCAGGAAAACCAGCATTCCACAGCCCGCTGTCGTCTCCAACTCAATAAGATATCTCCTTTACACGACAAATATGCTGCCGCATTTCCCATCACACACGATACTTTCTTCGCACCTCAAAATATCCCGCTTTTTTATTTTTTCTGACGTTATCCCACTGAAAAAAGCGCCCATTCATTGCCACGTACACGCCCGCAGGTAGTAATTGCGCGTAAGCAAGCGCGCTACCAAGATTGAATTGTCCATCGGAAGAACCGAATTTATAAGGCACCATCGCGCCGGTGATGATGATCGTTTTATTAATCACGCGAGGTGCTAAATAGCGAGCTGTGTTTTCCATGGTGTCGGTGCCATGCGTGATCACAATATTTGTCTCTTTCGCCGATTTGCATTTTGCGGCGATCAAATCACGGTCTGCATCCGTCATCACCAGACTATCGATCATCATCAGTGTTTCAACGCGCGTCGAAACCTGCGAACGGCCCAGGGCAAGCATTTCTTTTACATGTGATTTTTTAAAAAACAAGGTGCCACTTAGCTCGTCATATTCTTTATCAAAAGTACCGCCCGTGACAAAAACGGCAATAGATATCTGATTGTTTGGCATTGCGAAGTCCATTTTAGAAATTAAGATCCGATAATTTTACGGGCTCTCAAAAAGCGCTGATTATTTTACAAATGCTGCCACTAAACACGCGTCTCTATTCGCTTGGCTACGTGTGTCGCTTATTATATGAAGATGAAAAAACAAATTATCGAGCTGGACGCTGCCGTCATTGATCGTATCGTGCAAATGGCGTGGGAAGATCGAACCACCTTCGACGCGATCAAGAGCCAATTTGGCGTGGATGAATCCAGCGTCATTGCGCTCATGCGCAAACAGTTGAAGCGCTCTAGTTTTGAGCTTTGGCGTAAGCGCGTAACGGGCCGACAGACCAAGCACCAAGCATTGCGTTCGGACGACGTGACGCGCTTTAAATGCGAAGATCAACGTGGTTAGAAAATTTGCGATTCTAGTCCTGAGTTCCATATTTTCCGCGCTGTTGTTTGGCGTTGAAATCGTCCACGCAGAACAAAACGTCGATGTCCTTAAGATTGGCTCCAAGCGATTTACTGAATCTTACATATTGGCTGAAGTGCTCGCGCAGCAGTCGAGGATGCCAGGCAATACCGAAACGAAGGTGCTGCAGGGGCTGGGAAACACCGCGATTGTTTATGCGGCACTGCGCGCGGGCAGCATCGATCTTTACCCTGAATACGCGGGCACGATTGCGCAGGAAATTTTAAAGAGTGCCACGCCGCTGTCAATTGAAGAAATGAATCGTGCATTGGCACCACTCGGGTTTGGTATCGCGATTCCGCTCGGGTTCAGTAACGGCTACGCGCTCGCCATGCGCTCGGCTGATGGCGAGAAAATGAACCTCAAAACGCTGAGCGACCTGGCAAAAAAGCCCGATCAGCGACTCGGCTTATCGAACGAGTTCATCGGTCGCGTTGACGGCTGGAAAGGACTAGCTGCCCGCTACGGTTTTACGCAGGCGCCGACCAGTCTGGACCACGGCTTGGCATTCGCCGCGATTGAAAAAAATCAGATCGATGTAATCGATATTTACACGACCGATGCGCAGATAGGCCATCTTAACTTGCGTGTACTGGATGATGATTTGAATTATTTTCCGCGTTACGACGCGGTGGTGCTGTATCGGCTGGATGTGCCGACGCGATTTCCGTCTACCTGGGCTGCGCTGCAAAAATTGGGCGGTACTATCGACGCACCGGCCATGATCGCCATGAACGCTCGTGCAGAAATTGATAGCGTCTCCTTTGACATCATCGCCCGTGACCATTTGGCAAAGGCGTCTGGTGCACCGCAGGCGGAGTCAACCAAAACGAGTGGACGTGGGTTTTGGGCGAAGCTTTTAGGGGCTGATTTAGCGAGGCTGACGGCACAGCATTTGTGGCTGGTAGTCGCTTCGGTTTTCGTTGCGACGCTGATCGCCATTCCGCTAGCGGTAATTATTTTTCCACATGCACGTTTGCGTTCGATTGTGCTCGGTGCCACCGGGTTGCTGCAAACGGTTCCTTCGCTTGCGCTGTTGGCGGTTTTGATTTCATTGATCGGCGTCATCGGTAGCGTGCCCGCGCTCATCGCCCTGACGCTTTACGCGCTGCTGCCGATCATGCGAAATACTTGCGCGGGCCTGAGTGAAGTCTCAGATGGATTACGTCAGGCGGGTAAAGCGTTGGGCATGTCCGCGCGCGATATCTTGACCCAAATTGAGTTGCCATTGGCGCTGCCGACCATCATCGCAGGTGTGCGTACCGCGACCGCAATTGCGATCGGCACGGCGACTATCGCGGCGTTCATTGGCGCAGGTGGCTATGGGGAACGGATCGTAACCGGGCTCGCGCTAAATGATCGGCAATTGCTGTTGGCAGGCGCGATTCCTGCCGCGTTACTTGCGCTGGTGAGCGAGATTTTATTTGAATGGTTGGAACGCATGATCAGGCAAAGGCAAGGCGGAAAATAAATCGAAGTGCCCGTTCAGATTGCCGTCTGAACCATTTGTGCCTGAAAAAGCCCGCCAAATGGAGCGGTTGAATATTTTTGTATCGGGCCGCGCGGCTATGTCACCGATGGCAACAGAATGCGCGATACGTTCATAACCTGTGGCAATGTTGGCCGCCTGTTGGCGGGCTTTATACTCTGCACATGCCTCTATCCGCACCGCGCAAATCCCACTCGATCGAAACCAGCGAAGAATCCGGTGTTCGTTTCCTTCATTTTGGTTCTGAATGGGTGCAGGGCGCGATGCGCATCGCGCGGCCTTATGCTTTGGAGTTGGAATACACTCGAGAGATGATGGCGTGTCTACTGTTCCGGGGGGAACTAACACCGGTGCATCACACAGTTAAGACCGACGCTGGCTGGCCAAAAAGTGTATTGCAAATAGGCTTGGGCGCAGCGTCGCTCACCAAGTTTTGGCATCGATATTTTCCGCACACATCGCAGACGATTGTTGAAATTAATCCCGGCGTGGTGGCGATGGCGCACCAGTCTTTCAAGTTGCCGCGTAATGAGGACGCGAATATTGATATTCACGTCGGCGATGGGGTAACGTGGATAAACGAAACCACACATAAGTTTGATTGCATCATGGTGGATGGCTACGATCAGCATGCTCGCTTCGGGGCGCTGGGAACCCCTGAGTTTTACCGTGACTGCCGCGCGCGACTTACCCGGCATGGGCTCTTGGTGCTGAATCTTTTTGGTCGCAGCCGCGGCTACCGTCAGCAGCTCGATTCATTGAATGAAGTTTTTAATCACCGGGTGCTCGCGTTACCGCCGATTGAGAGTGTAGCGGGTGCGGGCGATGGTGGTAATTCAATTGTGTTTGCAGCCGTCGGCGATACGATGGCCGTCGATGTGCAGACCTTGCGGGAGGGAGCAGCGCACCTGGAAAAGTCGACTGGTTTGAAACTTGCCCGAACGTTGATGCGTCTTGAACAGGCTGAACGCATGGTTTTTAGCGGGCACGTTCCTGCTCCGCCTAGTGCTGGCGGCCCTCGTGGAAGGAAAATGGTCCGAATGCCCCGAGAATATTAGAGTCTTCCACGCGAAATGATTTTTTATCACGCGCCTAGTGTTGATAAAAATATTTTTGCCGCAATGTAAAATTTACTTTAAAGACTGGCACATAGAGGCACGAACAAAGAGGCACAAGTAAGCAGTTCCCAGAAAGCAATCTAAGCCAAAAGTAATCAGCTTGCCAAGCGTTTCAAACAGCTCCGGTTCAGCCATAGCTCACCAGCTTCATCCTACCTCACCACCCAAGTCCTCTAAGAATTCATGTCCCCACATCATCATTCATCAGCTGCCCCACCTCCCGCCAACGCGTCTGCAGCAACTGTAAAACGAGCTGGCGGTGACCGACGCGTTCTCACCATACTCTGGCCTTATCTCTGGCAATTCAAAGGCCGCGTGGTGCTCGCCTTGTCGTTTCTTATTGCCGCAAAATTAGCCAACATAAGTGTGCCGTTGGTGATGAAAAACATCGTCGATTCACTCGATAAATCGCAGGCGGCGGCGTTGGCTCCCGTGGTGGTGCCGGTCGCCTTACTGGTTGCTTACGGGTTGCTCAGATTGTCGTCAACGATGTTCGGTGAGCTTCGCGATATCGTGTTCGTTAAAGTGACGCAACGCGCGATGCGCAATATTGCGTTGCGCGTATTCCGCCATCTGCACGCGCTCTCATTGCGCTTCCATCTGGATCGGCACACAGGGGGCGTTACCCGCGATATCGAGCGTGGCACGCGCGGCGTTTCCACCATCATGAGCTATATGTTGTTCTCGGTGATTCCGATTCTGTTGGAAATTACGTTAGTCGTTTTTCTGTTGGGTGCCAAATTCGATTGGACGTTTGTTGTTATCACTTTGTGTGCGATTGCGATTTATATCGTGACTACCATCAGCATTACCGAATGGCGCACCCAGCATCGCCGCACCATGAACGAAATGGATTCGAAAGCAAATACCAAGGCGATTGATTCGCTCTTAAATTACGAGACCGTAAAATATTTTGGCAATGAAGAATTTGAAGCTGGGCGCTATGATAAAAATTTACAGCGCTACGAGGCCGCCGCGACTAAAAGCGAGACTTCGCTCGGCCTGTTAAACGCCGCGCAGAGTATTGTCATCGCCACCGCAGTCACCCTGCTGATGTGGCGCGCATCCGAAGGCATCGTCACGCAAAAATTAACATTGGGCGATTTGGTAATGGTGAATGCGCTGTTAATTCAGCTCTATATTCCGCTTAACTTTTTGGGTGCAATGTATCGCGAGCTGCGTCAGGCGTTTACGGATATGGAAAAAATGTTCAACCTGCTCGATGAAAATCGTGAGGTGCAGGACAAGCCGAACGCAAAGCCGCTGGCATTGAACGGCGCATCGATAAAATTTGAACATGTCAATTTCGGCTACAGCGAACGCCGCCAAATTTTGTTTGATGTTTCGTTCGAAGTGCCTGCCGGAAAAACGGTGGCGGTGGTCGGTTCCAGCGGCGCAGGCAAATCAACCATGTCACGATTGCTATTTCGTTTTTACGATATTACGAGCGGCAAAATTCTAACTGATGGTCAGGATATTCGCGATGTCACGCAAGCCAGTGTACGTGCGAGCTTGGGAATCGTGCCGCAGGATACAGTGTTGTTCAACGACACCATTCGCTACAACATCGCTTATGGCCGGCCCGATGCGAGCGAAGATGATATTCGCGATGCCGCACGTCGCGCCCACGTCAGCGATTTCATCGAACGCCTACCTGATAAATGGGAGAGCATGGTGGGCGAGCGCGGTTTGAAATTATCCGGCGGTGAAAAGCAACGCGTGGCGATTGCCCGCACCTTGCTTAAAAATCCCGCGATCATGATTTTTGATGAGGCCACCTCTGCGCTGGACTCTGCGACTGAAAAAGCGATTCAGGGCGAGTTGCGTGAAATTGCCAAGGATCGTACAACGTTGGTGATCGCACACCGCCTATCCACCATCATCGACGCCGATGAAATTCTGGTGCTGGATTTGGGCCGCATCGTTGAGCGTGGAACTTTCCGCGATCTTTTGGAACAGGATGGCAAATTCGCGCAGATGTGGCGGTTGCAGCAGCAGGAAGAGGCCAAGAATCTAGGCGAAATGAGTTTGGTAGCTGTTTGAGGGTGCAGAAAATTATCCAGAATACGCGTTGAACGCGAAAGCGCTTACTAAAATCTAAATCAATATTTCTTGATGCGCTAAAGAATCACGGAACTCCTCATAAACTTTACTGACTAAAGAGTTAGTAGCGCTTGTAAATACAAAGCGCTCTACGGAATTGGCCAACATAGCTGGTCAATAACGTTAAATTAACTCTTGGAGAATTTATGAGAAATACCGTAAAAAAATCGATCGCTCTTTTCGCAGTAATTGGCGCAATAGGGGCTGTAGTCTCCGCTCCGGCCATCGCGGCACCGGACAATACAGATGCTGGCTTTTTTGTCTCCGGCCAGCTGGGTAAAAGCCGCTTTGATATTGGTGACGGATTTGGCAAGAAGAACGCCACGGCGGCAGGGGTTGGTGTTGGTTATGCGTTTAACCCGGTGGTGGCCGTAGAGCTCAGCTACAACGATTACGGCAAGGTTAATTTTGGCGGGGTTGACGGCAAGGCCACATCTACTCAGCTTTCTGCGCTGCTATCTGCACCCATCTCAAATGAATTTTCAGTTTACGGTCGCTTGGGCGCGGCCAGCACAGAGCGCAAGGTGGATGGATTTGGCAGCAGCGATTCCAACCGCAAAACTGAGGCCGTATATGGCGTCGGTTTTGGCTACAACTTTGTAAAAAATATTAAAGGCACGATTGAATATCAACGGCTCGACAACTCAAAAGTCGATGCTATCGTCGCTGGCGTCAAGTTCGGTTTCTAGTATCAAATAATGCGGGTTGCCGAAAGGTGCCCGCGTCTTTTACGACTGAGTCTATAGCTACATTTCTGACCGTTCTGCGGCTATGTATGCTGGACAAAATCTCTTAGTGCATCCAGCACTTGACCCGGTGCTTCTTGCATCATGGCGTGGCCGACGCCAGCCAATGAGGTGAATCGTGCCCCGGTGATTTGTTTGGCAACTGATTGGGCCGCCTTTGGTGGCGTCATCATGTCTTTCGATCCACTCAGGACAAGCGTGGGGGCGACGATTTTTTTTATCGTATCCGCTGCCAGAGCAAACGAACTACACGCGGCGAGATCATTGGCCAACACACCGGGCCGACTTTTCTCCAGCAGGCATTTGTACGCCATCATCAGCGATGTGCCGGGAATGGCAGATTGGTTCCATTTTACTTGCGGCGCATGCCCCCAAATATTGAGCATGTCGAACGCCTCTTGTGGGCGATGTCTGGCGGCATCCATGAGCGCGTCTGCGACCGGCATGGGAGTGCAGCAGCCGAGCAGAGCGAGGCGCGAAACCCTCGCCGGGTGACGCGTCGCCAAGTCGAGCCCGATCAACGAACCCATACTGTGACCGACTACAGCCGCTTCGCGGATTGCGCCGTTGTCACATAAATTGATGATCCAATCAGCGTATTGCGGAACGCTGGTTTTGGCGTCACCGAAACTTTTGCCGTGTCCCGGCAAGTCAACTGCCAGCGCATTAAAACCGTGGTGCGCGAAGTAACGAGATTGCAGAGTCCATACGCTGTGGTCATTGGCCGCGCCGTGAATAAAAATAATGCTGGGCTTGGCCGCGTCAAACGGTTTGCCACCGGTGTAGACGAAAGCGGGTTGTTGCTGAACGAGAAATTTCATATTTTTTGCGAGGCCGTGAGCGCGCGCGCCAAGTCCTCAATTAAATCATCCGCATGTTCAAGTCCTACCGATAACCTGATCGTGCCCTCCGAGATGCCTGAGGCTTTTAGCGCGGCCGCGTCCATCCGGAAATGAGTGGTGGTGGCGGGCTGAATCACCAGCGATTTTGCGTCCCCAATATTGGCCAGATGCGAAAACAGATTCAGCTTTTCGATAAAGGTTTTTCCTGCTTGCTTGCCGCCCCTTACCTCAAAACTAACCACCGCGCTAACGCCGTTTGGGAACAGTGTCTTCGCCAATTCGTAGTCCGGATGGGTTGGCAATTCGGCATAAGTGACGTGCGCCACCGCATTATTTGCAGATAGAAATTCAACAATTTTTCGCGCGTTTTCGATGTGTCGCGGCATGCGCACATGCAGGGTTTCCAAGCCCTGCAGAATTTGGAATGCGGTCATCGGTGCCATCGCCGCGCCAAAATCACGCAGCCCTTCGCGGCGCGCCCGCAGCGCAAACGCGGCTACCGACGATTCTTCGGTCATCACCATTTCGTGAAAGCCATGATACGGCTCGGTGAGTGTGGGGAATTTTTGCGAAGCTTCCCAATCGAATCGGCCGCCATCAACTAGCACTCCGCCAATCACGACGCCGTGTCCCGATAAGAATTTGGTGGCCGAATGCATCACGATGTCGGCACCTTGCGAAATGGGTCGCGATAGAAACGGGGTGGTCAACGTGGCGTCCACCATCAACGGAATGTGCGCTGCGTGGGCGATTTCTGCGATGACAGGAATATTCAGCACATCCAGCCCCGGGTTGCCCACCGTTTCGCCAAACAATAAGCGTGTATTCGGCCGAATCGCCGCGCGCCACTGATCTGGGTCACGACCGTTTACGAACGTGGTGTGAATACCGAAACGCGGTAGCGCATACGAAAGTAAATTGTGCGAACCGCCATAGAGCGCATTCGACGCGACAATGTGACTGCCGCTGCCCATCAGCGTTGCGATCGCCAGGTGCAGTGCGGCCTGTCCGCTGGCGGTGGCAATGGCGGCCGGCCCGCCGTCGAGGGCAGCCACGCGTTCCTCAAATACCGCGGTTGTTGGGTTTGAGATGCGCGAATATACGTGGCCGGCACGCTCGAGATTGAATAATGAGGCGGCGGTTTCGGTATCCGGAAACACAAACGAGGACGTTTGATAAATAGGCACGGCGCGGGCACCGGTGGCCGGATCGGGTGACTGGCCCGCATGCACGGCGAGGGTTTCAATACGTGGATAGCTTGGAGCGGACATGATGTGTGCTTTTTTATTGGTAATTCATGGGGTTACAACTAAATCGTCAGGTGCGACATAAAGTCTTGCACCAAAAGCCTTGTTTTGGTAAGGTGTTGTCATATATCGAACAACCGGCAGGGTTTAACTTTAAGTCGCTTTGGCCGATAACATAATAAATACAAACTCCAAGTAATTTGCGTACTCACTCAAGGCAAATATGACATCTCGAATCTCTGCGTTTCTTGTCTATTCTATCGCGGTCGCCTTGGTCAGTTTCTGCATACCCTTCTCGGATGCAACGGCAGCGGTCAAGAAAAAGACCAATACGGCAACATACAAAGTCACATACAAAAAAAATAAAGCCAAATTCAAGGGGCCGCCGCCCGTGGCGGATCTGGATTCCAGCGGACGTCCCAATTTGTTATCGCACGCGGCGATTGTGTTCGATCAGACGTCGGGGCAGATGTTGTACGCCAAGAATGCAGACAATGCGGTACCGATTGCGTCGATTACCAAACTGATGACAGCCATGGTCGTGCTGGACGCGAATCTGAATTTGGACGAAGCGGTGGTCATTCATGAAAGTGATATTGATCTGCTCAAGAACTCGCACTCCCGGCTGCCGATCGGCACTGCGTTTAGGCGTGAAGACTTGATGCGTTTGGCGCTGATGGCGTCTGATAACCGTGCTGCGGCCGCCCTTGGACGCACTTATCCTGGCGGCATTGTCGCATTTGTCGAGGCGATGAATGTGAAGGCCAAAACTTTGGGCTTGACCAATACCCGATTCATTGATTCG
>JBBRZG010000096.1:0-15011 GCA_038236905.1 Burkholderiales bacterium
CGTAATTCCCCTTACGCCAGTCATGACCGCACGGTAGCGCGCAATGTGAAAGTCAATTTCTCGCCGCAACAGCTCGCACCACTACCCGTGCCGAAACGGAAAATCTATGGGAAACTTGCTTAACCGAACAGTATTGGGTCAAGTCTTTCAAAATAGCATTTCGACTAAAACTGCAAGAAAGTATGCGCAAAATGGCGTGGGGACTTGCCTATTGCCTAAAGGCAACGTAGCAGGACACGAGGCAAGGCCCCATTCTTCGTAGCTGCTAGCAATGGCGTAAAGCTACGCGACGAAACACTGGCGCAGCAGATTTACTTGGGTGAAGCAGCATTCGTCGACCGGATGTGGGCAGCTGTAGAAAAGGATGCGGGGAGCGCAAAAGATATTGCACGCGCCCATCGGACAGCACTAAAAGAACGAGCGATCAAGCGGTAGACTGAAGTTACGCGCTGCGTCATGAAGGAAGCCTCATCGTTCATGAATCTTATTTCATTTGACCATTTGTTCTTGTTTAAACCACCAATATTCATCTCTTATTTTTCCACGTAATTTTTTAAACTCATCTTCATAATAATCAAACCAAAATGCTGGTTCTTTGTCTCCAAAATAACATTGCGTTGGCCTAAATTTATCGGTTGCATCGCTTACCCCTAATGCAATGAACGAGTCGACATCAAAGCCTTGTAAACGAACGAATTTTGAGCCTTTGAGAACATAAACATTGGCATTATCTTTATAGAAAACGCGGTTGACCGCCGAAAACGATTTTGCATCTAGCACCGCCTGTTTTTTCCCTCTGTAGTAAACGTAGTTCTCGCCAACAGCTATTTCGGACATCCAAGTGTGTGTGACGTTGAGGTTTGGGAAGTTCTCATCCTGCCCTTCGTACTTGTATGCTGGAAGCATTTTTAAATTCGGTTCGTTTATAGGGGTTGCCTGCCCCGCGTAATAAAAGTAGTTTTGGTCTTTAGCATAAAGCATGCTTATAAGCTCAAAGCTGGCTAAGTGCGTGTTTGGCAAGGCCGAAAAAAAATACTGCTCAGAATTTTTTTTCGTTAAAAGTGTTAACGAATATATCGCGGCGTTATCTTTAAAAAACGAGTGGTTTAGACATCTAAAGGTTGCGGCATCAATCAACAACCGCTCCCCTTTTTTGTTCATTATCGGCACGCCGTCGATCACAATATGATCTTCACTTCGTGTAATTTTGTTCACCAAAAGCTCTTGCGCATAAATACCGAAAAGGTCGGTCATTATGTTTGCAGGTAAATTATCTTCAGGTATCTTCATATTCGTATTTTAGAAACGACCCAGCGTCGTTTATTCGCCACAAACTCTTTTGTACGTGCTACCAGCCTTTGATGCTGTAAGGTTTTTATGTAAAAGAAAAGGCTCAGGCCTTACTGCTTACCTCGCCAAAAATCTTTTCGTACTTGCGCAATGTTGTAGTGTCCTAGGCCGCCTCGCATATCAAAGGCGCATCGATCCTGATGCTCGTTCGCAATGGCTTGGCGTCAGTTGATCTTCACATGCTGATCCGATTTCAAAAACGCAGCGATCATGCTGGAGGCATCCGGCGCCATCGCATCGTTGAAGGGGTGCGCCGGATCGCCGCCGCTCCATGCATGCGCGAGCCCGTCGACCCTCACCCGCTCGGCTAACGTATGACGACTATCCTGGGCGTGAAGCCGGGTCGTACGAAACGCACGGGCGGTTTCGGTAGCAGCCGTGTCACTTTCAATGCGAACCAGCGGTGCAGGCGATTCCGCCTGATTTAGACTGGCCCATAGATCAAACAAGGCATCCGCGTTGGTCGGACTGACGGTCTCGTCCGCATCACCTTGAATGATCAATAACGGCGGCGGCGGGAGCTGATGCGCGCGCCAGTATTGCCGCGTGAGCGCCGCGAGATCCAGTGTCGGACCATCGCGCATCGCCGCCAGCGCCGCGGCGATTGAATGGGCCGCGAACGGCGCAAGGCCGGAATGAACCACTACCTTGGCAAAATGTTCGGGATGCAAATAGGCCAATAGCGCCGCCATCGCACCACCAGAAGATAAGCCCGCAATCAAAATCTGCGCGGTATCCACCTGCGCGCGCGTCGCCGCATCTTCAATCATCGTCATCAATATCGCGGCTTCGCCTTGCCCGGCCAAGGTTCGCGATTCAAACCAGTTCCAACAACGACGCACGTTGGCGAGATCGGATTGATCGGGATAAAGCACGGCGAATCCGTCGCGATCGGCCAGCGCATTCATGCGCGTGGCCTCGGCAAACGTTTTCGCGTCCTGTCGGCAACCGTGAATCATCACCACCATCGCCCGCGGGGTAGTAGGACGCTCATCATTTAAAATCCCGCCGGGAATGTACAAACGATAGCGCCGTTCGGGCGGAATCAGCACCCACGGCAGCATGCGGCCGTTAACGTTTTTGGCGACCCCCTCTAGCCATTGGGCGGGCACCAGTCTTTTTTCGGTAACGGTAGAAGAACCGAGGGAAACAGCCTCAAGATCAGGCTCGGGTTCCGTTATTCTTGGGTTTGGCTCGGTAACGTGCGCCTCTAAATCGACCGCAGCCGTGTTTGGAAGGCCGCTCAACGGTTCATGAACGGGCGCGGATGGCGAATCCGCACCGCGATTGCGCGGATTCGCGCTCGACGAACGCCGCACAAACCGATGTCGTACCCACTTCAACACGCGGGATTGCGCGAAAGCTTTCCACGCGGCTATCCACTTGACTTTGAGGCGACTCAACAAATCCTGAAACATGAATGACGTCTTTCGTTATTTGCAGCGACTAAGTGGGAATTGAAAACAAAAAGCATGCGAGCCTCGCAGGACAAGATACACACCCAAGAAGCGTGCCATTGTGAATTGATCGGAACCAATCAAACGTTCTTGCGGCATTGATTCCCGCGCCGCGTTTCATTCATACCCTAGCTGATTCCTAGGCTAATCTAGCAAACCCATGTATTGACGGGCTTCTACAAGCACTAATGCCTTGAAACAGCCGTACTTATTAGACCTTAGCAATTTTGTCTTTGCACGGAGAGGTTCGCATGCCGTCCGAACGACTCGCCGGTACGATCCAGAAAAGTCGCAGAATCAATCCAACTCGTTGGAATTTGCGCCATAACGTCTTTGCTATCAGGTGTTTATTGCGGCGCAAATCATGCTGCACCGCCGCAAAACGGTTTGACTGAAACGTTTGTCCGCGCTTATAATCGTTGGGCTTTGCGGGGTATTTTCGGCGGTAGCAGGCAAAGTCCGAGAATTGAAGAGGTTTTACGTGCTGATCGATTCTCTCAGTAGCCTGTATCGAAAAGTCATATCCGTGCAGGCGATTTTGGGCGCGGTGGTGGTGTTATTCGCTATTTTGTCCGACGGCAATTTAGCGGCTTTATCCGCGTCTGTGGGTGCTCTATCAGTAATTGCAGGCAGCTTGGCTTACGCGGTTCTCGCCAGAAAATCAAAGGTATCGGCCGTTTCAGCAGGCCAAGTCGTTCGCCGACATGCCCTCGCAGAAGTGGCGAAATGGATGGTGGTGCTGGTAGTAATTTTCGCTGCGTTGTCCAGCGGTTTGTTTATGGCAACGTGGCTGATAGCCGCAATGTGTGTGGCCCTTTTGGGGCATTGGCTTGTATTTTTAATCATTCGCTAACTAAAACGAATCATGGCATCCAGCGTCGAAGAACTTACCCCCTCGGGCTACATTGAGCACCACCTGCAAAACCTACAAATTAAGGTTGGCGAGGGTGGCTTTTGGACCCTTGATGTTGACTCAATAGTCATGTCTATGATCGTTGGCGTGATCGGTTTGGGCGTTTTTTGGCTCGTTGCACGCCGCGTGACAGCAGGCGTTCCCGGTCGCCTCCAAGGGTTTGTTGAACTGGTGCTCCAGTTTGTAGATGACACGGTAAAAGATGTGTTCCCGGGCGACCGTAAATTTTTGGGGCCATTGGCGCTGACCATTTTCGTCCTCGTATTCATGATGAACTTGATGGATTTGATTCCGATTGATTTCGTGGCCAAGGCGACCGAAGCAATCGGCTTTCCGCACTGGAAAGCAGTGCCGTCAACGAACCTTAGCGTGACGTTCGCGATGTCGTTCACGGTATTCATTCTGATTATTTTCTTTAGTTTCAAGGCCAAGGGTGTGGGCGGCTTCGTTCATGAGCTCTTCACTGCGCCGTTTGGTCCTAGCCCTTTTATGTGGCTGCCTAATCTGGCGATCAATATTATTGAATTGGTCTCTAAACCTGTCTCGCTCGGCATGCGGCTGTTCGGCAATATGTATGCAGGCGAATTGATTTTTATGCTGCTAGGTTTGCTCGGTATGTTAGGCGGCGTCTTTACAGCAGGCTCAATTATTTTGAGTTGGGGTTGGGCGGTGTTCCACATCCTGATTATTTTGCTTCAAGCCTTTATTTTTATGGTGTTATCGGTCGTTTACATCGCGATGGCCCAAGAACACCATTAATCCGATTTGCTTCAATAATTTGTAATTAACGTAACTCAAACTAGTAACCGTTTTCGACCACGAAAGGAAAATAAAATGGCACAGTTCCTCGCCCTCGTTCAATCCAATATGGCTCTCGCTATCGGCATGATTATCGGCCTAGGCGCATTGGGCGCTTGTATCGGTATCGGCATCATGGGTTCCAAGTTTCTGGAATCCGCAGCGCGCCAGCCCGAGCTTATTCCGCAATTGCAAAAGTTCATGTTTTTGCTTGCTGGTCTGATCGACGCGGCATTCTTGATCGGTGTGGGTATCGCGATGTTCTTTGCATTCGCTAATCCATTACTCAGCGTCATTAAGTAAAAATCGCAAGTAATTCCCGATTCACTGATTTGATGAAAGGGTCGTCGTTATGATGCCCAATGCGACGTTGTTTGCGATGGCGGTGTGGTTTGCGCTGCTGATCGCATTTGCATACAAATTCATTTGGCCGCCGTTGATGACGGCCATTGATACTCGCAACAAAAAAATCGCCGAAGGTTTAGCCGAGGCCGAAAAAGGCAAGGCTGCGCTCGCCGAAGGCGAAAAGCAAAAAGATGTGATGATGAAAGAAGCGCGTCAAACCGCGACTGAAATGAAGGCGCTGAACGACAAGCAGGCGCAGGCCATGATCGACGAAACTAAGGTTCAAGCCAAGGTGGAAGCAGATCGCATTATTTCCGCCGCACATGCCCAAATCGATATGGAAAAGCAAAAGGCGAAAGAGCAGCTTCGCGATCAAGTTGCGGCTTTGGCCATCGCAGGGGCTGAGAAAATCTTGAAGCGCGAAGTGGATGCCAAAGTGCACGCAGATATGTTGACTCAATTGAAAGCGCAACTGTAATGGCTGAGCTGACCACGGTCGCCCGTCCCTATGCGGAAGCAATTTTCCGCTCGGCTGTGGACGCCAACGACGTCCCGGGTTTTGGCGCCAAGCTGAAGTCGATGGGTGCGATTGCTTCGAACCCACAAATGGCGTCTTTGGTCGGCAATCCAAACGTGAGTGCGGCGGAAAAAGCCAACCTGATGAGTAGTGTCGCGGGTGGCGATGTGCCGGTGGCCTTGGCGAATGCGGTGCTGCTGCTAATTGGTAACGGCAAAGCTTCGTTGCTCCCGTTTATTGCCGAACATTTCGAGCGCTTGCAGCGTGAACACGATGGTGTGGTGAAGGCAACCATCACCAGCGCGTTTCCGATGTCAGACGCCGACAAAGCGGGCATGTTGGACGCGTTGGCGAAGAAATACGGTAAGCGTGTTGAAGCGGTTGTGGTGGTAGATGAATCGCTGATTGGTGGCGCGCGCGTGCAGGTGGGCGATGATGTGGTCCACGCTTCGGTTCGCGACACCTTAAACAAAATGGCTCAAGCTCTCGTGCAATAAGGCACGCGGGCTAAAAACAGAATTCAGAATTTAAAAGTATCGGAGTTTTAAATGCAAATCAACGCCGCCGAAATCAGCGAACTGATTAAGTCAAAAATTCAAGCGTTACCTGCTGCCGCCGAGAAGCGTTCGGAAGGTACCGTTATTTCAGTCACTGACGGCATTTGCCGCGTTCACGGCTTGGCCGACGCCATGCAGGGTGAAATGCTGGAATTCCCGGGCGGCACATTCGGTCTTGCGCTGAACCTCGAGCGCGATTCGGTTGGCGCGGTGGTTCTGGGCGAGTACCAGCACATTTCCGAAGGCGATACCGTCAAGTGCACGGGCCGCATTCTGGACGTACCTGTCGGCCCTGAACTCAAAGGCCGCGTCGTTAACGCATTGGGTCAGCCGATTGACGGCAAAGGTCCGATCAACGCCAAAATGACCGATATTATCGAGAAGGTCGCACCTGGCGTTATCGCTCGTAAATCGGTTTCGCAGCCATTGCAAACCGGTCTGAAATCTATTGATGCGATGGTGCCCGTCGGTCGCGGGCAGCGCGAATTAATCATTGGTGATCGTCAAACCGGCAAAACCGCGGTCGCGATTGACGCGATCATCAACCAAAAAGGCAAAGACGTTACCTGCGTCTACGTCGCGGTGGGTCAAAAAGCATCGACCATTGCCAACGTCGTGCGCAAACTCGAAGAGTATGGCGCAATGAGCTATACGATTGTGGTGGCATCGTCCGCGTCTGAATCCGCTGCGATGCAGTTTGTGGCGCCGTATTCTGGCTGCACCATGGGCGAATATTTCCGTGATCGCGGTGAAGATGCGCTGATCGTTTATGACGATCTTTCCAAGCAGGCGGTGGCGTATCGTCAAATTTCACTTTTGCTGCGCCGCCCACCGGGTCGTGAAGCGTATCCAGGTGACGTGTTTTATTTGCACTCGCGTCTGCTGGAGCGTTCCGCACGTGTGAACGAAGAATATGTTGAAAAATTTACCAATGGTGCGGTCAAAGGTAAAACCGGTTCGTTAACCGCATTGCCCATCATCGAGACCCAAGCGGGTGACGTTTCAGCGTTTGTGCCGACCAACGTTATTTCGATTACTGACGGGCAGATTTTCTTGGAAACCGATTTGTTTAACGCGGGTATTCGTCCTGCGATTAATGCCGGTGTATCAGTCTCCCGCGTGGGCGGTGCCGCACAGACTAAGATCATGAAGCGTAAAGATACCGGCGCGGGCGTGCGTTTGGCCTTGGCGCAGTATCGTGAATTGGCTGCATTTGCGCAGTTCGCATCTGATCTCGATGAAGCCACCCGCAAGCAGCTTGAGCGTGGCAAATTAGTCACCGAGTTAATGAAGCAGGCGCAGTATTCGCCCATGCAGGTTTGGGAAATGGCGTTGAGCCTGTTCGCGGTGAATAACAATTACATGGATGACGTGGAAGTCAGTAAAGCGCTTGCGTTTGAAAAGTCGCTGCGCGAGTTCGTAAAGTCAAAATATGCAGCGCTGATTGATTCCATCGATAAGGCAAATAATTTATCGGATGCGGATGAAAAAGCATTGCATTTGGCAGTGGCAGACTTCAAGAAAACTGGCGCCTACTAAATTAGCAGGCGTTTGTGAGTAATTGTCTGGCGGGCAATTCATCAAAGCAGTCAGAGCATAATTTCCCCCTTGCATAACAACGATTTCAATGATTTAAAAAGACTCAACGGTCCATAAACGGTTCAAAGACAATATGGCAGGCTCAAAAGAAATTCGCACCAAGATCAAGAGCGTGGAAAATACGCGCAAGATCACCAAGGCTATGGAGATGGTCGCGGCAGCCAAGATGCGCAAGGCGCAGGAGCGGATGCGTGCGGCTCGCCCGTATGGCGAAAAAATTCGTAGTGTCGCTGCCAACTTGTCGCATGCGAATCCGGATTACAAACATCCTTTTTTGATGAAGCGCGATGTGGTTCGTAACGTTGGCGTGATTATGGTCACCTCGGACAAGGGCCTGTGCGGTGGTTTGAATACCAACGTAATGCGCTTGATGGTCACCAAGGTCAAAGAGTGGGAAGCCGGCAGTGCAAAGGTCCAAGCCACCGCAATCGGCACCAAAGGGTTTTCATTTTTGCAGCGTTATGGAATTCCGGTCGTGTCGCATGTTTTGGGTCTGGGCGATAAGCCGCATCTAGACAAAATGATTGGCCCCGTCAAAATTCAGCTCGACGCGTTTAGCGAAGGCAAAATTGACGCGCTCTATCTTTGTTATACGAAGTTCGTCAACACCATGCGCCAAGAGCCGGTTTGTGAGCAGCTGTTGCCATTAACGGGTGAACAGCTGGGCGCGCCAGATTCTTCGTGGGATTATATTTACGAGCCTGATCCAAAGGTGGTTTTGGATGAATTGCTGGTGCGTTACGTTGAGGCGATTGTTTATCAGGCGGTGTCCGAGAATATCGCGTCGGAACAGTCGGCGCGGATGGTGGCGATGAAGTCAGCCACCGATAACGCGAAAAAAGTGATTGGTGACCTGAAGCTAACCTACAACAAGGCGCGTCAGGCGGCGATTACTAAAGAATTGTCAGAAATCGTTGGCGGCGCCGCGGCTGTTTAGCGGTAAGTATTCGCTCGTTACAGAATTCGAATTAAATTTAGTTTAGGAATAGATCATGAGCCAAGGAACAGTCGTTCAATGCATCGGTGCGGTGGTGGATATTCAGTTTCCCCACGGTTCCATCCCGAAAGTCTATGAAGCGCTAACGCTCCAAGACAGCGATCAAGCCAGTTTTGCGGAAAAAGGTCTGACCTTTGAAGTCGAGCAGCAGCTCGGCGACGGCGTGGTACGTTGCATTGCGATGGGCTCATCTGACGGTATTCGCCGCGGCATGAAGGTGAATGGAACTGGCGCAGGAATTCGCGTCCCCGTGGGTCTCGGCACTCTCGGCCGGATCATGGACGTGTTGGGTCGCCCGATTGATGAGCAAGGTCCGATCCAATGCGAAGAGCGCCGCGAGATTCATCAAGCCGCGCCTAAATTCGATGAGTTGTCACCTTCCGTCGATTTGCTAGAGACGGGTATTAAAGTTATCGATCTGATTTGTCCGTTCGCCAAGGGCGGCAAGGTCGGACTATTCGGCGGCGCGGGTGTGGGCAAGACCGTGAACATGCTGGAACTCATCAACAATATCGCCAAAGAACACTCGGGTCTGTCGGTGTTCGCCGGTGTGGGTGAGCGTACCCGTGAAGGTAATGACTTTTATCACGAGATGACGGATGCAGGCGTTATCAATAAAGATGACCTCTCAAAATCCAAAGTAGCAATGGTGTTTGGACAGATGAACGAGCCACCGGGTAACCGTTTGCGCGTCGCGCTTTCTGGCTTAACGATGGCCGAGAAGTTCCGTGATGAAGGCCGCGATATTCTGTTCTTCGTGGATAATATTTATCGTTATACCCTGGCGGGTACAGAAGTATCCGCATTGCTGGGTCGTATGCCATCTGCGGTGGGTTATCAGCCAACTCTGGCCGAAGAAATGGGCGTGCTGCAAGAGCGTATTACCTCCACCAAGACGGGTTCCATCACCTCGATCCAAGCGGTCTATGTACCCGCCGATGACTTGACCGATCCATCACCTGCCACCACCTTTGCGCACTTGGATGCGACCGTCGTGCTGTCGCGCGATATCGCGTCGTTGGGTATTTATCCTGCGGTGGATCCACTTGATTCGACATCACGCCAGATTGATCCAAACGTGATCGGCGAAGAGCACTACACCGTTACCCGCCGCGTGCAGGCAACGTTGCAGCGATACAAAGAATTGCGCGACATTATTGCGATTTTGGGTATGGATGAATTGTCGCCGGAAGACAAATTGGCCGTTGCTCGGGCACGTAAAATCCAGCGCTTCTTATCGCAACCGTTCCACGTCGCTGAAGTTTTCACCGGCTCGCCGGGTAAATATGTGTCGCTGAAAGAAACCATCCGTGGCTTCAAGATGATTGTGGATGGCGAATGTGATGCGCTGCCTGAGCAAGCGTTTTATATGGTCGGCGGTATTGACGAAGCGTTCGAAAAAGCGAAAAAAATGAACTAGGATCCCCAACGAAAGCGAAACCTTGCTTTCGTTGATTGGAATTTGTAAAAACGACTGGCGGAGCCAGATCGTTTCTTGGTAAACGAAAAATCGTTAGACCAAAAGCAGAATCAAAACCGACAGTAACCGGAATTTCGTATGGCAACTTTGCAAGTAAATATTGTTTCAGCTGAGCAAGCCATTTTCTCGGGTGAAGCAGAAATGGTGGTCGCTCCAGGTGAAGCCGGTGAGCTTGGTATTTTGCCGGGCCACACGCCGTTGATGACAAGGATTCGTCCAGGTACCGTTAAAGTTAAGTTGGCTGGCCAGGACAAAGAAGAAATAGTTTATGTCTCGGGCGGCATTATGGAAGTCCAGCCGAAGACGTTAACTATTCTCGCCGACACCTCTATTCGTGCTCATGACCTCGACGAAGCCAAAGTAATGGAAGCCAAACGACAAGCTGAGGAAGCGCTCGCTAACCGCGCGACCGGCCAAGACAGGGCGCTTGTGGTTGCTGAGTTGGCACAATTGGCCGCGCAGCTGCAAGCCATCAGAAAATTACGCAAATAATTATTTTTTTGCTATACTATAGTTGTAACGGTTTAGAGGCGCAACACAATATTGGCAGCGGAGCATTCTTCCGCTGCCTTTTTTTTCGTCCACATGTGGCTACTGTACTTCAGTGTGCATGGTTCATCAGCAAATAACTGTTTGTCGTGAGAACACGACTTCGATACAACAAAATCAAAGCGCACGATGCCTAAACGCTTGATTCAAACCCAGCCTGCTAAGACATCGCGTGACGCGCATCAATGCGTAGCCGTGCTGAGTGCTACCATAAGATGAATGTCGAGCAAGATTTCATGCCGAGCTAACAGCGCCACGTATCTGCCGAGTTTGCCCAACCCGCCTTCAACCGCCGGACGTTTTCATCGATGAAAAATAACCTCCACGTCATTGTTCTCGCGGCGGGCCAAGGCAAGCGCATGAAATCTGCGTTGCCAAAAGTATTGCACCCGATTGCCGGCAAGCCGATGCTCCATCACGTACTCGCGACCGCACGGACGCTTGCGCCTGAATCAATGTGCATTGTCTACGGTCACGGCGGAGAACAAGTGCACGCACAAACCGCAAACGCGTTGTCTGAGTTGCAAATAAATTGGGCAAAGCAGGAGCCCCAACTTGGCACAGGACACGCCGTCCAACAAGCTTTACCGCATCTACCAGCCGACGGCGTCGCGCTGATTCTCTACGGCGATGTGCCGCTCATTTCTGCCGAAACCCTGTCCACGTTGGTAGGTGCCGCGCGTGAAAACAAGCTGGCTTGGTTGACCATGACGGTTGCCAATGCGGATGGGTTGGGACGCATTTTGCGTGATGATCAGGGACACGTAAAAGCTATTGTCGAACACAAGGATGCCACTGACGAGCAACGCAAGATCAAGGAAATTAATACCGGATTCCTCGCGTGTCCGGTGGCATGGTTATCGAACTGGTTGCCAAAACTACAAAATGCCAACGCCCAAGGCGAATATTATTTAACCGATATCCTCGCCATGGCAGTGGCCGACGGCGTTGCCGTAGAAACATTTTCACCCGCCGCAGAATGGGAAGTCACAGGCATTAACAGTAAAGACCAGCTAGCTCAATTAGAGCGAACCTATCAGCTCGAAATTGCGAAGCGCCTGATGACGGATGGCACCTCTCTCGCTGATCCGTCGCGAATCGATGTACGCGGTGCTCTCACGTGCGGAAACGGCGTCATCAGCGATGTGTTTATTGACGTGAACTGCTTGTTTGAAGGCGCCGTACACCTTGCGTCCAACGTCAAAATTGGTGCGAATTGCATTCTTAAAGACTGCACCATCGGCGAAAACACTGAAATACTGCCGTTTTCATTAATAGATGGCGCGACCATCGGTAAAAGTGCGCGGATCGGCCCGTATGCACGAATCCGCCCGGCCACGACGCTAGCTGACCATACCCATATCGGCAATTTTGTCGAAGTCAAAGCCAGCGAAATAGGCGAAGGTAGCAAAGCCAATCATCTCAGCTATATCGGTGACACCACCATTGGTGCCAATGTCAACGTGGGTGCAGGCACGATCACCTGCAATTACGATGGCGTAAACAAGCACCGCACCATCATTGAAGATAATGTCCAAATCGGTTCTGACGTACAGCTTGTCGCGCCCGTCACTATTGGCCGGGGAGCCACTATCGGTGCCGGCACCACCGTTTGGAAAAATGCGCCACCGGCCACCTTGACGCTAAATCGAAAAGAACAAACCACCCTTGATGGGTGGACACGGCCCGTTAAGAAAACCTAATCGAGGGTCACGCTGCTGAAACGGTTGGAGAATCCAACGTCGTCGCGCGATAATAGAGTCCCACCCAAGGTAACGGAGAATTCACATGTGCGGCATCGTCGGCGGTATCGCCAATCGCAATATCGTTCCCATCCTCACCGAAGGTTTGCGCCGCCTCGAATATCGTGGCTACGATTCTGCGGGTGTGGCCGTGGTTAATGACGGTATCAAGCGAGTACGCCGCGTCGGTCGTGTCGCTGAGATGGAAGCGGGCATCGCAGCGGAGGGCCTTACGGGTGTCTTAGGGATCGGCCACACCCGTTGGGCTACTCACGGCGGCGTGACCGAGCTTAACGCGCATCCTCACGTTTCATCAGATGAAATCGCCGTGGTCCATAACGGCATCATCGAAAACCACGAAGAGCAGCGCGAACGCCTCAAGCGCCTAGGCTATGTATTCGATTCGCAAACCGACACCGAAGTCATTGCTCATCTGGTTCATCATTATTTTAAAGAGTCGGGTGATTTGTTTATCGCCACTCAGCGTGCGGTGCGTGATCTGCATGGCGCATACGCCATTGGTGTGGTGACGCTGAATGATCTCAACACGATGACGTGCGCCCGCATCGGCTGTCCGTTATTGATCGGCTTGGGTGACAAAGAAAATTTTATCGCCTCCGATGTTTCGGCGATTCTGCCGGTCACACGCCGTGTCATGTATCTCGAAGAAGGCGATGTCGCCGCGCTGCGTCGCGATGGCGTTACCGTTGTCGACAGCAGCGGTAAGATTGTTGAGCGTGCGATTCATATTTCGGAAGTGGCCGATGATGCAAGCGATCTGGGCCCATATCAACATTTTATGCAGAAAGAAATTCACGAGCAGCCGCGTGCCATTTCCGATACGCTGGAAGCAATCCTCGCAGATGGTATCAACAGCAATTTGTTTGGTGAGGGTGCAGCCGAGGTTTTCAAACAAATCGACAGCGTACTGATTCTTGCCTCCGGCACCAGCTCCTACGCCAGCATGGTCGGCAAACAGTGGATTGAAAGCATCGCAAAATTGCCGTGCCACGTCGAGCTCGGCCACGAATATCGTTATCGTGACTCGATCCCTAATCCACGCCAGCTCATCGTCACCCTTTCGCAATCCGGCGAAACGCTCGACACCATGGAAGCGCTCAAGCGCGCCAAAGAACTCGGCCATACGCAAACACTCAGCCTTTGCAATGTGCGCGAAAGTGCCATTCCACGCGCCTCAAAGCTTGTGTTCTACACTCGCGCCGGCAAAGAGATTGGCGTCGCGTCGACCAAGGCATTCACCACCCAACTCATCGCGCTGTTCGCCCTGGCTCTCACGCTTGCCAAAGAACATGGCCGTTTAACACCGCAGCAGGAAACCGATTTCATCGAACAACTTCGCTATGTGCCGGGCAGTGTGCAGCACGCATTAAATCTGGAGCCACAAATCAAAGCATGGGCGCAAAAATTTGCCGAGAAAGAGCACGCGCTGTTCTTAGGTCGCGGCCTGCATTACCCGATCGCTCTCGAAGGCGCGTTGAAGCTGAAAGAGATTTCCTACATTCACGCCGAAGCTTATCCGGCGGGCGAACTCAAACACGGCCCGCTGGCGCTGGTGGATAGCGACATGCCGGTAGTGGTGATCGCGCCGAACGACACCTTGCTTGAAAAAGTGAAATCCAACATGCAAGAGGTCAGCGCGCGCGGCGGCGAATTATTCGTCTTCACCGACCTCGATTCCAACTTTAAGGAATCTGCGGGAGTCCATGTTATTCGCGCCCCGCGACACTCAGGTTTACTCTCGCCAATCGTGCATGCGATCCCGGTGCAATTACTCGCCTATCACGCTGCATTGGTGAAGGGAACGGATGTGGATAAGCCCCGCAATCTGGCTAAATCGGTGACAGTAGAATAGCAAACCCTAGCATTGGCGGCCTTCACGAGAAGTTTTTGCTCGCTGACGCCCGCCAATGCTAGGGTTTTATTAACTGCTATGCTCTGCGCACAACTGCAACTGATTTTGGGCGCAGGCCTTAAACCTTTCTCACCCGGCACCTCAAAAAGGTGCGGATTGGCATGACATTTTTTGAGTGTGTTGTGCAATGCGTAATGTGCGTTAACGTGCCACTTACCCGATTATTGATAAACTGGAAGTATGAACTTAACCACTGATTTCAGCCGTCGTTTCACGCTTGATAGACTCGATATTCGCGGTCAAGTGGTTCGCCTTTCTGCCTCTTGGCAGACGCTTATGTTGGGGCGCGATTATCCGCCTAATGTCACCGCGCATTTAGGCGAAATGGCGTGCGTCGCGGTTGTTATCGGTGCGGGGCTTAAACACAAAGGCCGCGCGACGTTACAAATCCAGGGCGGTGCCTTTGCGAAGCTGGCAGTGATCGATTGCACCAACGACCTCGGTATCCGTGGCATGGCCTCGTTCGAGCCGCAGAACGGCACGGTCAGTTTTGCCGACTGGGTCAGTGGCGGACGGGTTGCGTTAACCGTATCGCAATTTGATAGCGGGCAAATGTATCAAAGCATCGTGCCGGTATCCGGGCTGACCGTGGCGGAATGCTTCGAGCATTATTTTGATCAGTCCGAACAACTGCCAACGCATTTGTGGATTGCCGCCACGGCGCAGGGCGCCGGTGCGCTGCTGTTGCAAAAGCTACCGAAAGCGGATGAAAAAGACGCCGATGGCTGGGCGCGGGTCGAGCAACTTGCGGCGTCAGTTACTGCGGATGAGCTC
>JBBRZG010000097.1:0-14971 GCA_038236905.1 Burkholderiales bacterium
AAGCAACACACCCGGTCACTGCGGCCAGCCCGGCTGCACGCTCACGATTGAAAGTCGTGCTGTTGCCGAAAACGCGAATGAGTTCGGCGATCATGACGCTCGTCGAGGTGGTGCTCCCACCTTTTCTGGGCTTGTTGTTATTTGTTGCGGTGTGGGCAGTTCTGGCGCAAACAAGCGACGGTCGTTTGCCAGGGCCGGTAAAAACCTGGTTTTCGGCAGTTGAGCTTTTCGCGCATCCGTTCTATCAAAAAGGCCCGAACGATCAGGGCATCGGCTGGAACATTATTGCGTCCCTGCAACGGGTCGGCATTGGCTTTGGGTTGGCCGCGCTGGTAGGTATTCCGATTGGTTTTTTAATCGGTCGGGTGCCGTTTCTCAATGCCATGTTCTCACCCATTATCAGCCTGCTGCGTCCGGTCTCACCGCTGGCGTGGTTACCGATTGGGCTGCTGGTTTTCAAAGCGGCCAACCCTGCAGCCATTTGGGTCATTTTCATTTCAGCCATTTGGCCGATGATTATCAACACAGCAGTCGGCGTGTCGCGCGTGCCGCAAGATTTCATGAATGTCGCGAAAGTACTGAATCTTTCCGAATGGAAAATTCTCACCAAAATTTTATTGCCCGCTACCTTGCCCTACATTTTGACTGGTATCCGCCTGTCCATCGGCGTCGCTTGGCTGGTGATCGTCGCCGCAGAGATGCTCACCGGTGGCGTTGGCATTGGCTTCTGGGTGTGGGACGAGTGGAACAATCTCAACGTGGAGCACATCATCATCGCAATTTTTGTAGTCGGCATCGTCGGACTGCTGCTGGAGCAGGCGCTGATTATGATTGCTAAACGCTTCAGCCACGAATACAAAGCATAGGGTTTTACCAATGACAAACGCCACCGAAAAATTTGTCTCCATCGAGAATGTCGGCATGGAGTTCGATACAAAACGCGGTCGATTTGAGGCACTTAAAAATGTCAACCTTACGGTTGAGCAGGGCGAATTTGTTTCGCTAATCGGTCACTCTGGCTGCGGCAAATCAACGCTGTTGAATATGGTCGCGGGCCTGCTGTATCCGACGATGGGTGCGGTCATCTGCGATAACCGCGAGGTTAAGGGCGCGGGGCCCGATCGGGGCGTGGTGTTTCAAAATCATTCGCTACTGCCATGGCTGACTTGTTTTGATAATGTATATCTCGCCGTTGAGCGGGTATTTGCCGAAACGGAATCAAGAGGCCAGCTCAAAGACCGCACGCAAAAAGCATTGGATTTGGTGGGCCTGACGCACGCGGCACAAAAACATCCTGATGAAATTTCGGGCGGCATGAAACAGCGGGTGGGCATTGCCCGTGCGCTATCGATGGAGCCGAAAGTGCTGTTGATGGACGAGCCGTTCGGCGCGCTCGATGCGCTCACCCGAGCACGCTTGCAGGATGAGCTGATGGTGATCGTCAAGGGCACCGGCAGCACGGTACTGATGGTGACGCATGATGTCGACGAAGCGGTGTTGTTGTCAGACCGGATTGTAATGATGACCAACGGGCCATCGGCGACGATTGGGCAAATTGTGGTGGTAGATCTGGATCGCCCGCGGGATCGTTTGAAGCTGGTGGCGCATCCAAAATATATAGATTGCCGCCGCCAAGTTCTGGAATTCTTGTATCAAAAGCAGTTGCGACCTGCGGCATAAATATTTTCCCCGGTGATTAGCAAACATATAAGCAAACATGACTGAAACCAAATCTACGTGCCCGTATTGCGGCGTCGGTTGTGGCGTAGTCATTGAGACCAACGGTGGCAAAATCACGGGGGTTCGCGGCGACGAAAATCATCCCGCTAATTTCGGCAAGTTATGCAGTAAAGGCTCTACCCTACATCTCACGCTCAGTCCCGGTGCACGCGCCGTCTACCCAACCCTGCGCGCTGAAAGGGATAAAGATCGCGAGCGGGTTTCATGGCAAGTGGCGCTTGATCACGCCGCCACTAAATTCGCCGATACGATTCGCGATCACGGGCCGGACAGTGTCGCTTTCTACATATCCGGCCAGCTGTTGACCGAGGACTATTATGTTTTTAATAAACTCGCAAAAGGCTTGATCGGCACCAACAACGTAGATACCAATTCGCGCTTGTGCATGAGCTCAGCGGTGGCCGGATACAAGGCCACACTGGGCGCGGATGCGCCGCCTTGCGCGTATGAGGATATCGATCACGCTGAATGCATTTTTATTGTCGGCTCAAACACCGCCTTCGCCCACCCGATTTTATTTCGGCGCATTGAAGCCGCCCGCGCTAGGAACCCCCGTGTCAAGCTGATCGTCGCGGATCCACGTCGCACTGAAACCGCCAGCGAGGCAGATTTATTTTTGCAAATTAAACCGGGCAGCGATGTCGCGCTCTTTAACGCCATGCTGCGCGTGATGTTGGATGAACGGCTGCTCGATCAAACTTACATTAGCGAGCACACCGATGGATTTGCCGCGTTTCAGGCAACGCTGGCCGACTACGCACCCGCTAACGTCGCGGAGACGATTGGTGCGAGTGCTGAAATGATCGTCGAGGCCGCGCGAATTTTTGCAAAATCGCCCGCCTCGCTGTCGCTTTATTGCCAAGGGCTGAACCAGTCTGCACGCGGCACCGACAAAAACGCCGCGCTGATCAATCTGCATTTAGCCACTCAGCAGATCGGCAAACCGGGGGCCGGGCCATTCTCACTCACCGGTCAGCCGAATGCGATGGGTGGGCGCGAAGTCGGCGGTATGGCAAATTTGTTATCCGCGCATCGTGATCTGGGCAACGCAGACCATCGCGCTGAAGTCGCCAAGCTATGGGGCATTGAAGCCGTGCCAGCCACGCCCGGCAAAACTGCAGTGGAGCTGTTCGAGGCGATGCATGCGGGCAGCATCAAATGCGTATGGATTGCATGTACCAACCCTGCACAATCGATGCCTGACCAAACCATGATTCGAGACGCTCTACGGCACGCCGATTTCGTTGTGCTGCAAGATTGCTACACCGACACTGAAACAGCCACGTATGCGGACTTATTGCTGCCGGCCTCTACTTGGGGCGAGAAAGAGGGAACGGTAACCAATTCTGAACGTCGCATCTCAAGGGTCCGCGCGGCGCTGCCACCGCCAGGCGAGGCGCGGCACGATTGGCAGATTGCAGTTGATTTCGCGCACGCCATCGCCGCCAAATTGCCCCTAGCCGACGCCGCGCGATTATTTCCCTATGCCTGCGCTGAAGATATTTTTAACGAACATCGCGAAACCACGCGTGGACGCGACCTCGATATCACCGGCTTGAGCTACAGCATCCTTGAATCACGCGGCCCGCAACAATGGCCGTTCGCCAGCGCTGCCCACATCGGCAAAGTGCGGCTCTATGAAGACGGTATTTTCCCTACCGAAAACGGTCGCGCCAAATTTGCGAACACAAAATTTTTGCCGGTTGCCGAGGCGATCAGTGCAAAATTTCCCATCAGTCTGAATACCGGCCGGCTGCGTGATCAATGGCACGGCATGTCGCGCACGGGCCGCGCCTCACAGTTGCACGCGCATGCACCCGAACCCATATTGACGATGCATCCGCAAACGCTCGCCCAGTTAGGCATCGAAGATCGCGATCTGGTGACCGTTACCGGTGCACGCGGCGTTATGCGGTTACCCGTTGAAGCCAGTGAAGATATGGCACTCAACGAGGCTTTCCTGCCGATGCACTGGGGCAGCCGCTTTATCAAAGGCGCGGGTATCAACACCTTAACCTTGAGCACATTTGATCCCACGTCCCGCCAACCAGAATTGAAGCACGCGGCGGTCAATGTAGAGCGGGCAGTGTTGCCATGGCGATTAGTGGCAATGGCCGAAACCACGGATGCCAGCAAACTATTGACCGCGCTTGCAGAGCACTTTGACGCGTTTGAATATGCAACCTGCGGTATTTCCGGGCGTGATAAAGATATCGTGGTGTTTCGCGCTGCGGCTAAAAAGCCGGTTCCACAACACGTAATAGATACACTAGACGCGCAATTGGGGCTGGATGAAACCTCGCTTGAGTTCTCGGACGCCGCGGCGGGCATCAATCGCGCCATGAAAATTGACGCAGGTAGAGTTATTTCCATTCGCTTGGCCGGCGATATTTCGGGCCAGGAATGGCTGGGAGAATGGCTGGAAAGCCGCGTGGATATTGGCTCTCTGGGCTATCGCGTATTGGCTGGAGGAAGCACCCGACCGCTCGGCAGCAGCGCACGCGGCCGAATTATCTGCGCCTGCCATCACGTTGCAATTAACGAAATCACCGGTGTTTTTTTAAACGGGGGCACGGTAAACGATGCCCAGCAAAAGCTGAAATGCGGCACCGGCTGCGGATCATGTCTGCCTGAGATTAAACGAATCGAATCTTGCATCCGCGTGAAACTCGCCAACGATAAGCCAGCACTGGCGGAATTGGCGGCATGATTTCCTCACGCGAGCCAGGCGAAGTATTTCTAATTGGCGCAGGGCCCGGTGATCCTGAATTGCTGACCTTAAAGGCCGTCAAGGCGATACAAAACTCGGATGTGCTGCTGGTGGACGATCTCGTCGATTGTGCCGTGCTGGCGTATGCAAAAAGTAGCGCGCGGGTACTTCACGTTGGCAAACGTGGCGGTTGCAAGTCGACACCACAACAGTTTATTGAACGAATGATGATCCGCTTCGCCCGCGCGGGTGCAACGGTCGGACGCGTGAAAGGCGGCGATCCATTCGTGTTTGGTCGAGGAGGAGAAGAAATGCTGGCGCTTCGGCGCGCTGGCATCAACGTGACTATCGTGCCGGGCGTGACGGCCGGCTGTGCCGCGCCCGGTGCGCTCCATATTCCGGTGACCCACCGCGATTTTTCGCGCGGCGTGACCTTCATAACAGGTCACACCAAATCCGATACGGCTCTGAATTATTCAGCACTTGCCCACAGTGGCACCACACTGGTGATCTATATGGGCATCACTAATTTGGCTGAAATTACCAGCGGCCTCGTCAAAGCGGGCATGGCGGGCAACACCCCCGCATGCGGCATCCGCAATGGCACCTGGCAAGATCAGGCAGCCGTGATCGCGACCGTGGGCACGCTGGCTGACAAAGTCGCGACGGCAAGATTAACGAGCCCGGCCATCGTCGTGATTGGTGAAGTCGTGTCGCTCGCAAAGCACGATGCCACCAGCCTAGAAATTGAATGCACGACATGCGCCGCATAGAAATTATTTCGGTGATTCAGAAGCCAGCTTCACAAGTTATGGAACATCAGCTCAGCTGCAGCAGCTCAACGATATCTGGGCATCAATGACATGAGCAAACCAAAACTCATCGTCATCGGCAATGGCATGGCAGGCGTCAAAACCTTGGAGCATTTGCTCACTATCGCGCCCGACTTTTATGAAGTCACGGTGTTCGGCACAGAACGACATCCAAACTACAACCGCATCCTGCTCTCGCCGGTCCTGGCAGGCGAGATGACGTTAGCGGATATCGTTATTAATGATCGGGCGTGGTACGCGAATCGTGGCGTAACACTGCATCTGGGCAAAACGATTACGCGCATTGATCGCAAACGCCGCATGGTCACCGCCGATGACGGCACGGCGGCATCGTATGACCGCCTTCTATTGGCAACAGGTTCCAGCGCCGTCAAATTGCCCATTCCCGGTAATGATTTAAGCGGAGTTTTGACATATCGCGATATTGGCGATACCGAGGCGATGATTGAGATGAGCCGCACCGCGAGGCGGGCAGTCGTTATCGGCGGCGGATTGCTGGGACTGGAAGCAGCCAATGGGCTCGCACTGCGCGGCATGCAAGTCACGGTAGTGCACGTTATGCCGTGGCTGATGGAGCGCCAACTGGATCAGAACGCGGCAAATACATTGCAACGCGCGCTTGAAATCCGTGGCGTTGAATTTCGCCTCGGCGCATCAACCACAGAAATCACCGGCATTGACGGCAAGGTATCGTCGCTCACATTCAAATCCGGCGAATCCATTGATACCGACATGGTCGTGATGGCGGTCGGTATTCGGCCCAATGTTTGGTTAGCCGAAAGCTGCGGCCTGCAAATCAATCGCGGCATTGTTGTTGATGACAGCTTGCAAACTTACGATCCGCGCATTTATGCGGTCGGCGAATGCGTGGCGCATCGGGGCGTGAGCTATGGATTGGTGGCACCGCTTTATGAAATGGCAAAGGTTTGCGCCACTCACCTCGCCGAATTGGGCAGCCATTACTATCTCGGCACCGTGCCATCCACGCGCTTAAAGGTGACCGGTGTTGATGTGTTTTCAGCAGGCAATTTTATTGGCACTAAAGCCAGCCAAGAAATTGTGCTCAAGGATTCACGCAACGGCATTTATCGGAAGCTGGTGATTGAAAACGATTTGCTGATCGGCAGCGTGCTTGTTGGCGACACCAGCGCCGCAAGCCAATATGTGGGCATGATCGCGGCCAAAAAAAACATTGCGTCGATACGCGGTGAATTGATGTTTATTTCGTAACTGAGTACGCAAAAAATATGAATGACATGACTGAATTCTCCGAAGAACAAAAAAAATATCTTGAAGGATTTACGAGCGGCTTGAGCATCGCGCGCGCAGGTGCTGGCTTAGGCACGACGGCTCTAGCGGCAGCGCCAGCAACCGGCCCCGAAGCGCTGCACCATCAAGCCCGCGCCAACACCATTGCGGCGGGCGGCAAGCTAGTGGCGGAAGAAAAGGCAAAGGCAGATAAGCATCCCTTTGAAATGTGGGATGAAATGCGCGCCAACGCAGCCGCAGGAAAATTCCCAAAAGGCACGGATGTCTTTTTGTACAAATATCACGGCATGTTCCACGTCGCCCCGGCGCAGGATTCGTTCATGTGTCGGTTGCGGATCGCCGGCGGAATCATGAAGAGCTACCAATTGCGTGGCGTCGCCGATATTGCGGAAAAATATGCGGGTCCGTTTGCGCACATCACCACTCGCGCGAATTTGCAATTGCGCGAAATACCTCCGGCCAACGTCATCAATGTGCTTAAAGATTTGGACGATTGCGGCCTCACCAGCAAGGGCGCGGGTGCTGACAATATTCGTAACGTGACCGGCTCACCCACCGCCGGAATTGACCCGCAAGAGCTGATTGATACCCAACCGTTGTGCGCCGAGATGCACCACTACATTTTGAATCACCGCGAAATGTACGGGCTTCCTCGTAAATTCAATATCGCGTTCGATGGCGGCGGCAAAGTTGCTGCCCTAGACGACACGAACGACATCGGTTTTTTTGCAGTCGTGGTGGGTGAAGGCAAATCCGTGCCCGCTGGCGTTTACTTCCGCATGCGTTTAGGCGGAATCACCGGCCATCACGATTTTGCCCGCGACTGCGGGATCGTCATCGCGCCGAGCGATTGCATCAACGTGGCGGAGGCGGTGGTGCGTGTATTCATCAACGAAGGAGATCGAACCAACCGACAAAAAGCGCGCATGAAATACGTGCTGGATCGGCTGGGGCACGCCGAATATTTAAAACGTGTGCAGGCATTGCTTTCATTTCCGCTCGTGTCATTCGCTGAAACCGATTGTGAGCCACGCCCTGCCGTCGCCAAACACGGCCACGTGGATTTTCACCCGCAGAAGCAAACAGGAAAAGTTTATGTGGGCATCCTAACGCCGGTCGGCAAATTGACCTGTGCGCAAATGCGCGGGCTCGCTGACATTGCCGATAAATATGGCGCCGGCACGATCCGCTTGACGGTGTGGCAGAACCTGATCATCTCGGATATTGCGACTGAAGATATTGCTGTGGTGAAAGCAGCGATTGAAGTGATCGGTCTATCATGGCAGACCAATTCAATCCGCAATGGTTTGATTGCCTGCACCGGCAGCGCTGGTTGCAAATTTGGCGCGAGCGATACCAAAGCCAATGCAATTCAAATCGCCGAATACGTGGAGACCCGAGTACAGCTTGATTCCCCAATCAATATTCATCTCACCGGCTGTCATCATTCTTGCGCGCAGCACTACATTGGCGACATTGGTTTGATTGCCGCGAAAGTGGACACGGGTGTCGATGGCGAGGATGAACAAGTTGAGGGTTATCACGTCCATGTCGGCGGCGGGTACGGCACCGAGCAATCAATTGCCCGCGAACTTTTTCGGGATGTGAAAGGGACAGACGCACCGGTTTTGATTGAGAAGATGCTACGTGGTTATCTGGCGAATCGATCAGACGCGAGCGAGAGCTTTCATGCGTTTTCGAATCGTTTGACCGTAGATGAGCTGAAGGAAAAGTGCGCGTGATTCCGCTGCTCCCCGACACCGCGCCCTTCAACCGCGACCAACGTGCCTGGCTTAACGGCTTTTTTGCCGGTCTATTGGGCTTGCAGCAAGCCACGAGCGCACCGTCAACCACTGTAGCAGCGGCCACAGAAGAAGATTTCGACTACCCGTGGCATGACCCGGCAGTGTCGCTCGAAGAACGCATGACGATGGCGGAATCAAAGCCGCCAACATTAAAACTCATGGCGGCAATGGGCCAGCTTGATTGCGGGCAATGTGGCTATCTTTGCAAATCGTATGCGGATGCAATTGCGAATGGTGAAGAGAAAGATTTAAGCAAATGCGTGCCCGGTGGCAAGCCCACAGCGAAGATGCTGAAGAAGTTAATCGCGGATTCTCCAGTAGCGGCTGAGGCTAAAACACCAGCATCGGCGGCTATTGCAGGCAATAATGCCTTGAAAACGCCCGCCGATGCTAGTGTTTTAAATTCGGAAATAGCTGAACCCAGCCGCGATCTACCCGCGAAAATCAAGCTCTTGCGCTGCGAACAATTGAATGGCAAAGGCGCGGAAAAAGATACGCGCGCTGTCGCACTTTCACTCGGCCAATCCAATATCCATTACGAGCCGGGCGATTCACTCGGTGTGTGGCCCACCAACAATCCCGATGAAGTTGAGCTGATTTTATCGATCTTGCGCGCTAAGGGCAGCAAGGCGGTAATGATTGGAGGTGAAGCCATCACCGCACGCGATACGCTCACTCACAAAGTAAATTTACGCGAACCCACCGCAGAACTATTTGCGCTCATGGCGGAGCATGCGACACTAGATTTTGAAGCGCAGCGACTTTCTCATCTGGCCGAAAATGATGATCGTGCCGCTGAGTACGGCATTCATGACGTATTCGACACACTCGTTAAATTCCGCTCGGCGCGACCGCCCGTGAGCCGGTTCGTCCAGACACTAGCGCGACTACAGCCGCGACTCTATTCCATCGCCTCCTCGCTCAAAGCCCATCCTGGTGAAGTACATTTGACGGTGGGCGTGGTGCGATACGATCTGAACGGCCGTCGCTATCAGGGACTCGGCTCCGGCTACTTCGCCGAGCATCTGCGTGAAGGCCGACCGGTCCCCGCGTTCATTCAAAAATCGCATGGATTTAAATTGCCGAGCCTCGCCGCCACTCCCGTCATCATGGTCGGGCCGGGCACCGGCATCGCACCTTTCCGCGCCTTTTTACAAGAGCGCGCGCTGACTGAAAACGCCGGAAAAAACTGGTTATTTTTCGGTGCGGCGCATGCGAAAACAGATTTTTTATACGAGCAAGAACTAAAACAATTCGCGGCTGACGGCGTGCTTACCAAACTATCGCTCGCTTTCTCGCGCGACCAATCCGAAAAAATTTATGTGCAACACCGCATGACCGAACAAGCCGCCGAACTCTGGGCTTGGCTAAACGAAGGCGCGCATTTTTATGTCTGCGGCGATGCAAAACGGATGGCGTCTGACGTCGATCACGCCTTGACAAGTGTGGCTGTTTCGGAAGGAGGCATGTCGCAAGAAGATGCGAAGGCATGGGTAAAAACACTGGCAAGAGAGGGGCGGTATTTGCGGGATGTTTACTAGGCGCATATGTCAATTACAAAAAAAAGTAACTTGCCGCCGATGACACTTATCTACGACTTTATTCGATCAAATATGAGCCAAGCTCAGAGCCAAACAGAGCAAACGTTCGTGCTTATAATTGTATTAATGCTGCCGAGAAATTTCAGCAGTCTCGCCGGCGATTAAAGCGCGTCTCCCAACTGACCTCGTGGGATAATTTTGCGGGGGACCAAATGAACACTGTTGAACGAAACGCTTTCCTTAACTTGGATCTTGAGCTTCGGTCACGCGAAGATTTAACCCCGCTTGCAAATCATTTTGAAAACTGTGCGATCGTCTTGTTCAATGGTTTTAGCAATGATATTTTTCAATTGACGGTTGAGCCATTAAATGGTGGCTTGGGTGAAAGTCCACAAGCTTGCACTGATGAGTTCCTTCAAACGATAAGTACCCTTCCCGACGTAGCAATGAAATTGTTTAGAGGCTGCAACAAGCGGATCTTTGACTATGGCTTTGAAAGCTGCACTCACGCGCCGCCTGTCGTCACTGATATTTTGACAACACAGCTATCCAAAATGTCGCTCCTCGGAATCGATTTGCGCGTCACCATCTATCCGCAATATGCTGACTTACGCGACGGAGAAGTTATAAGGTGAGGCGGGCCACAGGTTGAGCGGGCCGCATCGGGTGATGTAGGGCAACCAAACTTAACGTAAGCAATTCCATAGGAGCCGATGTTGGGCAAACGGAAAAGTCATTTACCCAACCTACTCAAACCCAAGCGGTGAACCAATCGCTTGACGCGAATGTCTGAGCAAGACAACAGAAATAATCAAAGGATTTAACTTGCGCATCTTTTCAATAACTCTTGCGAGCGTCTTAGGCGCGCTCACATCCATGGCCGCGTTCGCACAGCCAGCCACCACTAACACTGCATCCGCGCCCGTGGCTGCGCCTGAGATGCTTGAAACGGTACTCGTCAGCGGCGAGCAACCCGGGCCGGGAATGTGGAAGATTTCGAAGGGTGATCATGTTTTGTGGATTGTGGGGATTCAAACGCCGGTGCCCAAAAACATGACGTGGCGGGCTAAAAAAGTCGAGGCGGTGGTCGCAAAATCGCAGGAAATATTGGGCCCGCCGGGGGCAAGTATTACGATGAAACAAATCGGCTATTTTCGCGCACTGACCTTGCTGCCGTCGGCGATGGACTCGGTTAAAAATCCGGATGGCGCGACCTTGCGCGATGTGGTGCCCGCCAGCATCTATCCGCGCTGGGTGGCGCTGCGGTCAAAATATATTGGCGAATATCAGGATGACGACAACGATCTCGAGCGCTCAAGGCCGATGTTTGCGGCGGGTAAGCTGTATCAAAAGGCGATTGAGAAAACGGGGATGACGTCGAGCAGTCCGGTCGGTGCAGTCATCACCGACGCTGCAAAAAAATATAACGTAAAAATAACCTCGGTCATGCTCGAGCCCCCCATTGGCGATCTTCGCGCCGCCGTCAAGGAATTTAAAAAATCGCAACTCGCCGACCTCGATTGCTTTACGAAAACGTTGGATCGAATTGAAACCGATTTACAGGCGATGCGCGCACGTGCGAACGCGTGGGCCACTGGTGATATTGCGGCAATCCGCGCGCTGCCTGTAAACGATCAGCGTGCGGCGTGCGAAGCCGCGATTCGCGATGCAAGTTTTGTTAAAACCCTTGGTGTGCAAAATCTACCCGCGCAAATCCAAGCGGCATGGATGAATGCGGCGGAAGCGGCTCTGACCAAAAATACCTCCACCGTCGCGACCTTGTCTATTGCGCAACTCATCGCTTCGGATGGATATCTGGCGAAGCTGAAAGCCAAAGGTTATGTGGTGGAGGAACCAGATTCTGATTGACGACCAAACACACTTACATCATCTGAAACGGATACACGTTCCCCAGCATCAATATGCGCGATAGCTCATCGAGCGCGGTGCGGCATTCCGTAAGCAACGCGGCATCAGCCAAATCTTTTTCTCCCACCCGATCGCGGTAATGTTTTTGGACCCAAGCGATCAGGGTTAGATACAGGGCATCAGACATCAACACACCGGGATTGACGGCGCTGGCTTCCACCTCAGTTAGCTCGACGCGCAGACGCAGACAGGCGGGACCACCACCGTTACGCATACTTTCGCGCAGGTCAAAAACCAACAGCTCTTTGATCGGCGTATTGAGCATGAGCAGCTTTTGCAAATAAGCCCAAACACTAGCATTGGCGCGGCACTCCTCGGGGACAACCAGCACCATTTCGCCATCCGGGCGGCTCAACAATTGGCTGTTAAAAAGATACGACGACACGGCATCACGAACTCTCACCTCATCATCGCTGACCTCAATAGCCACAAATTCCGGGCCAAATTTTTGCGAGATTTCAGTGATGACGTTTTGTTGATTTAAGAAGGCATGCTGATGACAAAACAGCACCTTGCCATTGCCGACGGCAATCACGTCATTATGAAAAACGCCGGCATCAATCACGTCGGGATTTTGTTGCGCAAACACAGTACGTGGCCCCGTCAAACCATGCAGACGCGCTATCGCAAGCGATGCTTCGAGTGTTTGTCGCGCGGGAAAGCGTTTCGGTGCGGGTGCGGACATATCAAATCCAGATGCGCCGTAAACAAACAGCTCAACCCCTGCCGTGCCATAACGTGAACAAAATCGCGTGTGGTTGGCCGCGCCCTCGTCACCCATTTGCGGGCAATTTGGCAGTGCCGCATGATGCGCAAAATGCGCGTCATGGGCAAACATGGATTTCAAAAACCGACCAGTGGTCGGGTGCTCGATGGAGCGATGAAATTTATTATTCAAATTAGCCGCGGTGAAATGCACGCGTCCATCTTCCGTATTGGCGCTCGGGCTTACGGTCGCCGCGTTCGCCGCCCACATCGGCGAGGCCGACGCGGCGCCACTCAGCAGCATCGGCGCATGTTCAGCCGCCGCTTGAATCACCGCGGCATCGGTGCCCGTAAAACCGAGTGATCGAAGCGTGGCGATATCGGGGCGCTCATGAGGTGCCAGCACGCCCTGCTTGAAGCCGCGATCATGCAGCGCCTTCATTTTTGCTAGGCCTTGCAGCGCGGCTAACTTTGGATTTGCAATCGCCCCAGAATTATTCTTTGACGCAATATTGCCGAATGAGAGCCCGCTGTAATTGTGGGTCGGGCCGACCAGTCCATCGAAATTAAACTCATATGCGTTCATAGGCTGAGCCCGGGACTTAATTTCTCAGGCAGCTCGATGGTTTCACTTTCCAGTGATGCCTGCGGATACGAGCAGTAATCGGCCGCGTAATAAGCGCTCGCACGGTGATTGCCGCTGGCACCGACGCCACCGAACGGAGCCGCGCTGGATGCACCGGTCAGCGGGCGATTCCAGTTCACAATGCCGGCGCGAATATGGCGCTCGAATTGTCGATACTGCGCTTTGTCATCCGACAATAATCCGGCCGCCAAGCCGTAGCGGGTGCGGTTCGCAAGGCTAATCGCTTCGTCAAAACTAGCGTAGCGAATCACTTGCAGCAGCGGGCCGAAATGTTCTTCATCGGCAATATCTTCAACACCGGTAATGTCTAAAACACCCGCTGACAGTAGCGCGGTTTGCGGCTTTAGCTGCTGCATTTTCAGCAGCGGTTTAGCGCCACGATTCAACAAATCCGTTTGTGCTGCCAGCAATTTATGGGCGGCATTTACGCTCACCACGGCACCCATAAACGGCGCGGGCTCATCATCGAAAGCACCCACTTTTAAACGCGATGCCACGTCGACCAAACGATGCAGCAATTTGTCGCCGGCATCGCCGCGCTGCACCAACAAGCGCCGCGCACAGGTGCAGCGTTGGCCGGCTGAAATAAATGCGGACTGCACAATGTGATGAACCGCGGCGTCGATATTCGCAACATTTCCGACAATCAGCGCGTTGTTGCCACCCATTTCGAGCGCCAAAATTTTATTTGGCTGACCCGCAAACTGCTGATGAATCGCATTGCCGGTCGCCGAGCTACCGGTGAAAAACAGGCCATCAATTTCAGCGTGATTCGCCAGCGCAACACCTGTGTCGCGCGCGCCTTGCACCAGATTCAAAACACCCTTCGGTAAACCGGCTTCAGCCCAAATTTGCACGGTGGCCGCCGCAGTGGCGGGCGCTAATTCGCTTGGTTTGAACACGACGGTGTTGCCTGCCAGCAATGCCGGCACGATGTGTCCATTCGGCAGATGCCCCGGAAAATTGTAAGGGCCGAATACGGCCACCACGCCATGCGGACGGTGGCGCAATATCGCCGCACCTTCCGCTTGTGGCGTTGATTTCGTCCCGGTGCGCTCGTGATAACTCGCAATCGAGATGTCGATTTTGCCAATCATCGTCATCACTTCGGTCAGCGCTTCCCACAACGGTTTACCGGTCTCGCGGCCAATCGTATTGGCTAGTGCCACTTTGTGTTCGCCCAGTAAATGCGCGAATTGCCTGACGATACCCTCGCGCTGCGAGAACGATAATTCGGCCCACGCGGTGGAGGCGCGGCGGCCAGAGAATACGGCGCGATCAACATCATCTGCGTTGGCCGCTTGGCCGCTCCAGATCGTTTCCTGCGAGACAGGATTTAGCGATGTGAAGGGGGCGCCGCTGCCAGCCACCCACGCACCATCGATGAACAGTTGGGACATATTTTTACCTAATTTAAATGAAAACCCCAGCATTGACGGGCATTCGCAAGCACTATTATTCTGAAACACCCGTCCCTGCTAGGGTTTGTGCAATGAATCTTGTGCATATGCGGCACTGCGCCGAACCTGCATCGGATTGCGCTCGCGTACCGATAGCGGCACAGCGCGAACCGACTCTCCTAAATTAACGCCCAGTGACAGCGCATCGGTCGCACTTATGCTGATCATTTCGTCCAACACGACCGCGCGCATTTGGGCAACGCGGAAATGGCTCAAATCAGTTTTTGCCGGCACATTTGCGACCAAATAAATTGTCTCGGCCTTTGTTGCCGTTGCAGAGGTTGCGGCATCACGAATCTGCACGGTAAATATCGCGCTGGCCGCCACCGCATC
>JBBRZG010000098.1:0-14833 GCA_038236905.1 Burkholderiales bacterium
CAACGGCCACAAGATTACGATGTTGCTGGAAGAGGCAAAAATGCCCTACGCTTTGCATGGCGTAAATATCGGCAAGGGCGATCAATTCAAACCCGAGTTTCTGAAATTTTCGCCGAACAATCGGATGCCTGCGATCATCGATCACGCGCCCACGGACGGCAAAAAGCCGATCAGCGTTTTTGAATCTGGCGCGATTTTGTTATACCTTGCGGGCAAGACGGGTAAGTTCATTCCCAAAACATTACGCGGGCAGGTGGAATGCATGGAATGGCTGTTCTGGCAGATGGGCGGGCTGGGGCCGATGCTGGGCCAGAATCATCATTTCAGTCAATATGCGCCGGAAAAAATACCCTACGCGATTGAGCGATATGTGAAAGAAACCTCGCGCTTGTACGGTGTACTGAACAAGCGTTTGGCAGATCGTAAATTTATATGTGGTAACCAATACACGATTGCCGATATGGCGTGTTATCCGTGGATCTTATGGGAGCGGCAGAGCCAAAACCCGGCCGATTTTCCGCATCTCGCGCGATGGCATGCGGCGATCAAAGCGCGGCCTGCAACAACGCGCGCATATGCAAAATCGAAACTGGTTAATCCCGACGCCAAGCCGAGCGTGAATGATGAAGAATCGCGACGCATTTTATTTGGGCAGGATAAAAGCGTCGTTAAGTAAACGCCAGACTGAAGTAAAAGCCAAATAGAAGTAGAAGCCAAAGTGACTCGCGATCAACTCGTCAACTACGCGGTAGCGCGGTCACTTTTTCCGGCTAAAACTTTAAATCGTGCCATTGACATACTCGGCTATGTGCAAGCCGATCCGATTCGCGCACCTGCGCGCGCGCAGGATCTTATCCTGCGACATCGCGTAGCGGGCTATCAGTGCGATGAGCTGGAGAAAAAATATTCGCGGCTGGATACTTTTGAAGACATGCTTCACAACTACGGGTTTTTCCCCAGTCGGCATTTGTCGTTGTTGTACCCGCGCAAGCTATCGCCGCGTTGGCAAACATTCATGGCTGAACATCCCACGTTACGACGCAAAGTACTACGTTTCTTAAGCGAACATGAAAGTGTCCACCCGCGAGAGGTGGAGCGCGCGATCAGCGCGGGCGCAAGAATAAACGGCTGGGGCGGCGAATCGGCCGCCACGACGATGATGCTGGAAGGCTTGCATCGCGAAGGCCGTGCACGGGTGCTGCGACGCGATGCGGGTATTCGCGTCTATTCCCTCAGCCCCGCGCCCAATCCGCCAAGCCGTTCGCTGAATGATGCGAAATCACTTACGCCGCTACAACGCGCCGACGGCCTGATTCGGTTGTTCGTCAATCTCTACGCGCCTGTACCGCAACGAACGCTCATCCAACTCATCAACATGATTGGCGGCATGAAACCAAATGTCGATTATGCAAAGCGAATTGAGTTGATGGTGGCACGCGGCGAATACGCCCGCAGCGAAATCGACGGGCTCAATTATATTTGGCCGGCCGATGAACAGACAGACGCAACCGCAGACACCCGCGTGCGATTGTTAGCGCCTTTCGATCCAATCGTCTGGGATCGCCGCCGCTTCGAGCATCTGTGGGGCTGGTCGTATCGATTCGAAGCCTACACCCCACCCACCAAACGCAAACTCGGCTACTACGCGCTGCCATTATTGTGGCAGTCGCAAGTTATCGGCTGGGCGAACGCAAAGTTGGATGCGGGGCGGTTGAATATCGAATTGGGATTTGTCGGTACAAAGCCGAAAGCGCGGGCATTTGCCGCTGGGCTGGACGAGGAGGTGGAGCGGTTTCGGGGATTTTTACAGTGTTGATTGCAGTTGGTGCGCTATGAATTGCAATACAGCATAGTCGCGGCTAGAAAACATATTTCACGCCATTTAGCGCTTGATAGAGCGCTGTTAAATATGAGATCGCATAACGTCAGCCGTTTTGTTTGGCATAGTGCGTATATCGCTCGGGGAAAAAACGTCATGACTCAGTCTCTACAGAGTACAGTTTGCGTCCCCACGAAGACCATAACAACGATCGCTAGGAGTTACGGCACATGAGTTCAACCGGTTTGGCGCGATTGTTCGCGAGCGTGTTTGTGTTGATGTCGACCGGTGGCATCGCCGCTCCAGCACCACCATCGCCATTACCATCACCAACAGCAACAGCAACAAATATATCCATATCCTCGAAACACGGAGCGAAGCCCATGTCACAAATTGCCGAAGGTGCATTCGACGTAAAACTGGTTCCGCAGTCAGCCGATCCTGCGGGCGGTGAATCAATTGGCCGCATGTTATTAGATAAACGTTTTCACGGCGCGCTGGATGCGAACAGCAAAGGGCAAATGCTGGCAATGCGGACGGCTGTGGAAGGCTCTGCCGGGTATGTGGCGATGGAGGTGGTCACCGGCAAGTTGGAAGGACGCCAGGGCAGCTTTGTGTTGCAACACAGCGGCACCATGAATCGTGGCGCACCCACGCTGACATTGACGGTGGTACCGGATTCGGGAACCGGCGAGCTTGCCGGACTTTCAGGCAGTATGGCGATTGATATTGCAGCGGGAAAACACAACTATCGGTTTGAATATAGTTTGGCGAAGACTAATTGACGCGACTGCACATGAAATGCGGGTGAGCGCAGCATCTAAGTAAACAAGCGTTTCATAAATTTAAAAAGCCGCACGAAAAATCGCGCGGCTTTTTTTGCGTTGAGCGCGGGAGAATTGCAGACTACTTCGTCTTTTCTTTCACCACTTTAATAAAGTCGTTGTATTCCTCAACCGAAACATTGCCTGCTTCGATGTGCGCATCGGCGGCACGGCGCATTTCGGTCGAATATGCAGTCAGGCAATCGCGGTAGGTCGCGAGCACTGCGTTAAGCTCTTTTAGTTCATCATTGGTCTTGGGCTTGCCTGCCACTTCGGGTTTGACGCAGTTGTGCTTGGGGACGTTGATCGGCTTCAATGCCGGCGCTGCCGCCGGTGCCACCGTCGCGGCGGGCGCAGGCTTGTTATCTTGCGCAACAGCAGGTGCGGCGACCGCAATAAGCGCGATTGAAACGAGAGTAGAGAGTTTGTTCATGTTCAAAATCTTTCGTGAAATTAAAAATTCGGGATCAAAAGCAGTCAGGCAAATTTGGAGCAGGGACTCAATCGTAAACTAATCTTGGGGATGCGGACAAATCGCTAACGATTGGATAAATTTCACAAACCAACCCCAGCATTGGCGGGCGTTTTCAAGCACAAATGCTTGTCAAGCCGCCCCTATACTAGGGTTTAAATATTCGTGGCCTCTGTCTTCGTGGCGTCAGCCGGAACGAGTCCATAGAAACGCGAGATTGAGTATAAAAGGCACCGCGAGAATAACGGCTGAGCAAAAGTAGGCGGAACGAAAAATGGAATACGCCTCTGCATAAGGCTTTCCATCCGACGCGCCGGGCAACAGCACTTCACGCCATAGAAACGGGTGGAAAAAAGTGAAGAATGAGAACGCGAACGTCTTGGGGAATGCCGCGCTGATTTGCGGAAACGATTTGTTCAAAAAGGTTTTCAGGCGGTTAAATTCAAACGCAAAAACATATACCGCCCCCACGAACGTGGTGAACGCAAATGCACTCAGGAACCTGTTCGCCGAGCCGACAAAAAAAGTGCCGGCAACATAGAGTGCGACGGCAAAACTCCAAGTGCGCCAGTAGATTGGAATATACGATCGGTACGGTGGCATTGACGCGTAAAAATTCGTATCTATTCTGATTGAATGGTTGAAACGTTCCGCGACAGCGGTTAGCTTGCGGCTTTTTGCGACAGCCGCGTTTCCGCTTTTTGTAATAACCACGACTGTATCGATTTAACCATGCCGTCTTTGTGGAGCCCACAATCCGCCAACAGCACCGCAGGGTCGCCGTGTTCGACGAACGCGTCGGGCAGCCCCAGTTGCAAGACGGGGATGTTGAGGCCTTGGGCTTCAAGCGACTCCAAAACCGCACTGCCCGCGCCGCCCATGACCACGTTTTCTTCAACAGTCACCAAGTAATCATGCGTGGTGGCGAGCTTGAAAATAAGCTCTTCATCAATTGGCTTGACGAAGCGCATATTGGCGACCGCTGCGTTCAATTCATCACCCGCATCGGTGGCCGGTTTGACCATCGAGCCGAAAGCAAGAATGGCGACGCGCTTCGCCGCAAAACCTTTGATTTCTCGAACGCTGACACCCTTGCCCAGTGGCAAGGCAGTCATCTCGCTCTGGATGGCGACACCCGGCCCGTTGCCACGCGGGTAGCGCACCGCAGCAGGAGAATCAAGTGTGAATGCGGTGTACAACATCTGCCGGCATTCATCTTCGTTTGAGGCCGCCATGACGGTCATGTTTGGGATACAGCGTATGAACGACATATCAAACGCGCCATGATGCGTTGGCCCATCGGCTCCAACCAAACCGCCGCGATCCAGCGCAAATACCACCGGCAAATTTTGCAGTGCAACGTCGTGAATAAGTTGGTCGTAACCACGCTGCATGAAAGTGGAATAAATCGCCAACACCGGCTTCATGCCGTCCGCCGCCAAGCCTGCCGCAAACGTGACCGCATGTTGCTCGGCAATCGCCACATCGAAATAGCGACCCGGAAAGTCCTGCGAAAATTTAACCAGTCCGGAGCCTTCGCGCATCGCAGGGGTAATGCCGACCAGACGCTTATCGGCGCGCGCCATATCGCATAGCCAATCACCGAAAATTTGTGTGTAGGTGAGTTTGGGCTTTACGTCTGGCAAGGAGACCGTTTTGACAAAACCAACCTTGGGGTCAAATCGGCCGGATGCGGCGTGATACTGGATCGGATCATCTTCCGCCAGCTTGTAGCCCTGGCCTTTTTTGGTGACCACATGTAGGAACTGCGGACCGCCCAGCTTCTTGATATTGCTCAGCGTCTCGACCAATACGTCAACGTTATGCCCGTCAATCGGGCCCACGTAATTGAAACCGAATTCCTCGAACATGGTCGAGGGCGAAATCATGCCCTTGGCGTGCTCTTCAACACGTTTGGCGATTTCTTTAAACGTGGGCGTGACGGACAAAATCCGCTCGGCCGTTTTCTTGGTGTTCGCGTAGAAACGGCCAGACATCAGCTTCGCGAAGTAATTATTCAGTGCGCCGATTGATTCTGAAATCGACATATCGTTGTCGTTCAAAATTACGATGACATCCTCGCGACCCACGTTATTCATGGCCTCAAACGCCATGCCACCCGTGATCGCGCCATCGCCAATGATGGCGACAGCTTTACGATTGGTGCCGGACAAACGCGACGCCACTGCCATGCCGAGCGCAGCTGAAATCGAGGTGGAGGAATGTGCCGTGCCAAAGGTATCGTAAGGACTTTCTTCGCGGCGCGGGAAGCCGGCGATCCCGCCTTTTTGGCGCAGCTTGGCCATACCGGCTTTGCGACCAGTCAAAATTTTATGGCCGTAAGTTTGATGTCCCACATCCCACACCAGCCGGTCTTCAGGTGTGTTGAAAACATAATGCAATGCAATCGTGAGTTCGACCGTGCCTAAATTGGATGAGAAATGGCCGCCGGTAGTGGCGACAGAATCGACAATGAATTCACGCAGCTCAACCGCAAGCGCCGGCAAATCGCGGCGGTCCAGTTTGCGAAGGTCAGCTGGATCCGAAATGGGATCAAGCAGCGGATATTTTGTCTTGGTAGTCATAAATTTAGTTTTTTCTACTTCACTATTGTCACAAAAATACAGCAAACTTTTGCTTAAATTTCGCTTGAAGTTAACCTCAATCTAATATTCGCGCCGCACGATAAATTCGGCAAGTTGGCGAAGCCGAGTAGCGCGCTCACCGAAACTTTCAACCGCGGCATGCGAATCCGCCAGCAATTCGTCGGCAAAACGCTTGGCCGGTGCCAAACCCATCAGACTGACATATGTTGGTTTGTTCGCGTCTTGATCTTTACCCGCTGTTTTGCCTAACTTTGCAGTATTAGACTCGCAATCGAGAATATCGTCCACTACCTGAAAAGCCAAGCCCACGCATTTGGCATAGCGGTCAAGATGCTTCATTTCATCTGGCTGTAACGCACGGCCGCACAATGCACCCAATTGCACAGACGCGCGAATCAATGCGCCGGTTTTCAGAATGTGCATATATTCGAGCTCTGGTACGGTAATTGATTTGTTCACGTTCGCCAGATCAATCGCCTGTCCGCCAGCCATGCCATGCGATCCGCAGGCTTTGGTGAAATGCTGGATCATCATCAGCTGCGTTTCCGCGGAATCAGCTAATTTATGAGTGCTCACTATCTCGAAAGCCAATGCTTGTAAAGCATCTCCAGCAAGCAGCGCAGTCGCCTCATCAAATTCGATGTGACAAGTTGGGCGTCCGCGACGCAAAGTATCGTCGTCCATGCAGGGCAAATCGTCGTGAATAAGCGAATATGCATGGATAAATTCGACTGCGGCAGAAACTGCCTTTACCCGCGACGAATCCGCTTCTGTCACAAGACCTGCCGCAAACACCAGCATCGGCCGCACCCGCTTACCGCCACTCAGTGAAGAGTAACGCATGGCCGCGTGAAGTCGCTGTGGCTGAATATCCGGCAAGGGCAATAAATCGCTGAGCGTACGCTCCATGTCCATCGCGATTTGTCGCGACCAATCTTGGAAATCATTCATTTTTTTATCTGGTTAAATCAAGATTCTGCGTCTTGATGGAAATCTTTGAGCGTGCCGCCAGAGCCACCCGAGCCGCCCGTGCCACCATCAAGCACCTGAATGCGTTGCTGGGCGTCGCTTAATACTTTTTCACAATATTTGATCAATTCCGCACCACGCTGGTAGGCGCTGAGCGACTCTTCCAGTGGCAATTGGCCACTTTCCATCTTATCAACCAATAAATCGAGCTCGGCTATCGCAGCTTCGAAGTTTTTAGGGGGCGTTCCAAGGTTTGCTTTAGCCATGACAATTCTCAAAGGTGTTGCAAAGCGCTTTCAAAAAGCAATCTGAAATCATAACCGAATCACGCAATGCCAGTCCATTGCTGAAGAACGCCGGAAACGGTGACCGACCAAAACTATGGAAGCAAAACAACGGAAATCTGCGCTTTTGCCTATTTTTAATTGGTTTTAGATCGCGCTTGCTTGCCTTTTTGCCACCCCTAAGGCAGAATCGCGGCTCCATTTCCCGTGTTGAAAGAATTTTTTTTTGGCACATTTTTGCGGGACGGAGCAAGCGGAGTTAAAAGCTAGTTTTCTCGATCGCCCGGGTGTTGTTTTTACTTTGGTTATCTCGCTGTCATTAATGCGAGAAATTGGAGGTAAGGACTATGTCCATATTATTAGGGCACCGGGAATTAAAACCCGTTGCAACCCAGCTCCCCCTGAGCTGGTATTTTGATCCTGCTATTCACCAGCGTGAGCTCGAAGTTTTCTTCAAGCTTGGGCCCGGCTACGTCGGTCATTCGTTGATGGCACCGAATGAGAATGACTATCGCGTGCTCGAGATGACCGATGGCGCATGGTCACTGGTGAACAACGCTGATCAATTCGATCTCGTCTCAAACGTGTGCCGCCATCGCCAAGCAGTGATGCTGCGCGGTGCAGGCACCCTACCGAGCGGCATTATTGTGTGCCCGCTGCATCGCTGGACCTATGACGGCGAAGGCAAATTACTGGGAGCGCCCCATTTTGCCGAGCAGCCGTGCCTCGATTTGCCGCGTAAAAAATTGCAAAACTGGAAAGGCATGTTGTTTCAGGGACAGCGCGATATCGCAGGCGATTTAGGCAAGCTGGGCTGCGCAAAAGATTTAGATTTTGATGGCTACGTGCTGAATAGAATTGAAGTCACCGAATATAGTTTCAACTGGAAAACGTTTATTGAAGTGTATTTGGAGGATTACCACGTCGGCCCGTTTCATCCCGGGCTCGGCCAGTTTGTGGACTGTGAAAACTTGAATTGGGAATTTGGCGACTGGTATAGCGTGCAAACCGTGGGCGTACACAAAGCGCTGCAAAAACCCGGCTCACCCATTTATAAGCAGTGGCATGATTCTGTGATGAATTTTCGCGGCGGTGAAGTGCCTCCGCAGGGTGCGATTTGGCTGACGTATTACCCCAACGTGATGGTCGAATGGTATCCACATGTGCTGGTGGTATCGACCATCGTGCCGCGCGGAGTGGGCGCATGCAGCAACGTGGTTGAATTTTATTACCCGGAGGAGATTCAACATTTCGAGCCGGAATTTATCGCCGCGCACCAACAGGCGTATAACGAAACCGCGGTCGAGGATGAAGAAATTTGCCAGCGGATGAACGACGGCCGCAAGCTCTTGTGGCGCGAAGGTCGCGACGAGCAAGGTCCATATCAAAGCCCGATGGAAGATGGCCTCGTGCATTTCCATGAATTTATCCAATCGCAGATGCAGGGGATTTGAAGATCACCTCGACAAGCTCGCTAACGCCCGCCCTGGCGGTGGCAGTGACGGCGATGACAATGGCCGCAACCACAAGATGACCTTATGACCTCGTCATGGATGCTCGTTGCCGGCGCATTGTTCGCGACAATGGGGACTTTTGCCAAGCTGCTGGGTACAAAATTCAGCGGCGCTGAGCTATCGCTATATCGATCACTGGTCGGACTGATCGTTGTCGGCGGGTTCATTTTATGGAAGCGTTCATCGGTGCTCACGCCATTCTGGCGAGGCCATTTTTGGCGCGGCACCACCGGCACCGTTTCACTTATCGGCTACTTTTATGCGATGACCAAACTCCCGCTTGCCACGGCGATTACGCTTAATTACACCTCACCGATTTTTCTGACTATTCTCTCCAGTGTTCTACTGAAAGAAAGGCTGAGTCGGCGTCTGGTGTTCGCTATCGCCCTCGGGTTTGTGGGTGTAGCGTTATTGTTGCGACCTACCTTCGAGGGAGAAAATGCGCACGCAGGCTTTATCGGTCTGGCCTCCGGTTTTTTTGCGGCGTGCGCGTATTTGAATGTGAAAAAGCTGGGTGATGCAGGCGAGCCGGAATGGCGGGTGGTGTTTTATTTTGCGGTGGCAGGCGCAGTCGGTTCAGCGATTTTTCAAACCCTCGCTACAGGGTCATTTCAAGCCATAACTGCTCCAAACATCCCGTATCTGCTGGGTCTTGGACTTGCGGCAACCGCCGCACAGCTGGCAATGACGCGGGCATATCATAGCGGCAGCACGCTGGTTGTCGGTGCGTTTGCATATTCAACCGTTATCTTCGCTGCACTCGCGGGCATTTTTATATTCAACGAAGTTTTACCGCCAATTGCGTGGGTCGGCATGGCAATTATTGTCGCTAGTGGATTACTGGCGAAACGTGCAGACCAAGATACAAAGAACAAGGGACTTCAATCCACGTTAGCGAAAACTTCTGCCAGCGCAGATTAGCGAGATAATTAACGTCGATTATTAACGTCCATTGCGAGGACTCAAGATGCTTATTTCAACTACCGAATTGGCCGCGAAAATTGACGATCCCAGTTACGTGATTTTCGATTGCCGTCACGATTTGTTTGACCTCGGTAAAGGTGAGCGTTTATACCGCGAAGGACATATTCCTGGGGCGATTTTTGCGAATCTGGATACGGATCTATCCGGAGAGAAATCTGGCAGCAATGGCCGACATCCATTGCCATCACCCGCGGCGTTCACCGCATTTTTAGCTCGCAATGGCGTTAGTAGTACGGCGCAGATTGTCGCCTATGACGATGTAGGCGGTCAGTTTGCATCGCGGCTTTGGTGGCTCTCGCGATGGATAGGTTTGACGCAGGTTTCACTCCTCGACGGCGGCATCCCGAAATGGATTGCCGATGGCCATGTGCTGTCACGCGATGTACCCGTGCCGAAACCCGCAGCGCTTCGCGGGCATGCTGATCCGCTAATGGTATTGAATGCCGACGAGGTCGAGGCGGGGCTTAAAATTCCTGCAACAACGTTGATTGATGCACGAGCGCCAGAGCGTTTTCGGGGTGATATTGAGCCTATTGATCCGGTGGCGGGGCATATCGATGGTGCGAAGAATAGATTTTATAAAGAGAATTTAAACGCTGATCTGACGATGCGACCGCAGGCGGACCTAAAAGCCGCGTTCGCCTCAATAATGAATGCCCGGCGCTCCGCGGACGTCGTGCACCAATGCGGCTCGGGCGTTACGGCGTGTGCAAATATTTTCGCGATGGAATATGCGGGCCTGGGCGGTTCAAAGCTCTATCCCGGCTCGTGGAGCGAATGGATTACCAATCCTGCGCGACCGATTATAAAAGGCATCGCCAATGAGAGCAGAACTGGCGATGCTCAATGACGATTTATTTATGGGGGGGTTGAGATGAAAAGAAAAGCTTTTTTGAGATTAACAGCTGCCGGGATTTTTTTTGTTTGTAGCAGCCTTGCTTATGGGCAGTTCATTACGCCGACCTCAAATCTGGTCATCGAAAATATCCCACCGATACCCGAGGCACTCACCCAAAAAGTGGAGGCTTATACCCAGTTCAAGCCGTCATCAATTATTGCGTGGCACCCTCAAGACGGCAGCATTCTGGTGCGAATGCGTCTGAACAACAGCAATCAGCTGCATTTAATCAAAACACCGGGTGCCAAGCCTGAGCCGCTCACGGATTTAGTTGATGCCGTCAGCAATGCCACTTTTCAGCCTACCAAAGGTGAATATCTACTGTTCACGCGAGCCGCCGGCGGCGATGAAATTTTTCGGATATACCGACTAGATTTATCGTCAAGAATAGTAACGCCTGTTTCGCCTGAATCGGAACGTGCCGGCAGTCCCGCGTGGAACCGCAGCGGCGACCGAATCGTATTCACAACCGCATCAGTTGATCAAAAAGAAAAAACACAATCGCTGCAGGAATCCGCTGCACGCAAGGCCACCACCAAGCTTTACATCGCTGATCCACTCCAGCCGGACACTGCAAAAGTCATCGCAACCTTTGATGGCGGCGGGTTTTCAGCGTTTCGGTTCTCGCCTGATGGGAAATCTCTGGCGTATCGTGAATATGTATCGGCTAACGAGTCGTATTTGTGGATGATGGATATCGCAACGGGCAAGCGGACACGGATTACGCCAGCGCCTTCGGTGTTGCCTGTAACAGCAGCCAAAACCAACGGTGCCAAGGCTGTCACGGTGGCGTACGGCGAGCCGCGATTTGCCAGCGATGGCAAAGGTGTTTATACCGTCTCGGATCGCGACAATGAGTATCGGCGTTTAGTGCATATCGACATTCGAAGCGGAAAAGAACGCGTTCTAACTGCGCACCTTAAGCATGACGTAGATGATTTCAGCATTTCAAATCGAGCCAACAGAATTGCTTTTACGACCAATGAAGACGGGTCTTCGGTGCTGCGTTTTCTGGAACTAAAAAGTGACAAAGAACTGCCGCGTCCCGCTTTGCTATCCGGCGAAATATCGGGACTGCGCTGGAAAGGCGGTAGTGAGGATAGCGACGATTTGTCAGCACCGGATATCAACGGCAACGGCGCGGAGTTGGCGTTTAACCTCACCTCGGCACGTTCCCCGGGAGAAGTTTATTCAATGAATATTGTTGCCCCTAAAGTCACACGCTGGACAAATGGCTCAAGCGCCAACTTGAATCCTCTGGAGTTCGTGGAGCCCCGACTGGTGCAGTGGAAATCGTTTGACGGCTTGAAAATATCTGGCTTCATCTACCAGCCGGACGCGAAAAATTTTCAAGGCAAACGCCCGGTGATTATCAATATCCACGGCGGACCGGAAGGCCAGGCCAGGCCGGGGTTTATTGCCCGAAATAACTATATGGTGAATGAACTCGGCATCGCGATTATCTATCCCAATGTGCGCGGATCATCGGGGTTTGGTAAAACATTTTTGGCGATGGATAACGGCAATAAGCGCGAAGACTCTGTCAAAGATATCGGCGCATTATTTGATTGGATCAAGGAGCAACCTGACCTCGACCCAAGCAAGGTCTTGGTGACGGGAGGCAGCTATGGTGGCTATATGGCGCTGGCCGTGGCCACCCATTACGCAGATCGCATTGCAGGCGCCATTGATGTGGTCGGCATTTCAAATTTCGTCACATTTCTGGCCAATACTGAAAGCTATCGCCGCGATTTGCGCCGCGTCGAATATGGTGATGAGCGCGATCCTGAGATGAAGAAGTTTTTGGAAGAAATTTCCCCGCTCAACAACGCGGCAAAGATCAATAAACCTTTGTTTGTGGTGCAGGGCAAAAATGATCCCCGCGTCCCCTATACGGAAGCACTACAAATTGTCGAAAAGGTTAAGAAACAAAATGTTCCAGTATGGTTTTTGATGGCAAATGATGAGGGCCATGGCTTTGCGAAAAAATCAAATCAGGATTTTTTATTTTATGCGCAGATCAAGTTTATGGAAAAAACACTTTTGAACTAGAAATTTTTAAGTGTGCAGCGACGTAAAAAACCCGCCAGCTGGCGGGTTTTTTATATCAGTTCCTAAAGGTAGCCAACTTCGCCATATTGATTCAACCGCGGTGATCTATTTGCCGAATTGATCCTTCAAAAACGCCAGCATTTGCGTGTAGAGATCCACGTTATTTTCAAGCTTGCCGTAGCCATGGCCTTCTTTTTCCTTGATGACGAATGCTTTAGGCGGGTTACCCGAACGCTCTAACTCCTTCGCCATACGGCTAATTTGGGCGATCGGCACGCGAATGTCATCCTCGCCCGCGTAGAGGAAAACAGGGCGTTTAATTTTTGACGCATTGAAGACCGGCGAAATGCTTTTAATGAGGGCTGAATCGAGATCGGTGTCGCCGAGGACCGATTTCCAAAAGTCCACTCCAGCTGTGTTTTGTGCAGTATCGCCATCCCGTGAAGTAAGCTGATATTTATAGTCCGTGACGGCCAAGCCGGCTACTGCACACTTCCACATATCGTTGTTGTTAATAAGCGCCTGTAGAGCTGCGTAACCACCGTAGCTCGCGCCCGAAATACACACGTTTTTCGGGTCTACAAAGCCCTGTTCGATCCCCCACTTCAACGCATCTTCATGATCATTGGACATTTCGCGGCCAACGGTGCCAAAGCCGGCATAAAAGATTTTTGAACCAAAACCTGGGGTTACCCGGAAATTGGGTACGATCACCGCGTAGCCGCGTGACGCGAATAACTGACCCTCTCTATAACCAAAACCAGAGCCCCAATTGTCTGCGCGCGCAAAAGGGCCGCCGTGAATGTGAACAATAGTCGGTAGCTTGGTACCAGGCTTATAGTTTTTGGGCAAAAAATAGTAGCCGGGAATTTCAAGACCATCGCGTGTTTTGAACGTCATGACCCCCTGATCGACCAACTTCCCATCCAGCCATGGCCTGGAACTACCGATTGGCTCCAGGGTTTTGGCTTCCTCATCATGCAAATACCAGCGTGTGGGCGAAGTGTCGGAATAGGACGTAACAATCAGCCGCTTGCCTCCTGGCACACGACGGAAGCGGTTTATACGGTTAGGCAAAGCGCCATCCAGATTGCGTTGAATAGTCGCGTATTTTTCGTCCAACCACACGACTTCAGGCTTTGCGCCAGCGACCGCATATCCTAAAACTTTGTCGGTTTTTGAGTCAGTAATGACGCCCGGAAGACCATTGCCATCTGCCGATGCGCCCATGTCATATCGAGGATGTTGGGCGATGAGCTCCCCCATCTTTTTAGCAATAGGGTCATAGCGGAATACTGCCATCGTGTCTCGGCCACCGTTGAAGGCGACTTGCAAACCTTGTTCATCACTTTCAAAGGCGAGCGGTACAAAGGTAGAGCCTTTGCCGCCATCGTAACGGGCTAGCTCGTACCAATCCGATTTGTCGTCCTTACGGTAATAAACAACCGTAGTTAGGGTGTCTTTAATACTCGCAGATACGACACGCGGTACAAATTTGCTGTCCATAATCCAGCGGCTAGTACGATCTGCTGGGCGACCTTGGGTAATCAAAACATAACGCCCTGTTTTAATATTTAAGCGGTAGAGATCATTAGAATCGGCCGATGTCATGTTGCCTTCAGCAATGACTTCTTCTTCGTTGCCAGGAATGGTGCGATAGAGGTCGAGCCCACGGAAAACATATTGGTTTTGCTTGCGGAATTCGCGAACGGTCATGGACAGGCGCCGAAACTCCTTACCATCACGATTGATCACAAAGAGGCCGCCGCCGTCAAATTGGCCGGGGCCGGTAGGAGAATTAGCCTGGCCCAGTGAATAGATGATCTTTTCATTGCCCACCCATGTTGGGCCCAGCACATCAAAATCGTCGTAATTCGTTAATGCAGATGCTTTACGAGTTTCTAGATCAATAATCGCAAGGTTCATACGCCCTTTTAGCGGCATGGTCGTGACCATGTAGCGGCCATTGTTGGAGATATTCACGCCACTCAGCTGGGCTGGTTTAAACATCTCTTCAATGGTGAGGGGCGTTTCGGTTTGCGCGAAGGCATCACCGGTAAATTGCCCAGCCAAGGCTGTTATCGTCGCAAACATGACGATTCCAAATCGCATCAACATATTTAATCCTTTTATAGATTTACAAAGAAAATTTGACTTTTTTGTCGCAATTTTAAACAGCACGTAGTCTAGGCGGGCGCTTCGCATTTCGCAATAGCACGAACGCCCTATCCGACGATTAACCAAATCTTGCCGACGAAACACCGGAAAATAGCAATGGCAATTTGGCATTCGTATAGCCGCAGACGTCTGTTATACGACGTGGCTGGCTGACGATTGTTTAGGCGCTCGTAGCCAAATGGAGAGTCGTGTGCAGAATTAAAACCCCACTGCGCACGAACCAATGCGTAAAC